>JAKOSN010000230.1 GCA_029777335.1 Planctomycetota bacterium
CTCTGGTGTTCGCATCACGAGATGATTCACGTCGGCCAGATCGGCTTGCTCCGTCGGCAACTGGGGCAGAGACCGCTGTGGTGATCTGCCATTTGCTCGCACCGCGCCACTGACCTATCCTTGCACAGCGTGATCGCTGCTGGTCACGCTGTTCGAGCAACGGTGGTGGGAGGTGTCTGCTATGGTGGATTCGCTCGCGACCCCCTCGCCTCGGCGCGGTCTGCTTCTGGGAGGCGCGCTCCTGCTGGCGTCGCTCGCCCTGGCGGCTCAGCTGGCGCGCAGCGGTCTGCACCTCCCTCTGTACGACTTCGTCGAATACTGGGCGGCAGGACGACTCAATGCCCAGGGCGCCAACCCCTACGACCCCGAGTTGATCCATCAGCTGGAACGCGCCACGGGGCGCACCGAGGACGGGGTGTTAATGTGGAATCCGCCCTGGACCTTACCGCTGGTGATGCCCTTTGGCCTCCTCCCGGCGCAGCCCGCGCATCTGGTATGGCTGCTGGTGCAACTGGGCGTCCTGCTCCTGGGCACGGCGCTCCTCTGGCGGATTCAGGGAGGCGCCGACGACGACCGCTGGCTCGCCTGGGCCCTGACGTTCACCTTTTTGCCCACATATTTTGCGCTCACCGCGGGGCAGATTTCGCCGCTCCTGCTACTCGGCGCGGTTGCCTTTCTCGCGCTGGAAAAACGCGGCCAGTGGGCGCTCGCCGGCGCTGCGACTGTCTTGCTGGCCATCAAACCGCATTTAACCTATCTCTTTTGGCTCGCTTTGCTCCTCTGGGCGCTGCAGCACCGGCGCTGGTCGCTCCTCCTTGGGGGCGCGCTCACCGGACTGGCCTTGACCGCGCTCGCTCTGCTCTGCAACCCCGACGTGCTCGGCCAGTACTGGCACACGATCACCACGCATCCCCCGGCGCAATATCGTTCCCCCACCCTGGGAACCCTCCTTCGCCTGGCGCTGGGGGCCGAACACTTTCGCCTGCAATTTCTGGCGCTGGTGCCGGGACTGGTCTGGTTTGTCCCCTACTGGCTCCGACAGCGCCGCAACTGGCAATGGTCGCACCAGATGCCGCTCCTGTTGCTGGCGTCGATGTTGACCGCCGCTTATGGTGCCTGGCCCTTCGATCTGGTTCTGCTGCTGGTGCCGATTCTGCACAGCGCGGTATTGCTGTGCCACGACCGCCACCGCGCCCGCCTGGCTCTCCTGGGGTATGCCCTGATCAACGTCCTGGCCCTGGCACTGATCATTGGGCGCGCAGAGTACTTCTGGTTTCTGTGGATGACTCCCGCCTTGCTCGTTGTTTATCGGTTCGCCGGTTCCGAGGGCGGTTCGTTCCCCCGCTCAGCGAGGGGAGCCGCCGGTTCGGAAACCGCCTGAGACGTGGCTTCGAGCGAGCGCTCCGCGAGCAGATTCTCGTCGGAGGATTCCTCGATCTGTCGGGCCAGTTGATTGCCGATAAGGGGCAGTTCGGTCGGATCGCCTGTGCTCACTGGATGCTTCAGAAAATTATAGAGCAGATAGCCCGCCACCAGGAGCAGGAAGCACAGGATGATGAACGGGCGCGCATGTCCCACCCGATTTTCAAAGGCGATGACCAGATCGCGAAACTGATCGCCAAACCACCACGATAAAAAGAAGAGCAGACACACCCCGGGAATGGCATAGATGCCATCGGCGATGATAAAGCGCCGCAAGGGCAGCCGCATTACCCCCGCTGTGATGAAGATCGGTCCACGGATGCCCGGAAGTACGCGCGCAAAGAGCAGGATGTTGATGCCATAGCGATGAAAGTTA
>JAKOSN010000231.1 GCA_029777335.1 Planctomycetota bacterium
CCCCGTTCGTAGAAAGCGACAGCACGCCCGGCACTGAGCCAGGCTCGTGTGACCCGTTCGTGGATCACCAGCAAGCCAGAGAAGAGGGCGAGCGGGAGCAGCAGCCACCAGGGCGAGAACCAGTGCTGCGCAAAGGTCATCCAGAGCATCGCGAGGGCGGCGAAGAAGACCGAGAGCCGCGCCAACCCGAGCCAGCGTTCGCGCCGGGTCAGGGCGGAGCGCAGCCGTTCCCGGTCCTCGAGGCGGCGGAGATACTCCTGCCGGGGGACGGGGGTGGTGGAAGCGGGTGGTGAGAAGGTGGCGACAGACACCATGGAACCCCTTGCGAGGACACGCTGCTAAAAGGGCATAATAGAGACCACAGGGAAATTGGTCAGCGCCGATCCGCACGGGTAGATTGCCGACCTTTCCCCGGCTGCCTACCCTGAACCCGAAGAGGACGTGCGTCCTCCTCGCGTCGGCGCGGATCCTGCGGGCGCGTGCCAGCGCGGTCTTCCTTTCTGCGAGGAATTCTCATGCGTGCCCTGCTTGTTTCGGGATTGCTCCTCTCGCTGTGCACCGCTGAAGTCAGCGCCGCTCCAGACACGGACAAACTCCCCGAACCGGGAACGATCGTTACCAACAAGGACCGGGGCGAGGTGATTCTCCCTGCGGTTGTCCAATTTCCCCGGGGTAAACCATGCATCGACGCGTATGGGGAGCGCGTTCAGGCCTTTGTGGGGTGCAGCAAGGCGGCGGGCGGCGATGCGACGATGGCCGGCTATTTCGTTTTCCTCGTCGATGTCCCCACCGAAACAGTTGCCAGGGGGCTCAACGATGTCGGGGCGCGCTCGCTGGTGCACTACAGCATGGCCGAGGGGAGAAAACGGAGCGGGCTTACTCCTGCCACCAGGCCGGAGGATTATCTGCAAGGCGATTCCGTGATCCTGTCCATCTTCTGGAAGAAGGGCGACCGGTGGCTGGAGTATCCTTACGAGCATTTCGTTTCCGAGCGCGTGCTGGTACAGGGCAAACCCGTCGACAAACCATGGACGCCGCACTTTGTCTTTCATGGAAGCGGGGCCATTCACAAGTCCGGCACCGGGTGCATTGCCTGTCCGTGTGACTGTCCAGGAGGGATCATCGCCGACAATCGCTTCCCGATCTACGATCCCAAGCCAATGGTTTGCTTTCACATGAATCGCGCGCCGGCGGTTGGAACGCGCGTCTATGTGCGCCTGCGCGTGCTCGCCACGCGCGCCCCGACGCTGGGGAGCAAGGAGTAAGTTGCGCCTGGCGCGGTCCCCTCGGAGAACACTCATGCCGAGATCCAGCCATCTGCTCGCGCTGTGTGGCTTTCTCACGCTCACGGCTGGTGCCATTGCGGTGGAGCCAACCCAGGCACTCAAGGGCCACACAGACAACATCTATTCGCTCGCGCTGGGAAAGAAGGACACACTCCTGCTGAGCGCCAGTGAGGACGGCACCGCGCGCATATGGGACGTTGCGTCGGGAAAGGCCATCCACACCTTGAAGCACGACGGGGCGGTGTACCAGGCGGTTTTCTCCCCCGAGGGCAAAGAGGTGGCCACGGCCTGCGGGGACAAGGCGATTTATCTGTGGGATTGTCAAACGGGCAAGGCCGTACGCAAACTCAGCGGACATCTGGGGACGGTTTATGCGGTCGCCTATTCGCCCGATGGCCGCTGGCTGGCGTCGGGGAGCGGTGAGGACGATTACACCGTTCGGATCTGGGAGGTGGCGACCGGAAAGGAACGGCACGTTTTCAAGGGACATACGCGACCTGTTTACGGGGTGGCCTGGTCCCCCGATGGGAAGATACTCGCCTCGTCGGCGGGCGATCGCACCGTGCGGCTGTGGGATCCGACGACCGGGAAGCCCGGGGCGGTGCTCAGGGGCCACACCAGCAATGTCTATCGCTGTGTCTTTTTGCCCTCGGGACTTCTGGCCAGTGCGGGACAGGACAGGACGGTCCGACTCTGGCAGGTGCGCGAAGGGAAGGCTCTCGGTGTTCTCAAGGGACACACCGATTCGGTCTACGGGCTGGCGATCGCGCACGATCGGCCATGGCTTGCCTCCGCCAGCGACGACCAAACCGTGGTGCTCTGGACGATGCCAACGACCGCGATCCAGCACACGATCGAGGGAGGCA
>JAKOSN010000232.1 GCA_029777335.1 Planctomycetota bacterium
CAGCAATTGCTGGGGTGGGATATTCGCGTGATCATTGTGGTGACCGGCGCGCTGACCACTCTGTACACCTGCCTGGGAGGGATTGAAGGAGTGATCTGGACCGATGCGGTTCAGAGCGTGGTTCTGATTGCCGGCGCGCTCAGCTGTGCGATCCTGATTCCCCTCGGCATGCCCCAGGGGCCCGGGCAGATGTTTCAGATCGCTCAGGAGCACAACAAGTTCAGCCTGGGAAGTTTCGCCCTGTCGATCACGGCGCCGACTTTCTGGGTGATTCTCGTCTATGGCGTGTTCATCAATCTG
Source organism: Planctomycetota bacterium (assembly GCA_029777335.1). Classification (GTDB taxonomy): domain Bacteria; phylum Planctomycetota; class Planctomycetia; order Gemmatales; family Gemmataceae; genus JAKOSN01. The sequence goes on from JAKOSN010000232.1 coordinate 301, forward strand.
CAAAATTTCGGGATTGATCAGAGCTATGTGCAGCGCTACCTGACAGCGAAAACCCCCACCGAAGCGAACCGGTCGGTCTGGCTGGGGGCGTTGCTCTACCTCCCCACGTCGCTGCTCTTCTTCTTCATTGGAGCGGGCTTATTCGCCTTCTACTCGGCCCAGCCGGATCTGCTTCCCTCCGAACTGCACGCGGAGATTGCCTCCGGCAAGGGCGACAACGTCTTCCCCTATTTCATCGTGCATCGGCTGCCCGATGGCTTCACGGGATTGTTGATCGCCGCCATCTTTGCCGCCGCCATGAGCACCCTGAGCAGCAGTTTGAATGGCTCGGCAACCCTGACCTTGACCGATTTTTATCGCCGCTTTCTCCGTCCGCAGGCCAGCGAGCGCGAATCGATGGTGATCCTGTACGGCGCCACGATTGCCTGGGGAGTGATCGGCACCGGGGTCGCCCTGGCGATGATCCATGTCCGCAGTGCCCTCGACGCCTGGTGGTCGCTGGCGGGGATCTTCAGCGGAGGGATGCTCGGGCTCTTTCTCCTCGGGCTGATGGCCCGGCGTGCGGGGAACGCCGCTGCTGCCAGCGGGGTGACAGTCGGCGTTCTTGTCCTTCTCTGGCTGACTCTCTCCACCACCACGCTCTGGCCCCAATCGTGGCAAAGCCTGCGCAGCCCGTTTCACTCGTTCATGACGATTGTTGTGGGAACCCTGACCATCTTGCTGATTGGCCTGGGTGTGAGTCGCCTGGTGGGCCGAACCGCACCTGCGCCAACCGAATCATCCGCCACTAAACAAGGAGCTTCCGGCCATGACTAAATCGCATCTTCCCACCCCTCTCCGAGGGATTGTCCCTCCCATGGTTACCCCCTTGAAGGATCGCGAAACGCTTGATCTCGAAGCGATCGATCGCCTCATCGAGCACCTCGTGCGGGGTGGGGTGGCCGGGTTGTTCATCCTGGGAACATCCGGCGAGGGGCCGGGTCTGAGTTATCGGCTGCGCTATGAACTGGTGGAACATGTGTGCGAAGTGGTCGCCGACCGTGTGCCTGTGCTGGTCGGTGTCACCGATCCGTCCCTCGAAGAAGCACTGGAGATGGCTGGCTGGGCAGAGGATTGCGGGGCTGCCGCCATCGTCGCCGCTCCGCCCTACTACTTCCCGATGGCGCAAGCCGAACTGCTGCGCTACTTCACCGTGCTTGCAGAAGAATCGCCCTTGCCCTTGATGCTCTACAACATCCCGCCCTGCACCCATCTGGACATTAGCCTCGACACGCTGCGTCGGTGCTGTGAGGTCGAGCGCATTGTTGGCATCAAGGATAGTTCGGGTGATCTGGAATACTTCCGTGCGGCCCTCGCCCTGCGCGCGCAGCGCCCTGACTGGACCTTCCTGATCGGCCCTGAACACATGCTCGCCGAAACCGCGCTGCTTGGCGGCGATGGCGGAGTGAATGGCGGGGCGAACATCACTCCGACTCTCTTCGTCGAGTTGTTTGAAGCGGCGCGGAGCGGGGATCGCCCCACGGTCGAGCGGTTGCAACAGCGCGTACTGACACTGGGGCGTCTCTATCAGGGAGAACCGGTTGTTCCCTCGGTGATTCAGGGATTGAAAGGTGCGCTGGCGGTCCTGGGATTGTGCGACGATCTCCTGGTCGAACCGTTTGCACGGCCCTCCGCGGCGAAACGACAGGAAATCGAGCGTGTGCTCACCGAACTTGGGCTTCTGACGAGGGAAGTTCATCCGCAAACGACGTGAGACGCGCTCAGTGGGTACAGGGTGCACTGCGCCTGGAAAGATAAGGTGAGACAGACCAATGTCACGATGCGTGCCGGTTCTGGGCTTGCTCCTGACCTTCCTCGGCGCCGCCAGAGTGACGGCCGATCCGCCCAAAAAAGTGCACACGCCGAAGATGAGTTTTCTCGACAATCGCAGCCTTCGCCTGGGGGTGGATCTCCACCTTGGTGGAGCGATTACCCATCTTTCTCTCTCCGCGAAGGGGGAGAATGTGGTCAATAACTTCGACTGGGGCCGCCAGATTCAGATGTCGTACTACAGCGGTCCCGTCCCTTATGTCGTGGGGGAGAAACGTCCGTCCAAACACTGGGAGCATCTGGGCTGGAATCCCGTTCAGGCCGGCGATGATCATGGCAATCCGGCGAAGGTACTCGACCATCGCAACGATGGCAAGACGCTCTATGTCAAGTGTGTCCCCATGCAGTGGCCGCTCAACAACGAACCGGGCGAATGCACCTTTGAAACGTGGATCACTCTCGAAGGGGTAACGGCGCAGGTGCGCTGTCGGCTCACCAATGCGCGCGCTGATCGCACCCAGTATGGCGCCCGCATGCAGGAGCTACCCGCAGTCTACACCAACGGTCCCTATTATCGACTATTCACCTACACCGGCGCTCGTCCTTTTACCGGCGATTCCCTCACGCGCATTGAGAAAAAGAAACCCGATGGGTTCCCCTGGTCGAGCTGGACCGCGACCGAGAACTGGGCTGCCCTGGTAAACGACGAGAACTGGGGGCTGGGAGTCTGGCATCCGGGGTGTTACAGCTTTAGCGGTGGATTTGCCGGCAAACCTGGCAAGGGAGGAACGAAGGATTCCCCGACCGGCTACCTCGCGCCCAACCGCATTGAGATTCTCGATCACAATATCTGTCATGAATATCACTATGTGTTGATTCTCGACAAACTCGATGCCATTCGCAAATATGTCGGGCAACATGCCCAGAAACTCACCCCGCCCAGTTATCAATTCGCCAGGGATCGCCAGGGCTGGTGGTATAACAATGCTCACGATACCGGATGGCCGATCAAGGGGGAGTTGAACGTTCTGCTGGAGAAAGGCGATCCGCAACTGATCAGCCCCGCCGGGTTCTGGCACGCGACGGGCGCTCCCCTTCTCACCCTGGAGGCGGCTTTTCAGACGCGCGAAAAGACGGGGCAGATCTTCTGGTCGACCCTGGAACACCCCGGGCTCAGCGAGGAGCGGAGCGTATCCTTTCCGATCCAGGGCGATGGGCAGATGCGTCTATACACGGTGAAACTGGCGGATTCAGTTCGCTATCGCGGGGTGATCACTGGCGTGCGGATCGATCCCGTTCCGCAAGGGCATCGGGGAGACTGGGTGCGCATTCGCCAGATTTCCTTCTCAAAGGAGCGTAAAACTCCCTGAGGGGTTCGCCTCTTGCGACTCTCGGGAGGATCCACCAGAATACCCTCACTCGCGCAGCGCCTCTGAATGTCCCCTGACCCTGTGATCGAGCAACCATGAGCAACAATCCCCTGCGGCGATTACCGGCGGTCAACCAGATCCTTGACGCCGGCCCGCTGGCGCAGAAGGGGGACCATCCCCGCGATCAGGTTGTCGCGCTGATCCGCGAGGAACTCGCCACCTTGCGCGAAACGCTGCGCCAGCACCCCGAGCGTGAGGTCCCCGACGCCCCAACGCTGGCACAGCGGGTCTGGGTGCGCCTGGAGAGTGAGCTCCGCCCGCGCTTGCGGCCAGTGATCAACGCCACCGGGATCGTTCTGCACACCAATCTTGGCCGTGCCCCGCTGGCGGGGTCCGCGGTCGAGGCCGTCACGCAGGCAGCACACGGCTATCTCAACCTGGAACTGGACCTGGAGACGGGGAAACGCTCCTCGCGCCAGAGCCCCATTCGTGCCTGGCTTACGCGGCTGACTGGCGCGGAATCGGCGACCGTGGTGAACAACAATGCGGCGGCCACCGTGATTGTGCTGCGCGCGCTCTGTCAGGGAAAGGAAGTCGTCGTCTCGCGGGGGCAGCTGGTCGAGATTGGCGGAAGTTTCCGCATCCCCGAGATCATGGCGGTCAGTGGTGCGATCCTGCGCGAGGTGGGGACGACCAACATCACCCGGCTGAGCGACTACGAGAAGGCGCTCACCCCGGCCACGGGCGCCGTGATGCAAATTCACACCAGTAACTATCGCATCGCGGGCTTCACGCGCATGGTTCCTCTGGCAGACCTGATTCACCTGGGACGCCGTCATCAGTTACCCGTGATTGACGACGTGGGCAGCGGCGCGCTGGTCGATTTTGAGCAATTCGGGTTGAAGGGCGAACCCACGGTCAAGGAGAGTGTACGCCTGGGGGCGGACCTGGTCCTTTTCAGTGGCGATAAGCTGCTGGGCGGCCCCCAGGCGGGGATTATCGTGGGCCGCACCAAATGGATTCAAAAGATCGAAAAAGATCCTCTTATGCGTGCTTTTCGCCTGGACAAGTTAACGCTCAGCGCCCTGGAGGCAACCCTTCGCCTCTATCTCGACGAGGAGCGGGCCTTGCGGACCATCCCCACGCTGCGCATGCTGGGCCTGACGCTGGGGGAGTTGCGTGTTCGGGGAGAGGCGCTGCTCGAGCGCATTCGCCCGTTCCCGGGGCTGAAGGAGGTGCGCCTGGCATCGGATGTCGCCTACGTTGGGGGAGGTTCGCTCCCGGATCAAACGATGCCGACCATGGTGCTGGAGGTGAACGCCACCACCTGGAGCGCAGGGGAGTTGTCCCAGCGCCTGCGCACGGGGACCCCGGCAGTCATGGGGCGGGTCCGGGCAGGCGCGGTGGTTCTCGATCTGCGGACGGTGTTCCCGGATCAGGACCCCTTGCTGGTGCAGGCACTCCAGGCCGCGCTCGCCGCCGCCTGACAGAGACGTGCCATTTTCATGATCGAACCTGTTGCAGACGGTGGGACGACGCCGTGGGCAAACCCACGAATGCTTCTCGGCAGCGGCGTTGCAGAAGATTTCATGGAGCGCGGACGGGCTCCACGCTCCATGGAAGATAGGATTAGGAGAAGATGGTGGCCAGGGCACTCGCTCACCGCCAAGCAAGGACGCGGAAGACCCCCTGCCGTTGTTTGATGCGCTCGGGCAACAGAACCAGGCGATCGCGGAAAACACTCAGAAGCAGCCCAAGAGTGAAGAGAATCCCTCCGCCAACCATGAGCGCGATGGAGATCCAGCTGAGGCGGTTCCACGGCACATAAATCAACAGCGTCATGAAGTATAGAACGGTCAAAAACGCCCCCACGAGGGTGGTCGATTTCAGTTGGAGGAGATAGCCGCTGGTGAGCAACACCACGGCGGTGGCCAGGAATCCTGCCTCGTTGAGGAAGATAAAATCGTTCCGACTGCGATCCACCAGCGTGGCGATCGCCAGCGGACACCCTGCCAGCACGCTACCAAGAAAGAGAGCGAAACTGACCAGGTCATTGTGCCGTTCCTCTTCTCGATACCAACCGATGTGGCCCAGTACCAGCAACAGGATCCCGGTACTGACACAGAACACTTCGACTTTCTGTCCCGGCGAGAGTGTGCTCACGTTCGTCAACGCCAGGAAGGCAACGAGCGCCTGCCCAACCATGGTCAGCACGGACCAGCGCCGCCAGGGAGTGTGACGTACCAGCACCAGGGCAATCAACTGGACGAGGGTGAGGGTCAGGGCCATTCCGACGAAGGCCCAGCGCACCTGGTGGGTGCTGAGACGGTTCAGTGCCAGCAAAACAGACAGTCCAAAGGACAGCCCCACGAGCGTGATGCCGCTCTGGAACGATGCGGCGGGCAAGCGCTGACTGCCGAAGCGTTCCAGCACGGCGAAGCGATAGGCGAGCAGGAGGAGAACCCCGACGACACCAAACGCCAGGATGTAATATTCGCCATCAATTCCCGCATAGGTGAGCAATTGCCAGATGGCCCCACACAACAAGGCGGAAGACAGATGGATCGCGGCCACGTGTTGAAAGAGGACGGCTGCGAGCCCGTAGAACAAGGCCGCCTCTACAAAGAAGATGGCCAGCGACAGGTTCAAGGAGGGATCTTCCACGATGGTGCGAAAGCCATCAATACTCGATCCGATGCTGGAAACGAGCATGATCGCCGTCGCGGTGTGACTAACCCACAGGAGCGGGCGTTCCGGTGAATGCCCGCGATACAGATGGGCGGCCAGGAGGTAAACAATGGGAATCAGCATCACAATCGGGGCGTGGGACTGCCAGGAGGTCAACCCCAGAGATGCGAGCAAGGCAACCGCCGCGGTCAGGGTGGCTGCCCCAGTGGCAAAGAAGTAGGTGGTGGTCAATTGAGGAGAGGTCGTCCGATAAAGATACGCTCCCACGCGACAGGAGACTGCGGTCAGCACCATGGCGATCAGATAACTCCAACTCGGTGGTTGGACCTGCCAGACGCTCTTGATGTCGATGCTGATGGCTCGGAAATAGACAACCACTCCAAGGATCACAGCAAGCAGCGGCAACAGCACTCCCAGGATGGGGAAGGCTCGGGTATAGGGGCTGTTCTGGAGCAGGCGGATCTGGGCAAGGTTAATGATCAGGGACACGAGCGCCAGCGCGGCAATGATCGTATCTATCCCGATTGGCAGTTTCAATTGTTCAATGATCAAGATCGTGAGCCACAGGAGCATTCCAGCGGCGATATGGACGTAGATCCCGACGTGGCGCACCACCAGATCGGAGTAGATGTATGCGTAGGTACCGGCCACCACCAGGAGGATGGCCAGCCAGCGGAGTTCGCCCACGATCGGAGATGGCATCAGTTCCCAGCGCTCAAACGTGCTACGGTAGAGCGGTTCATAGAGCCAGTCTCCCGCAACCTGAGCGCCCAGGACCAGCAAGAGACCGGCGGCGAGTGTGGCGTGTCCCGACCAGAAAAAAGCCATACCAAATCGTTGACGCGTGAACGGCCCTTCCCCCGCAGGAAACAACCGCTCCAGGTGAATACCGAGAATCCCAACCACGACCAGGAGCGTTGCAGGGGAAGCCACCTCAAGAAGTTTCTGCGGGGATGGCTCCAGGCTGGCGAGGATCAGCAATCCCGTTAACGTGACTCCAAACATAAAGACGTAGACGAAGAGTTCGTCCCGCAACACCCACGCGGAGATCGCGTAGAGTACACTGATCACCATGGCTGCCATCCACAGGTGACCATCCAGGACGAGAAGTTGATTCGCCTGGTAGTACCACAAGTTGAGTGGCATCACGAAGCAGGCCAGCAAAGTGAGTGCGCGTCCCGTATGCAGATAGTGGGCCCGGGACATGAGCCACCAGCCGGCGAGCAACACGCCCAGGTTGGCAATCCCCAGAATGCTCGCCGTCGTTCTTGGCGTGAAAAAGTCGTTGATGTAGAGGAAGATGATCAGCCCGGTCACCATCAAGGTTCCCCCGAACGCCAGTAACCACTGACTGTTTCGCGGGTCAAGAAGGATCTCCAGCTTGGTCCGTCGGGGTTTGGGTGCCTCTCCACGTACTTTTGAAGGGGAGCGGGGGGACGTTCCTGAAGGGAGTTTCACCGCCGATACCGGAGTTGCCACCGCGCTCGTGGCCTCGACAACCACCACGTGCGCGAGGTCTTCAGGAGCGAGACGCGCAGCCAGCGCGGCCTGGCGTTCCAGGATTTCGGTTTGGAGAATGTCGTATTGAGCCAGCGGCAACAAATCCTCGAACGCCAGCCCCGAAACCACCTTCATGACAAACTCCCAGTATCGCAGGGAATGTGCGGTAGCGGATTCCCCGGCGCGCCCCTCGCGAAGTCCCGTGTCGCCAGGGTCGGGGAGGTTCGCCTTGCGACGTTTGTCCCAATTCTCGCGTTGCGCGTTCCATTGTTCTTGCAAACGGTTGAGGAGGGCAGGGGAGATCACTCCCTGTTCCGTCCATTGCGCGAATCGTTTTTCGACGAACTCCAGTGCGTTGAACAGGTCAGTCCACCGATCTTCTGGGCTCTGGGGGGCAGCGGACATGGGTTGCTCCTGGGTGAAGTTGTGACGATCCCGAAAAGCGGGCTTCTTCTCCAGGCACCGGCACCAGATCTTCATCACGCGCTCCCCACCGTCGGGGAATTCTCCCGCTGACAGGGAACCATCCACGAGGCCCGGGTTCGCCGGCGCAATTGCCCACGAAACAGGCGCGGGCTCGAATCGATATCGAGAGTTGGCTGCGAGTCAAAAGCGAGTATGCACATCGTGATTGTGATTTTCAACAAGAATGCTCACGCTTTCTTCCTGCTTGCCCAGGCGCGTACACCGGGCTCTCCGTGACCGCCTGGGACTACTGGCCGTTTGCCGTTTTCGGTTTTTATGAGCTAGAGTTGCGCTGGAGAGTGGGGGCTGCGACGCGCGCCCTTGCCTGAATCGACCGGCAACAGTGGATCTGCACCTTCATCCTTCGAGACGCCTCCATGGGTACCTATCTGCAAACGAGTGAATTGCTCGGCATGAACGAGGAGTCCTCCGGGCTTTCCGCAACGTTGACTCCTCCGCCCCAGGATCTACTCGAACCGGGCTGGCAAGGAGTGGCAACTGGTTTGACGCGCATTCTGATTGGTTATGCGATGATACTCGGGCAGGGTGTGTTCGCGGGGCTTCTCGTCGCCTGGGTGTTGCTTGAAGCCTCATCAGGAGAAGAACACAGTTCGGCCTCGGTGGGCGTTCTGGTGGTCACAGCCGGGCTGGGGATTCTCGCCCTCCTCTCGTTCTTTGCGGCCATCATGATTTTCACTGGCAAGTGTGTATGTGCCATCAATGCGCCGGAACTGGGTGGCGCACGGTGGCTTATTTTTGCCTGCATTGTGTGCATGGGAGCCGGAGTGGGGTTGAGCATCATCAGCACGATCGCCGCCGTCTTCTCGGGTGGCGAGGCCGCGGTTGTCAGCGCGAACCAGGAACAGATGCTTCGGATTCCGGCCATCACGGTGCGCGAGGTGCTCAGCGTGGGGTTAAATCTGGGAACGACCATCCTCTTCGTGTTCTTTCTCCGCGCCATTGCGCAACGGTTTGAACATCGTTCCGTGACGCGCCTGATTGAGTTCTATCTGATCTTCTCCGCCCTTGTGCTCGCGGGCACGTTCATGATGTTCTTCGTGACCGACAATCCGTTGGCGAGCCCCCTGTTGCTAGTGCTGGTCGGTCTGGGCTGGGTGATCGAGGGGATCTGGTATGTGGGGTTGGTCGCCCTGACGCGGCTGCTGCTGAGTCATGAACTGGCGCGTCCACGACGGGCGCTGGTGTGAAAGCGCAGGGGGCATCAACAACCACGCCGAGAGGAGAAGAGATTACCCCTTCTCCCCTCGGCGTTTTGATGTTCGTTCACTCGGACGGTTCGCGAAAGGCAAGGATCTGATCGATCCGGTTCTCACTCGCCTGGGCATTGAGGGAGGCGATCATGGCATCCAGGCCGAGCAGATGGCGATCGACCGTGAAGACGGTGAAGCCAATCTGGGCATTTTTCAGATCGCGCGCCAGCTGCTGGGCGGCTCCCGTCGGCTGCACCAGATGGATGGTGGGTCGACGCCCGGTCGAGGAGCGATACCGCTCATAGGCGGAGACGAAACGCGGGGGACGATTTTCGTAGCCGTCGGTCACCAGCACCAACCGACTGACGGCGCCTCCCTCCGCGGCCAGGCGATCGAGCGCAGCGCCCAGAGAGGTCCCCGGCGCCGCGGGTGCTCCAAGCGTGAACACCCGACGCCACTGATCGAGTCCGCTCTCGCGTTTCACGGCGAGGGCATTTCCTTCGGTCGAGGCGGTGTAGACCTGGAGCCGGGCTCCTTCCTCCAGAGCCTGATCGATGCGCCAGGCGATCGCAGCGGCCAGCTCAATGCAACTGCCCTCGCGCGGCATCGAACTGGAGACATCCACAAGCATCGCCAGGTCGCCGATCAGCTGTCCGCCTCTTGGCCCCGTCTCAATCAGGGCAAAGGCAGCCGCCGCCACCTGTCGATCCAGGTTCGCCTGTCGCACCACCGACTCGATCTTGGCATAGGAGAAGCGATCACTCGGGTGCCTGGCCAGTTCCTTGAGACGGTGCAACAGGGCTTCCCGCACCGGACCAACCAGCAGCTCCCGTCGCGCCATTAAGGGCAAGCGCCCGATCAACTCCTCGGGATCGAGAGTCTCGATCAGTGCCAGGGCGACCGGAGGCGTGATTGTCCCGAGCGTGGCCTCGGCGAGCAGATACGGGATGCGATACTGACGTACCAGTGTCGCCGCTGCACGGGGATCATCACGGCTCTGGACCAATTCCCGCAGCGCGGCACGTGGACTTCCTGGGACGGGTTTGCCAAAGAAGGTGGCCCGCGCCCGCGCGCCGGGTTGGACATGAAGGAGCGCATGCAACCGCTTCAGGCGGACAAAGTTCACCAGCGCCTCGCGATCGAAGCGGTCCGCATCGGTTTCCAGGGCGGCAAGACGCCGTTCGATGGCCCGGCGCAAGCACCGAGGGGTGTTGCGAAACAGACCATGCGGCTCGCGAATCTCTTCTTTCTGCGTCATGTGGATGCTCACACCCCGCACTGGCGGCGGCTTTCGTAGAGGATGTTGGCCAGCAAGCGCAAGGACGAATAGGCCGCGGACAGCTGGCTGCCACTCACGCCGGAGGTAATCGCCTCATCCATGATGGCCTTTCCACCCAGGCTGTGCACCACTTCCTCGGCCTTGACGGACTTGTCGCCCTGGCTGCGCTGCAGGTAATAGTGGCTGGTGAGGTGGAACACCCGTCCCTCGCCATAGCCGAAAGTGACGACCAGGGCGTCTTCGCCGTACTTTCGCTTCATCTCCGCGCTGCGCACCAGCACGCTTACGCGCGGATCAAGCACGCGAATGGGATAGGAGCTTCCTTCCAGCCACCACGAGATCGTTTGTCCCGGCACCTCGACGCCACGGGTATAGGGCGAATCGGGATCTACCCACGACACGGGGACCACGTCATCGGACGTGGAGCGCCCGTTGTACTCGACCGTGCCCGGGAAGGCTGGTTGCAGGGTGGTCTGCAACGCCCAGTCGGTGGTGATCAGCGTACCGCCATTGGCGACAAAGCGACGCACCACCTCCAGTTCATCAGCCGCAAACTGGCCGGGACAATTGATGATCAGCACCTGATCGGCCCGCAGCGGCAACTCATCAATCACCCCGCACGGGAGCGTTTGATAGGGAAGTTGCAGGTAGTCGAGCACCTGCTGAACCTTGTCGTATTGCCCGAGCGTGACGAGGATCTCGCCGCCACGGAAATCCTGCGTGGTAACGCCGGTCTGCTCCTGCATCGTCTCCCGGACGAGGTTGGCCGTGGCGGTGTACGCCTGGGTCATCTCATCCTGGAAGCGCTTGCGCGCCTGCTTGAGATGGAGCCGATCCACGTACCAACCCTGGATGTAATCGACGACATCGGCAACGGTGGTGATGGGGAGTTCCTCGATCAAGCGCGTCACCAGCTGGCGCCCGACGGGATCCCCGCTGGTGGCGACGAGGGCCAGGCCAACGGACAGGATGGGACTCTCCGGTTCATGGGCCGCCAACCAGCGCAGCAGACGCCGATGCAGATCCGGGCTGGCGGCCAGCAGTTCGCGATGCCCGGCCTCCAGGGCTGCCAGGTCGCGCGTCCGTGTCGCCAGCAATCGCTCGAGCAGATCCTGTTGCACCCCGCGTGGAACCGTCGGTTCAAACGGAGGAGGAGCGTGGCCAGGAGAGGGAGCAGGAGAATCAGGCATTGTTCTGTGTGTGAAAAAAGAAAGCTCGTACGTGTTGCGGAAGCACATCAGTTGTGCGGTGAAAACTTCCGCGGTCGGGTACGAGCAAGTGTATGGTATGAGGAGAAGACGCGCCAGACAAGGGCGAGGTTCGCTCCGCGGGGCAGAAACTCTTCCGCGCGAGCGCCAGGGATGGGAGGAACGCCTTTGCTTTCGCGAGAAGGCCGAAGATATCAACCGCATCAATTACACAGGCTGGGATCCCTTAAAATCGTTGAGTTGGGACTGGCAAAATATCCATCACGCGTTACCATTTACAAGATAGAGTTGCGTTCTGTCTCCAGATCTACCTGCTCTCTCCTGGTGCCTTTCAGAGCAGAGGGTGGGCCAGACGGAAGCATCCGGTTGAGCGCACGGTGAGCGGAACGCACCCGCTTCCCCCTCCGTGCAAGGCGTCGGTTCACGTGGCCCCCGACCTGGTTCGGTCCGTCCCCGGGCGGTCGACACGTACAATCACGAGGTGGCCCCATGGCCCTGACACTGAGTGTCGGCAAGTGTACCTTGCTTGGCAATTATCGCGAGAACAATGAAGATTCGATCGATGTCAAGGTATTCCCCGACATGACGGTGTGCCTGGTGGCCGATGGCATGGGCGGGCAGGCAGCCGGTGAAGTGGCCAGTCGTCGCGCCATTGAAATCATCCCGCGCGAGCTGAAGCGGCATATTAGCGGGGTCGTGGGCAACGACGAAACCAAGACCATCGTGCGCCGAGCGATTGTGCAGGCCAACGAGGAGATCATCTCCATGGCCGCCCTCGATCGCGAGTTGAAGAACATGGGGACCACCATCGTCCTCGCCCTCTGGCGCAAGGGCAGTTCAGTGATGTACGTCACCGGCCTGGGCGATAGCCGGGCCTACCTTATCCGGAGTAACAAGATCGAACAATTGACTGTCGATCACTCCATTGCCCAGGCACTGGTCGAGGCCAAGACCATCACCGTCGCCGAGGCCAAATCCCACCGTTATCGCAACGTTCTGTGGAAGTATCTTGGCTCAAACGAGGTCGGAGAAGGTCCCGAGGTCAAGGTGGTTTCCCTGCAGGCCGGGGACCGATTCCTGCTGTGCACCGATGGCCTCAGTGGCGTGGTCACCGATGACCAACTCTTGAACTTTGTCGCGGAAAAGCAAGATATGCAGGAGTGCGCCGACGGGTTGTGCAAGTTTGCACTCGATGTTGGTTCACGCGATAACATCTCCTGCATCACTCTGGAAGTGACCGAGAGCAAGTAACGGCGTGCTTTCCGCATGTGGCTGTGGCTGGTTCGCTCGGAAGACGCGGACCAGCCCCTTTTTCCTCATCTTCCCTCTTTTGACTCCGGAAGAATCCTTACCCGACGCCCTTCTACTCGTAATCGACCCGCGCTGAACAAGCGGATCGCCTCGGGGTACGCCTCACATTCCTGTTCAAATACGCGGGCAGCCACCGTCTCCGGAGTGTCGTCGTCCAGCACCGGGACCACGCGCTGCAGGATAATCGGTCCATGATCGTACTCATTATCCGCAAAGTGAACGGTGCAGCCGGTCACCTTCACTCCAGTAGCAAGCACCGCCTCGTGAACGCGGCGTCCATGGAACCCTTTCCCTGAAAAAGCAGGGATGAGCGCCGGATGGATGTTCATCACGCGCCCCGTCAATGCGGGTGGGATGAACACCAGCTGCAAAAAGCCGGCCATGCAAACCAGATCGACATCGGCCGCCAGACAGGGTGCAAAGATACGCTCGCTGAACTCCTCGCGCGTGGCGCAGCTTTTCCGCTCGACAATCTGCCGTGAGATTCTGGCCTGGGCGGCGCGCGTTAGCCCGTAGGCGTCCGCCTTGCTGGAAACCACCTGAACGATCTCGGCGGCGAGGGTGCCGCGCGCGATATGGTCGAGCAGGTTCTGCAAGGTGGTGCCGCTGCCACTGAGGAGGACTGCCAGTCGGAGTGGTGCATTCATGTGGGGTTCCTGGCCTGTGGCAAGGGTGCGCCCGCAGACCATTGTCGCACACCTGCTTCGGCTTAACATAACAGGAGCGCGCGCAAGCGGCGAGCACACTATCGAGAGATCCCATGGTGCGAACCAATCGGTCCAGTGACAGTCTGTGGGAGCACAAATGGCAGGTGCTCTCGACCACTGCTCGTCGGGCGGCAGTCGAGCAGGTTCGGCTGGCCGGCTCCAAGGAAGTGGTCCGGCACCCCGTGGTCGAGGCGACGGTTTTCCCGGACAACACCTTGCAGGAACTCATCAACGCCGGGTTCGTGCAACGCCAACCCCCACCGCGCCCCAAACTCCCCGATCGTGTGATCGTTTGCAAGGATGCCTACGATTTCCTGCAGCGTATCCACACCCTGGCCCGCACGCATCTGCTCCAGCAGTCGTCCGAAGCGAATCTGGAGGATTACGTTCGCAATCGCTTCCGCTGGATGACCGTGATGGAGCGTCTGAATCGGATCGTGGTCAACGAGAAGCTTCCCCTGATCTACCGCCAGGAGGAAATTCTTCGCCTCTTTGTTCCCCGTGGGGAGTGGCCCGACTGGGTGATTCGGAAACTCCACCTTCCGCTCGCCCGTCGGGTGGTGGATGCGATCGAGAATCACGGAGGGGTGATCCCTCGCAGTGCTCTGCCCACCATGTTGCCGCGACAGCAACCTGCCGAGGTTCTGGTGGTCGTGGGCGATCTGCTGGAACATCTGGCCCTGGTGGAAGCCCTCGATGCCGAAACGGGCGAACTGCTCGTTGGACTCCTCCCGTCGGTCCTGACTCAACGCCAGCAGGCGCGGCAGGAGGAGACTCGTCCGTCGCTCGTGGCATGTGCGTCCCCAGCGGATCTCTTTCCTCCGGAAGGATACCTGCTCGACGATCTGCGCGCCTTCCTGCTGGAACTGGCTGCTGGTCCCGCACGGTGCCGGCAACAGGGAGGACTCTTTCAGAAAGAAACCGATCGGTTTCGGGCCTGTCTCGCTCCGCTGCCGGCTGGCTTTCTCCCTCACCAGCGCGACTCGGTGGAGTATCGCCTGAGTGTGGTTGAATCGCTCAGTAACCATCTGAAGCTGGTGCGCTCCGCAACCCACGACGGGGGCCGGTGGCTCGAACTCACCCAGCCAGGAAAGACCTGGCTCGGCAGTTCGTTTGCGCAGCAATATCGGATCGTTTATAACTGGTTTTACAGCACCCCCGCCTCGAACACTCACGAAGCCTACAGCTTCGGTTACAGCGATGGGCGTTTTCTTGCTGCCGAGGTGATCGCGTACAAGGTTACCCCTTGTGTGCATGAGGAATACTGGCATCGGATCGACGACGAGGAACGCGCTACACTCAGGAGAGCATTCTCCGATGCCTGTCAGGTGCTTCCGCGGGACACCTTTGTCACGCTGGCCAGTTTTCTCGACCATGTTTGCACCCGGAATGACCACCCGCTCATGCTGGGCTTGGAGATGGAGCAGGTTCGCATTCAGTATCACAGCCGGATGATTCCCCCGATGAAGCTGGAGCGGCTCGCAGTGGCCCGGCAAGCGATGGAAGAGTTGCTCTGGGAACGACTCGTTCCGCTGGGGTGTTTCATCCTGGGGAATGATCCTGCGCACGGGCTTTGCGTTGCGCGCCATCGCCGCCTGGACGCCTACTTTGGCAAACCCGTCCCGGACGAGGAGTTGGTTGGTGGAAATAGCGGCACCGGTCGGGTGCTCGTCCAGCCAGACTTCACTATCATCATCATCGGGTCGCAGACGGGCGCCAGCGCAGAGCTTGCCCCCTTCTGCGAGCGCCAGGGCGGGCGCGGCGCAGGGGGCACCTTGCAGTTGAAACTGACGCGGTCGGCGGTCCTTCGGGCTGCTCAGCAGGGGTTGACCGGCGCCGAAATGCTTGCCCGCCTGCAGCGTCATAGCAGCGCCGCCGTCCCTGCCAATGTGCTGCGCGAGGTGCGCGAATGGGCCGACTGGGTTCGCCCGGTCGATTACACCCCCGCGATGATCTTTCGCTGTCCCGATCGTGCCACCGCCGATCGCCTGGTGGCGGCGCTTGGTCGTGACGCGGACCGCTTGACGGAAACCGTGGTGATTCTCCCCACCACCGTGATGCTGCCTCCGTTGCGCAAGAAATTACAGGACCAGGGATTGCTCCCACGCACGCAGCATCCCGCCGCGCCGGACAACCAACGCCGCAGGAAACGCTGACTTTTCAGGAACAGGAGATCGACTGATGGCCAATCAGGTGGCCAAATTGGCTCTGGAAGACGGGACCGTGTTCACCGGCCGCCACTTTGGCGCGGAGGGGGAAACGGCCGGCGAGGTGGTCTTCAACACCAGCATGACCGGCTATCAGGAAATCCTCACCGATCCGTCCTACAAGGGACAGATCGTCACCATGACCTATCCGTTGATTGGCAATTACGGCATCAACCACGACGATCTCGAATCGCGCACTCCGCATGTCCAGGGGTTCATTGTGCGCGAATTGTCGCGCGTGCCGAGCAACTATCGCTCGCAGGGCTCGCTCGACGACTATCTGCGCCAGAATCGCATCCTCGGCCTGGAAGGGATTGATACACGCGCCCTGGTGCGCCGGCTGCGCGTGCAGGGCGCCATGAAGGGGATTCTTTCCACGCAAGCGCTGAATGATCGGGACCTGGTCGAGAAGGCCCGGCAGAGTCCTGGCATGGTGGGACGCGACCTGGTCAAGGAAGTGGTGCCCTGTGAAGCGTATGAGTGGAAAGCAGGGTTCGAGAATCCCCTGGTCACCTATCTCCCCGAGCGGGCTCCGACCCATCATGTGGTGGCGATGGATTATGGCATGAAGTGGAACATTCCGCGCTGCCTGGTGCAGGTGGGCTGTCGGGTGACGGTCTTGCCAGGGACCGCCAGCGCCGACCAGGTACTCGCCCTCAAACCCGATGGCATCTTCCTGTCCAACGGTCCGGGCGATCCTGCGGCGGTGCGCTACGCAATCGACACCCTGAAACAGCTGGTCGGCAAAAAGCCGATGTTTGGGATCTGCCTTGGGCATCAATTACTGGGACTCGCGCTGGGCGCCTCGACGTTCAAACTCAAGTTTGGGCATCGCGGCGCCAATCAACCTGTGTTGAACCGCACCTCGGGCCGCGTGGAGATTACCACGCAGAACCATGGCTTTGCGGTGGACCTGGAGACCTTACCGGCGGACCTGGAGCCGACGCACATCAATCTTAACGACCATACCCTGGAAGGGATGCGCCATCGGCGCTGGCCGCTCTTTAGCGTCCAGTATCACCCCGAAGCCTCAGCGGGACCGCATGATAGCAGTTATCTGTTTGAGGATTTTCAACGCCTCATGGGCTAACGCCCGGGGTCAGGCCGACTGCTCCTCCGAGGGCTGCCACTGAGAGCGGTCGGCCAGAGACGACGGGTGTGCTGACTGGAGAAACCAGTCCAGCACGCATTTCTCCGCCCAGCGCAGCCCGCCATTTCCCTCGTCCTGCCCCAGGAAACCGAGGTGTCCGCCGTGCTGAAGGATCCGCACCTGAATATGATCGGGGAGGCGGAGCGTTTCAAAGGGCTGCACGGCGATAAAGGGATCATCGCGTGCCGTGATCAGAAAGGCCGGCACCCGGATGCGCTCCAGCAGCGGAAGAGAGGATACTCGCCGATAGTAGTCGAGTGCGCTGGCAAAGCCATGTTGCGGAGCGGTGTACAGATCGTCAAACATGCGCATGGTGGGCCGACTGGGAAAGCGCAGGCGCGGAAGATCCGGGAAATGATCCTCGCGAATGCGTAATTCCTCGAGCAATTCGCGCACAAAAAACCATTCATAGAGTCGGTTGCTCGCGCGCCCCAGCATGGCAGCACAGCGGAGCATGTCGACCGGGGGACTAATGGCCGCCACGCGCGCCAGGTTGGGAACCGGGTGATGGTCGGTCTCGCCCGCCAGTTTCAGCGCGATGTTTCCCCCCAGGGAAATCCCCAGCAGCCACAGGGGAGAGTTCATGCTCCAGTCGCTCATCGCGCGCAGCACGGCGCGAACATCGCTGGAACACCCCCCGTGATAGGTTTTGCGGGCGAGCGTCAATCCGGCCCCGGCGCCGCGCAGATCCATGCGCACCACGCGCACATTGTGATGCAGCAAATGCCGTGCTATCCGGCAGATGTGGTTCGAGGCGTGCGAGCCTCCCAGACCATGCAAGAGCAACGCCATCGGTTTGCCCGGATGCCACCCCTCGGGGAGTGAATCGTGCGCGACAACCTGATCGCCATCGGCGAGGGAGATCACATGGGGTTCGCTGGGATGCGTAAACGGCTGATCTGGCCAGAAATGGCCAAGAAGGGTCTGCACATGACCATTCCGTAACAGCCACGGAGGTGAATAGGCGCGCTCGTGCATCGAGTACAACTCCTGGACAGAACCTTCCCTAGCTTACAGCCTGCCTCAGGGGCTGTCTATCGGGGTTCCTTGAGAGAAAGGACAAACCGTGCCGCCGGCGTGAGGAAGTCCGGTCGTTTGAGAATAACACGGACAATCCGGATCCCATACGAGGGCCAAGACTATTTGCGTTTCTGCACGCCCTCGTCGCGCTGATAGATGGGAAGAAACCGATACTCCACCGTGAGCGCCAGCACCGCCATCGCCGTGGCGTAATGAGGACCGTAGCTGTCCGGATCTTCCCAGTAGCCGGTCGGCTTCTGCGCCTGCAACAGGATTTTGTGCAGTTGGGGCCGATAAAAGTCCCAGTAGGTCCCTCCCAGCTGGAACGTCGCCTGGGAGCAGTAGTAAACGCCGTAAAAGAAGAATCCGCCGCCCCAGTGGGGACGGTGCTTCAACAGATACGCTCCGCCGCGCTCGATCTCCTGCTTGTACTGGTCTTTCTTGCTCGCACACAGCGACAGGCACAGAATGCTCGTGCCGGTGCAGGGGACCGTCACCTGGCGATGCGGTTCGTAGCGAAAGCCCCCATTCGAGCCATCCTGACAGCGCTTGACATAGGCCACCGCGCGATCGATGCGTTCGGGAGGAATGTCACAGCCGACGTTCTTGGCCGCGCGCAACGCCATGATCTGCCAGCCAGTGACGCTGATATCGGTATCCGTCCCGGCGACGCGATACCGCCACCCTCCGCGATGGGCATCGGTTTCGCTCTGCCCGCTGCGCTGCGCGATCAGGATAATCCGCACCGCTTTCTCCAGGGCTTTTCGGATGTCTTCCGCCAGCTGGCCCTGCGTCATCCCGATCACCTCGGCCAGCATCAGGGTGCTGATGCCGTGGTGATACATCTCATGCTGACCGTTGTTGGCGATCAACCCGTTGGTCTGCTGCATTTTGAGGACCGCCCGAATCCCTTTTTCGATCGTTTCGCCATAACGGCCTTCCCCCGGGACATGCCCCGCCGACAGAAAGGCCATCACACACAGGCTGGTGATCGCTGGATTCTTGGCATTGCCACGAGACCAGTGGCCATCGGGTTGTTGATTGTTCTTGAGAAAAGCAAGGGCACGCTTGATGGCGTCGTCGACTTCTTTTTTGCGTGCCGCGTCGTCCTGTTTCTCCAGGTAGGCGAGGGTGTGGGGCAACACGACCAGCGGTTGGCGTGGGCTTTCGCGTTGCCTGGACTTTGACTGCACGGGCGCCGCGAGCAGGGTGAGACCAAGAAGCGTGACGACGGGGAGTCGCATGGTGATTCCTTCGCGGCAAGCAGAACAGTTCCTCG
The DNA here is from genome assembly GCA_029777335.1 of Planctomycetota bacterium. Lineage (GTDB taxonomy): Bacteria > Planctomycetota > Planctomycetia > Gemmatales > Gemmataceae > JAKOSN01. The sequence goes on from JAKOSN010000232.1 coordinate 19,505, forward strand.
GAGATCCCCTCTGCGCGAAGGGGATCTCCGAGGAGACGGTTGGGATCCGAAGCGTCGAGCGCGGCTCACTTCTTCTTTTGCGTATCAGCGATCTGCTCAAAGTAGAGCTTGATGCGCTGGGCATAGTCCTCGCCATACTGGGATTTCATCGCCTGCAAGACCTGGTTCTGGAGCTTGCCGGGCACCTGGCCCCAGGATCGGCCGGTGTACTTTTTCATCTCGGGGACATACTTGCTCAGATCGGGCAAACCGCCCTCGGCCGCGCCGAGTTCGGGCTTTTCGCTGCTTCCCTGCGGTTGACCGCGTTGTTGCTGGTGCTGCGCCAGCTGCTGAGCGGCCTGTTGAAGCGACTGAGCGGCCTGCTGCATCGACCCCTGCGCCTGCTGATTCTGCCCCTGTTGCATCTGCTGCTGGGCCTGGCCGATCTGCTGCTGGGCTTGCTGGACCGACTGCCCGGCCTGTTGTTGACTGGCCGACGGGTTCTGCTGGGGTTGTCCCTGTGCCAGTTGCTGGGCAGCCTGTTCGAGGGAACGGGCCGCCATCTCCTGCGCTTGCTGCGACTGAGATTGATTCCCCTGCCGACTGGCCTGCTGCGCCTGTTGCATTGCCTGTTGCGCCATCTGCGCCTGCTGGGCCGCCTGTCGACTTTGCTGAGCGCTCTGTCCCGATTGCCCCTGTGCGAGTTGTTGCAACTGCTTGCCAAGCTCGGCGGTCTGTTGCTGAAGATTCTGTTGCTGGGCTTGCTGTTGCGCCTGCTGAGCGGCCGGATTACCTTGCAGCGCCTGCATCTTGCGATTCAGATCGTCCTGTTGCCGGGCCAGTTCGCTGGCTTGCTGCGCCGGGGCCGGATTGGGCGGGCCGGTCTTGCTGGGGGGAGTCTGTCCCAGTTGTTGCGCCAGCTGGCGGAACGCCTCAGCGGCCTTCTCTCCGCTCTGGCGTGCCTGGGCGAGTTCGCCCGATTGCGTCTTCTGGCTGGCCTGCTGGGCAGCCTCCGCTGACTTCTGCGCCTGCTGCGTGGAGGGAGACTGCGCCCCCTGTTGCTTGCCGACATTCTGGGCCAGCTGCTGCGCTTTCTGCGCCAGTTGCTGTTGTTGCTTCGCCAGCTCGCCGAGCGGATTCTGGGTTGGTTGCTGAGCGGTCGCCGGCTGGCGGTTCATCTGCTCAAGCGCCTGGCGCAGTTGACGCTGTTGCTGTGCCAGTTGCCGCGCCTGCTCCGATTGCTCCTTGCTGGGCAATCCTTGCGGGGGAGCCGATTCCTGCGTGGGCGTCTTCGCCTGCTGCGCCTGTTGCGGTAACTGCTGGGCCAGGCGCTCGAGTGCCTGCGCGGCCGCCTGTTGATTCTGCTGCGCCTGGGCGGCATCGTTCTTTTGCAACGCCTGTTGAGCCTTGTTCATCGCCGCGCGCGCTTCCTGGAGCGCTTTCTGGGCCCCCTGAGCAGGGATCTGCGAGGCCTGTTGATTGAGTTTCTGCTGTTGCTGGGCCATCTTTTGCAGGGCCTGTTCGAGAGCCTGCTTGCCCTTCTCGCCGCCCTGCTGCTGGGCCTCGTTGCGTGCTTGCTGAGTGGCCTGGGCCAGTTGGCGTTGCTGCTGAGCCGCCGCGCGAGCCATTTGTTGAGGCGATTGCTCAATCGGCTTGGCGGTGGTGTGTTCGCCGCCCGGTTTGGTTGCGGCTTGCTGTTGCTCGGCCTTCGCCATCTGGCGGGCCAGATTCTCGAGTGCCTGCGCCGCTTCTTCCAGTGGCTTCTGCGCCTCACTCGGTTTTTTGGCCTGGTCCAGTGCCTTTTGTGCCTGGGCCACCTTCTCGGCCGCCTGCTTGCCGGCCTCGCCCTGCTCGTTCATGGGCAAGCGTCCGAGTTGGCGTGCCAGCTCACGTTGCTGGTCGGCGGCTTTCTGGGCTGCCTCGGCGGGCTTTTGCTCGCTGGGAGCCTGGGCGGCTTGCCGCGCCAGCTCCTGTTGCCGACGAGCGAGTTCGGCGGCCTTCTCCGCCGGAGATTGGCGCCCCTGGAGCTTGTCGGCCAGGTCACGCAGCGCATCGGCGGCCTCGCGTTGGGCCTTGGCCTGCTCCTGCGGTTTGCCACCGTTTTGCGCCCGGGTCAGCGCTTCCTGGGCTTTCTGCTTCTCGGCCTGGGCGTCCTCACCACCACGGAGTTGTTTGGTTTCCTGAGCGATCTGCCGTTGTTGTTGGCGCGCTTCCTCGCTCGGTTGCTGCGTGGGCTGTTCTTTGGCCCGTCGTTCGGCCTCGGCGGCCATCTCCGCCTGCCGTCGTGCCAGACGCTCCGCCTGGGCCGCCTGCGATTCCTGCCCTTTCAGTTGGCGGGCCAGTTCTTCCAGCGCGCGGGCGGCCGCCTCCATCTTGCGCGGGGTATCGGCATCCTTCGGCTTCGCCTGCGCCGCCTGTTCCGCCTGGCGCGTCGCCTGGGCTGCCTCGGCCTTGCGCTGAGGCGCCTCCGGGGCATCCAGGTCACGCGCTTGCTGCGCGATCTTTTGTTGCTCCTGTTGCAACTTCTGCTGTTGCGCGGGGGTCGTCTTCGGATCCTGGGCCTGGCGTTTGGCCTCGGTGGCGAGTTCCGCCTGTTTGCGGGCCAGTTCCGCGGCGATCTCGTCAGGGAGTTTGCGGCCTTCCAGCGCCTGTTGCAGACGTTGCAGATCGCGTTTCGCTTCTTCCTGCGAGGCAGCCACATCCTGCCGGCGCCCATCCATCAGATCGGTGAGGGCACGTTTCTGGCTTTCCTCCGCCTGTGCCTTGCGCGCTTCCTGCTTGGGGACATCGAGCTTGCTCAGCTGCTCGGCAATTTCGGCCTGTTTGCGTGTGGCACGCGTCAGTTCCTGCTCGGCCTGGCGCTTCTGGCCCTCGTCCCTGGCCTGGGCTTGCTTGCGCAGAGCGTTCTCTGCCTCGCGGGCAACCTGCTCCTGTTGCTGGCGAAGGCGATTGAGCGTCGCCTGTGCCTGGCGTTGCCGGGAAGCGAGGTCCGGGAGTTGATTGCTCAGCCGTTCCAGGGCCTGCCGTGTCTGCTCCATCTGCTGCGTGGCTCGGGCGACCTCCTGCCTGTCGAGGGAGTCGGCCGCCTGTTGCGCCTGGGTAGTCGCCTCTTTTTGCGAACGCTGCGCCTCGCGGTTTTGCTCGGGCACCGACAGCTGCTCAGCGGCCTTCTGCAAAGCCTGCTGTTCACGCTGGAGCGGCTCAAGCCGTTTGGCAAGCGGTTCGGTGGCGTCTTTCCTGCTCGCCTCCTGATTGAGGCGTTTCTTCAGCCCTTCCTGGAGTTGTGCCAGTTGCCGGGCCGCCTCGCGCGGATCCTGCCCGAGCCGGAGGGCCCGATCGAGATCGGCAGCCAGCCGATCGAGTTCGCGCGCCACCTGATCCTGTTTCTTGAGGGCTTCCTGGGCATCGCCCTTTTTCAATGCTTCCAGGGCCTTCTCCGACTCCTCGGTGCGGAGGGGGGCGCTGCGCGCGGTCTGGGCCGGCTGCTCGGTCTGCCGGGCCAGTTGCTGGGCCTGCCGGGTCAACGCTTCCTGTTGGCGGGCCAGTTCGGCGAAGCGCTCGGCACGGCGTTGTTGCTCGGTTTCGGCCTGGGCGCGGGCCAGTTCGCGCTGGGCCTCGGCCAGTTCACGGGCCTTGTCGCCCAGTTCACGCGCTTTCTCGGCGCGTTCCTTGTCGAGCACCTGACGCAGCTGATCGCTCTTCTGGGCCAGTTGCTGCAGTTCCTGCCCGATCTTCTGTTCTTCTTGCCGGATCTTCTCTGCCTGTTGCTTGTCGTCGGGATTCTGGGCTGCCAGTTCGGCGGCACGATCGGCCAGGGCCTTCTGCCGTTCCGCGAGCATCTCCAGTTGCAGTTGATCGAGCCGATCCTTCGCCAGCTGCTGATTCTCCTTTTGCAGCTGATCGAGCTTCTGCATGGCCTTTTCGAGTTCCTTCTGCGTGGCAGTCAGATCCTCGTTTCGTTTGGTGGTCGGTTTGAACTTGCCCGCTTCCTGCAAGGCGCGCTCGGCCCGCTTCATCTCCTGGGCGGCCAGCTGACGAAGCGTGTCGGTCAGCGGATGCAGGGCGGGGTTGTTTTCATGATCGAGTGCCAGGTCACGCAGCCCTTCCTCGGTGCTCTTGTTCTCCTCGCGCAGGTCCTTGAGCGTGCTCTGCTGCTGTTCGTTCAGCTGGGGATTGTTGCGGGTTTGTTGCTGCAGATTGCGTGTGCCGTCCCGTTCTTTCTGTAACTGCGCGCGCAGGACCTCGAGCTTGCGTCGAATGGCGTCGTGCTCGGCGAGGATATCCTGTTCAGGCTGTGGTTTCGCACTGCTGGAGATGTTGAGCACCAGCCATTCCTGGGCCGGATAAGAGGCGACGTTCGGCGTCAGCGCTGGCGTGGCCTCGGGAACGCTGCGGCCATCGTAAGCCTTGAAGCGATACTCCACCCGATCGCCGGCCTGCACCTTGCCGGTAAGCGCCAGGTAATGCCGCGTGCTGGCCTCGTGGGTGTGTGCTCCCTGAAGGGGAATCGCCTCGAACTTGCTCGGCCCCTTGTTCACGCGATACTCGATCTCCGCCTTTTCGACGGCAACATCGTCGGAGAGGGTGAGGTCAAAGGGGACACGATCCTGTGGATGAACAGGTTTGCTGTCCTTCTTGACATTCACAGTCAGGAACTTCGGCGGTTGATCCACCGTGGCGCCGATGTAGCGCGGCTCGAATTCGGTCTTGATGCCGTGCTCGGCCTCCAGAATCAGGCGATACTCGATCCCCGTGGCAATCAGGCGCTCCACACCTGCGCTGCGACGATCTTCACTGAGTTTCAGGTCGATCGCCTCGTGCTTCTTGTTCTCGCCCTCGCCGGTATTCCACTCCAGCGTGGCCTTGACTGCCGGACGGGTGAAGCGGAACGCGAAGTGGGCGGTGCCGTGCTGGAACACGGAAACATCGGTCAACCCGTGGGTTTCTGACGGATCGATGGTCTTCTGCGCATAGCGGGGCGGGGTCGTGCGAATCGTGGGACTCTCCGCCGCCAGTTCGACCGGCTCGACCGTGGTGACGGTGAACGGTTCGCTCGTTACGCCGTTCGCCTCGATGTGGTAGCGAAAACTCTTGCCCACCTTATCCAGAGTGATCCGGAAGGCACCGGTTCCCTCGACGAGCATCGGCAAACGCCGGGTTCCCTCGTCGTCGACCATCACCAGCTGCGCGGAGGTGGGCAACACCTCGCTTTTGCGTCCAGGCTCCACGGTGGCGCGCGCATTCAGGGTAAGGGAGCGCCCCTGACCGACCACGCAATCGCCCTCGACCGCCGCCAGGTTGAAGAAATTCGCCTTCCACGACAGGAAGAAACGCTGTGCCAGCTCGCGCGTCTCGGTGGGCCAGAGCAACGAGGGGATGAGCACCAGCGCCAGGGCCGCGGTGGCTCCCAGGGCCAGTCTGCTGGCGCGACGCGGCGAAACGGCAGTGGTAAAGGCCAGCCCGCGCGTTTGCTGGTCGGTTTCGTCCAGGAGCAGGGCGATCAGCTCAGGAGAGCCATGGTACAGATCCGCCTGTTCGGCCAGTTCAACCGAGGAGGTGAGCCGTTCGCTCAACTCCGGATATTTCTCCTCGATGACGGCCGCCAGCGCCGCGGGGTCAAGTCGGCGGAGCAGGGGGCGAATCAGTCCAGCCAGGAGCGCGATCAGCAGCAGGAGAGCCCAGCCACCCAGGAACAGGCCCCGCACAAGAGGGGAGAGTCCGTCCGACAATTGCTCCGCCAGCAACCCAGCTCCCAGAGGGAGGGCCAGCGCCAGGACAAGCAAACTGATGCCCTGCATCAGGCGATACAGGCGAATGCGCCGAGCGACCGCCTGGAGTTGACTGCGCAGCGTCGAGGACAGGTGAAGGTCAGTGGCCATGCGATTCTACCCCCCTGAAGATCATCCGTGTCGTGCCGATCAACGGCATCAATCATGGGCACGATGCAAACCCAGAAGTGGAACCAGCCGGAGAGCGTGGAGCGTGGAAGGCGCGGCGGGTACGTCCTTGCGGGTCCATCGAGCATGTGGGATTGTACCTGGCTCCGATGGGTTCGGGCAAGAAGTTTCAAGCCGTTCGCGCAGGATCTCTCCGGTCAAGACCGCGCTGCAGCGCAATCCTGGGATAGTCTCCGCCTTCTCTCAGGATTTCCCACGTGGCCAACGGCTTGATTGCAGGTGTGGCGGAATGAGCCAGATCTTGACGGTCGCTTGATATCCGGCAAACACCAGGCGTCGACCATTCGGGCTGAATCTCACGCCGGTGAGCGCGCTGCCAAGCCCTCCGACGGAGTGCAGCATCTGGCCAGTGGTCGCATCCCAGACGCGCAGGGAACCCGAGTAGTCTGCCTCTGCTCCGGCGGTGACAATGCGCGTGCCATCCAGGCTGAAGGCCACGCTGCTGACC
>JAKOSN010000233.1 GCA_029777335.1 Planctomycetota bacterium
TCGCTGTGCCTGATTGTGCGCAACGAGGAAGCCAACCTCCCTGCTTGCCTGGAACCAGTGCGGCACCTCTTTGATCAGATCGTGGTCGTCGACACGGGCTCCAGCGATCGTACCCGCGCCGTCGCCGAGGCCCTGGGCGCCGAGGTGTACGACTTCCCCTGGTGTGACAGCTTTGCCGCGGCCCGCAATGAAAGCCTGCGTCATGCCCGGGGCGACTGGATTTTCTGGCTGGATGCCGATGATCGGATCGAGGGGGACCACGTCTCCAAATTGGAACAGTTGCTGGCCACGCTGGGGAATGACAACCGCGCCTATGCGCTCAAGTGTCGCTGTCCCGAGGATAGCCGCGCCGCCGAAACGGTGGTCGATCACATCCGTCTCTTTCGCAATCATCCGCAGATGCGCTGGGTCTACCGCGTCCACGAGCAGATCCTCCCCGCTATCAAAACGCTGGGCGGAGAAGTGCACTGGAGCGACGTGGTCATCACCCATGTCGGCTACCAGGATCCCGCCCTGCGGCAACGCAAACTGCAACGCGATCTGCGCCTGCTCCAACTCGATTTGGAGGAGCATCCCGAGGAACCGTTTCTCCTCTTCAACCTGGCCAGTATCGCCTGTGAACAGGGACAGCATACCCAGGCGATCGCCTATGCCCGCCGCAGCCTGTCGCGGTCCCATCCGGATGATTCCATCGTGCGCAAACTGTACGCCCAACTGGGAGGCAGCCAGGCGGCGCTGGGACAGGTGCAGGAAGCGCTGGCAGCCTATGCCGCCGGGTTACAACGTTATCCCGACGATGCCGAGTTACTCTATCGCCACGGCAGTTTGCTCCTGGACAGTGGCAACTACCCCGCCGCCGAGGCCGCCCTGTTACGCCTGCTCTCGGGAGGAGAAAAGTCCCACTTTGCCAGTGTCGATCCGGGCTTGCGTGGGTCCAAGGGACGACGGCAACTGGCCCAGGTCTACCAGCGTGGCGGCAAGTGGGACGAAGCACGTCGCCAGTGGCGTCAGCTTCTCCAGGACCAGCCTGGCTCACTGGCGGCCTGGTGGGGATTGGGGGAAGCGGCCCTGGCACGTCGCGATCAGGCGGAGCTGGAAGAAGCGGCCCAGGCCCTGGAACAAAGCCCCGAGGGAGCGCTCGATGCGGGGGTGTTGCGCGTCCGCTGGCACCTGGGCCAGGGCGAAACGGGGCCAGCGCGCGCCCGGCTGCAGGCAATGTTGGAGCATTCTCCACGGGTGCTGGCACTACGGCAGTTGTGGGCGGATGCCTGGTTGCAGGAAGGCAACGACGAGGAAGCGGAGCAGGCGTTACGGCAGGTGTTGTTGCTCGATCCGTGTCAGCCGAGAACGCAACTGGTGCTCTCCGATCTGTTACGACGGCGTCTGCTCAGCGAAACCAAGGTGTTCGAAGCGCTGGAAGGGATCCAGGAATGGCTGTTGCACCAGCACTACCAGACCGCCTGCACCACACCGTCGGATATCCACGAACATCTGCCCACCCTGCAGGCGTTGGCCCGGGAGTGTCGGCACATCACCGCGATGGGGACGCGCACGGGGGTCTCCACCCTGGCGTTGCTGGCAGGACGCCCACGGAAACTGGTCTGCTACGACCAGGTGCGGTGTCCCGAGGTGGAGCGGCTCCAGGCGCTGGCGGGGCCAACCGAGTTCATCTTCCACCAGGCGGATGTGTTGCAGGTGGAGATCGAGGCCACGGACCTGTTGTTGATCGCTACGTTGCACACCTACGACCAATTACGAGCGGAGCTGGCGCGTCATGCGGGGAAGGTGCGTCACTACCTGGTGCTACACAACACCACCCCCTTTGGCGACCAGGGAGCGCAAGCAGGCAGCCGTGGCCTGTGGCCCGCGGTGGAGGAGTTGCTGGCGACCGGGCTTTTCCGGGTGCGTGCTCGGTATCAGAACAACCACGGCCTGACCATCCTGGAACGCCAGGAAATCCCCCAACCGCAAGGCCTCGTCTCTGGAGCGTGACACCGTTGCCCGAGATAGCTACGTGGAAGCAGGAACGCGAGCGGATCAGCCTTGCCGGCTCCTCGACGGTGCGTGTGCGCCCCGGTGGTATCACGGGACAACGGACCCCCACAGACACGAGGCGTTGTGCACCAGCAAGCCTTGTTCCCCCACGCGATAACAGTGTTCTCCTGCCACTTCCAAATTGAACACCGGGACGCGCACGCGGAAGGGGGTGTCACTCGCATCATACACCGTGATCTGGACGTGCGAGGAGGCAGCGGCAGGTGTGCACAGGCTGGCAAGCGGCTCGTAGGACACGGTCGTGCAATGTTCCTGGACGGTCCTCCCTTGGAGCCAGACGTCGCCGGGAGCAAACTCCCCCGGGTAAGTTTCAACCCACGCCGGATCCCTGAAAAGGGATCCCGAGGAGTAGTCCCTCCTCGAAGGGCCTTCCGTTTGGGTCGCGCGCGCCAGCAGGCTGTCCTCGATGCTGTAGATCACGGTGGTGCATTCCCCACCCCGGCCGCGCGGAGCGCGCTGCGCCACCGATCGGACCCGAGGATACGTGCCCTGCAGGGCCAGGAGCGCCTCCCCCTCACCGAGGTCGCCGACCCAGACCCACTGCTGACGAGTCACGCTCCAGAACGGATGAGTTGCCGTCACCCCCAAAGGCTGGCTTTCGCCCTCAATCGTGAGATCAAAAACCGTGCCGGAGGAATGCTGAAACCAGCCAGTGAGCAACCCTCGTCGGCCGGGAGGGGGAACGGGCGCAGGGGTGAGGGACTGGACCATCGTTGGCCCGCAGACGGCCATCTCGGGGAGGTCGAGCCAGACGGGTTCCCCTACCTGCACCCGGTGCTGCTCCACCCAGGCCTGGTCGCGGAGCAGGTGGATCTCGACCTGGTCACCCGAGTCGTATTCTCGGCAGAGGGACACTAGCCATTGGCGTTGAGTGTCGTGGTCATTGGGCAGGGCGTCAGGCAGTCCGGCAACAGTGGCCAGACGCAGGCGTCCCACGGCCGTGCGCAGAGACGCGAGAGGATGCCGCACGCCGTCCTGCGCGGTGACCAGAGTGGTCCCCACAAAACAGGAGGCTGTGGTGGTGAGTGGTAAGCGGGGAGAGGGACACAGGAGCAAGGGAAGCGATGAGTTGATCTCCCGGAAAAGCAGAGGCGGTTGCGACGGACTATGCGGGAGGGGCATGGACTGGGCTCCTTGAGGAGGGGATCTGGCACCGATGTGCGCCACCAAGAAAGGATATCCTACGGGTCCGGTCCTCAGGCAGCAAGCGGAGGGGTGGGGCCAGGGTACCGAACGAGGGTGGGATTCTCACCACGCAAAGGGGTAACAGTCCAACCTCTCGTCGCTGCCTGGAGTCGCACGCTGTTAACGCGCGGAATCCGTTGACGAACAAGCACTTACGGTCACCGATCCAAGAATAACAGACCTCTCGTATCCGTAGAGAGTTGTTACGAAGAGCGCCTCACTCGGGGAGCCTTCCCATCGGGAGCGGAATCACCACACCGGATAGTTCACGGCAAAGGCCAGGGGTTTTGGACCTCTGGCTTTTTTCTATTTCCCGTGCCTGTATAGGGATTTACGGCGACTGCGTCTGCGCCTCTCGACTCTCTGGTTCGTGAGAGATCATTCGGGGTCCTAGTGAGAACGGTGCGTTCTCGGATGCACCCCGTCTGTCTCACGGAAAAA
>JAKOSN010000234.1 GCA_029777335.1 Planctomycetota bacterium
GCAGTCGCTCCAGGTATCGACGGGAAGGCGCGCATTGCGCCAACAAGCGGTGCAGTAACGGCTAATGTCCGCAACGGCGGCGGACATCGGCGCCTGCTGTTCTTGCGCAGCGCCAACGGCGGGGCTGAATCCCGTGGTGAGGGCTGTGCCGAGAACCACCGCCATCATGTAGGGGCGCCCGGTTCGTTGGCCGGGGAATAAACTTCTCTTCATTGTTCTTCGACTCCCTGCCAAACCGTCCAGTGAGCCTTGCTCCCACCAATGGGACAGGTGGTGTCGGATATCTCGCCAGGGGCCACACCCGGAGGAATTCCCAAGGAGAAATCTATCTTTATTATTCCACGTCGGGGAAACCCGTCAACGGGGAAGTGCGCTCCCAAAAACCCAGGTGTCCAGGGAGAGGAGTTTTCCGGAGACACACAGAGAAAGGGCAGCTTGTAGCAGCAGACGATTTAAAAAAGACAGGAAAACCCTTGACAGGGTCTTGACCAGCGCAAAGTCAACGGCTAAGGTGATTAATGATAAAGTGTCGGTTGTGTGTCGGTAGAGGGTACCGCTGCAGTTCAATGAACTGCATCCACAACAGCACTTGCAACTGACTTCTGCAGAGGAGATTGGATCTACCTTTGCCCTGTCACCCCAGTGTGGGAGATGGCGAACAAGTCAATTTCTTCCAGTACGACCCCATGACTAAGAAGGATAGGCAGCGATGTTAGTGCTGTCCAGAAAAAAAAACGAAAGCATCGTCATTAACAACGACATTATCGTCACGGTCGTGGAAATCCGGGGCGACAAGGTGCGGCTGGGAATCGTCGCGCCAAAGGAAGTTCCCGTGCATCGTCAGGAAGTCTACGATGCCATCCACGGCAAGTCGGGCAGCGAGCCGACCACTCCTTCGATTGTGGTGAATAACGCCGCGCCGACAGATTCCTCGGGGCGTGCACTCTGATTGCCAGGCATCACGGGGTCCTTTGCGGAAAGCGACACCAGTGCCTGCCAGTGGCTTCCTGAGGCGCCAGGGTTGGCGACCGAAGAGTTCGGGCCTCCGATTGAACGAGCCTTCTGACAGCGGGCCAGGGTCGCTCGATGAACCCGTTCTCGCTCTCGTTGCGCCAACATTCTGCTCTACATCCCCTTCTCGATCCTGTATTTTTTCATCTTGGCGAGCAGGGTATCTCGGTGAATGCCGAGAAGACGAGCCGCCTGTGTGTTATTCCCCCTGGTCTGTTGCACCGCCTGACGGATCGCCCACGCTTCCAGCGAAGCCAGGTTAAGACTCAATCCTTCTGGAATTTCCATCGGCAAACTGTCACCCACCAGGTGAAGTTCGTCGACATCGATCGTGGCACTATCGCTCATGGCCACGGCATGTTCGAGGACCGACCGCAATTGCCGGACATTGCCCGGCCAGTGATACTCCTGCAGCCGTTGCAGCGCTGCCGGGGTCAGGTGGACCGTGCGCCGGTATTCCAGCGCTAGTTTTCGGAGAAAATGATCGACGAGGGCGGGGAGATCCTCGCGGCGATCTCGCAAGGGAGGCACCTTCACCACCATCCCAAGCCGATAGAAGAGATCACGCCGGAATTGCCCGGCCTGGACCTCACTCTGCAAATCACGGTTGGTTGCGGCGATGATGCGCACATCCGTACGTCGCTCGGAGGTAGCTCCCACGGGACGGAACGTTTTCGATTCCAGCACGCGCAACAACTTGGCCTGGCACTCCTCGGACAACTCCCCAATTTCGTCCAGGAAGAGTGTGCCCATGTCCGCCTGTTGAAAGTAACCGGGACGATCCTCAATGGCACCGGTGAAGGAGTGAGCACAATGGCCAAATAATTCTCCCTCGGGCATGGAGGCTGCAATCGCGGCGCAATTCACCGTGACCAGGGGGCCCTCGCGGCGCGAGCTCTGGCGGTGCAGAGCGAGAGCGACGAGTTCCTTCCCCGCCCCGCTTTCGCCCACCACCAGAACCGTCGATTGATTGTTCGCCAGTTTGGCGATCTGCTGCTTGAGTTGCCGCATCGGGAGGCTTTCGCCCACCAGGATCTCGCAGGGGCCCACGGCAGCGTGGGTGCGCAACCGTTCGTTATCCGCTTCCAGGGCGCGATTGATTCGGAGCAGATCCAGACTTTTGGCGAGGTAACTCGCCAGCGACTGGCAGAACCGCACATCGCGCTCGCTAAACGTTCCCACTCCGCGGTAAACGTGGATCGCCCCCAACGGAGGCCCCTCGTTCTGAACCGGGACACAGATGGCATCCTGATACGAATTCAAGCTGTGCGATTGCACCCGGTTGGTTTTGCTGCCACCAAGCCAGACCGCGCGATGATCACGCTGAATCCGCGCAGTCAGATTGCGACTCAGGTGGGCATCCACGGCGGCCTGCTCGGGAACCACGACCATGGGCAGCGGATTCTGTTCATCCAGACTAAGGAACCCGCAGAGCAGAGCGCCTGTCTGCCGGTGAATGCTGCACAGTGCTCGATGAACGAGTTCCTGCGGAGAAATGCCACGGAGTGACACATCGAGGAAGGTAAGCAGCGCCGTGAGTTCATCCGTTTGCAGGACAGTGGAAGCCTGCGAATCGACATCCCGACTGAGCGTGCGCTGGACAGCTCGCGCCCCGTCCTCCTCATCGGGATCGTCCGGAAGAGGCGTCGGGTGGTTGGCGGGGAGCACATCGAATCGAAAGTAGGTGTCCCCAATCCGGATTTGCTGACCGCTTTCCAGGGAGACGGGGTCCTGAATACGGATGCCGTTCAACCGGGTGCCATTGGTGGTGGCACAATCGCGCAGCAGCCAGCGACCCTTCTCGGCAATGATCTCGGCATGCCAGCGTGAGGCGAGTTCGTCATGCAGGATGATGGTGTTCTTGCGATTCCGGCCGATCGTGACCACTTGCTGCGACTCAATGTCGCAC
>JAKOSN010000041.1 GCA_029777335.1 Planctomycetota bacterium
CGTCGGGGCGGGGGCGTTCGACCACGTCGGACCGCACCACGTCGAACCCGGCTGCGCCGTAGTCGGCCTCCCGATCCGGCGCCGACGGGCAGAGGAAGGTCTTGATCCTGGCACGCCCCGCGTAGTTTTTGACTGGGGGCAAGGGGAGATTGAGCGGATCGATCACCGGCAGATCGATGCGAATCTGGCGATAGACGTTGTCTTGCTCAATGTAAGGGAGCAGATAGGTGAAGACCGAATGTCCCTGCTGGCCGTTGATGGTGGTGCCGCAGGGCGGAAAATAGCCGTAGGTGCCGTGGTAGTTGTGCAACGCCACTCCCAGCTGCTTCAGATTGTTGCTACAGGTCATGCGTGCGGCCGCCTCGCGCACCTGCTGGACGGCGGGGAGGAGCAGGCCGATGAGGATGGCGATGATTGCAATCACCACCAGCAACTCGATGAGCGTGAAACCGGGGCGAGCGTTCCTTGATGCGCGGAACATGAGCAGTCCCTCGTGAGAGAAACAGGGGAGAAAAAACTATAGCGGATCGTTATTGTTGAATATCAATACGTTCGATCTGTCCAGTGCCCAGAGTGATCTTGCGACGGATGGTGGAGGAACCCGCGTTCCGATAGCGATCACCGAGACGGTCGGTCGTGGCACCCTTGGATTCCCCTTCGCCACCCATCCCCTTGATTGCTGCCATCGAGGTGGCTTTCTGCACCGGCCAGCTGACCGTGACCACATAGTCTCCCTCGGGCGCTCCATCGCGGGGCTTGATACTGGTGAGGGAAAACGATCCGTCTTCCTGGACCTCGGCGCTGGGACGGATGGCGGACACCCTGTTGTCATTCACCGGGTGAAACACGACCAGGGCGCCCTTCGCCGGCTGTTTGTTGACAAACAACTCTCCGCGCACCGGTTGGAGTTTTGGCCCCGAGGTGCCACAGCCGGGGAGAACAAGGAGGACGCCCATAAACCACATGAAGGCAGGTCGCATGAGGATTCCTGGGGTAAGGTTTGTGGCTGGATGTCGTGCAGAACGGTGTCAGTATGAGGAAGGCCAACCGCTTGCACCAGAGCAGGAAGTGCGAACTCACTGGAACTTCTTGGGTCGTTCATGGAGGAGCGTTCTGAGTCGCTCAAGCCGTTTTCACAGCGTCCTCATGGGAATTACACGCCCATCTGGTAGAGAATGGATGGCGAAATGGCGGCCGCGGTTGGCAATACCCGTCGAGGTCAGGATGCCTCGCTTGCTCCTCTGGAGTTCCTCAAGCCATGCTCGATGCACTGATTCTCTCGGACATACACCTGGGCAGTGATAACTCGCAGGCGAAATTGCTCTGCAAGCTCCTGGAACGGATTGTCGAGGGAGAATTGCCGACCGCCCGGTTGATTCTCAACGGCGATGTCTTCGACTCCATCGATTTTCGCCGGCTGAACAAGAATCACTGGAAGGTGCTTTCTCTGATCCGCAAACTCTCTGATCAGATCGACATTATCTGGCTGTGTGGCAACCACGACGGGTCGGCGGAAATCGTTTCGCACCTTCTGGGCGTGCGGGTGCAGGACGACTACATCCTCCCGAGCGGCGGCCGGCAGATCCTGATTTTCCATGGCCACATCTTCGATGATTTTCTCGAAGATCATCCCATCCTCAC
>JAKOSN010000235.1 GCA_029777335.1 Planctomycetota bacterium
CTCCTGGTCGTTGTGCGAATCCTCGGCAGGTGAAGGAGCGCATCGGCCCAGCACCCTGGTAAGATCTTGCCGGGGGAAGCGCAAGGAAACCTCACCCTCGATAACGACAATCAGGAACAAACAGCGATCCTCAACCCAGCCCTTGCCCGGTCGTGATTCACTGTACAGCCGGGGGAATGACGGTACAGAAAATCAGAAAAAGGTAGGCAAAGTTTGTACCAATTTTCCTTATTCACGTGTCAGAAGAAAGATGACAGAGAACCCAGCAACGACAACAATCATAACCAATTGCACACAAGATCATTGACAATTAATAGTTATGATCAAAGAGATGTCGTCGCACCGCTCCTGGCGCGGAGAGGAAGTGGGAGCTAGTTTTGCCCTGGGAGATGGGGGGGAACCCCTGTCGAGAGAGATGAACAGCGCTAACAGATGTTAACATTCCAAACATCCCTCTTCCGGTTCGATGGGAACACCCGCGAACCGGAGAAGAGGGTTGTGATCGCTTCTTCACTTCGCTTGCTGCCGACGGCGATACCCGTAGCCGACCAGGCCAGCAAGACCCACACCGAACAGCGCCATCGTGCCCGGTTCGGGGATCAGGATCAATTGTGCGACCGCATTGGAGGTCCCCGCACCTTCAAACAAATTCGAATCGTGACTGGCGAACGTGGCCAGCGTATAGATGCCCGCGCCCAGGCTCAACCGCTGGTTCAGCAGATCGTTGCTCCCGTTGATGTCCGCAATAACAAGCCCATTCGGGCCGAACAACGCGGCGCTGGTGAAGTCCGCGCCGTGAGCCAGCAAGGTCAACAACGCATCGGTGGGCTGGGTCAGGGTGAACGAGAACGAATCCCCTGCCGTTGCCAGTGCCGAGCCGAAAAGACCCCCGCTGCTCGTGGTCGCCGTGCTGGTCGAGGTCAACACCTGGTGCGTCACGGTCCCAATAACGACATTCTGATTGGATTCGGTAGCAATCCCCAGGGCTGAGCCACTCTGGCCGAAGAAACTACCGCTCTGTGAACTCGTTGTCGTTTGCGTATTGCCGATGCTCGGACCAACCCCAAGGAAGGAGTTGTTCACCGGTCCAGGGATAATTGGTGGATTGGAATCGGCAAACGTGTTCTGGCTGGAAATCAGCGGAATCGCTTCCGCGCGCGCCATCGACCCCGTCAGCACCAGGGTGAGAGCGAGGCAGAGGCCGAGGAGTTTTTTCATGGACTGCACCTTTGCACAAAGGGAGGATCATGTTCACAACCGGGCGCAATGAGTGATACACGGGGGAGGGTATCCTCACGCGAATGTGTCAACTCTCTGTAATAACAAACCCCGTGCCAACAAAGGCTTGCAGTCCCGCCGATTCCCCTCGTCCCTTTATGGAAGGGTGAGGGTTCAAGGACGCAATCGCAAGTGTTGATGGAAAATGAAGTTAAGCGGGTAGGGTTTTCCTGGATTCTGCAGGCGGTGTGCACACCGCTCGCCGAGAGGAGGGATGAAGATGTAATGAAGTGGCAACATCCCGTGCGATTGATGTATCCCCATGTTTGCAGGGTTTACACTTATGAACACACTCTCATAGTCTTCAACAATCCATGTTTTCCCATCTCTTTTGTTCGCTGATAGGAGGATGTCACCTCTCCCGAGTCGTTGCCTGCACGCCAACAACTACTCCCTTCGCTTCACGGGGCCTCCCCACGCCACAGCCCACCCGCCACTGACATGGCGAGATCAATAGTCCCGCACCGAGCCGTCCGCATAGGTCGGATGGGGCCAGCGGAACTTGCGCTTCGGATCGGCTGCCACCTTCGCCATCAACGCTTCATCCATCTCAACACCCAGCCCTGGCCCTTCCGGCAACGAGGCATAACCATCCTTGTCCTGCGTCCAGCTTTTGCGGGCGACTCCGGGGGGCATGATGTGCCCATCAAGATAGCCCTCGTGGATCAGAAAGAGCGGAATCGACGCCGTGGCGTGCAGGCTCGCCGTCAGCCCCAGTTCGGAGCAGGTGTTGTGCGGAGCCAGCGGCACGAGGAACGTCTCCGCCAGCGCGGCGATCTTCTTCATCTGACTGATTCCGCCCGTGTGGCCGCAGTCTGGTTGCAAAATGTCGATGCAGCTCTCCACCAGGTACGGGAGCATTCCCCAGATGGTTCGATCCCGTTCGCCGGTCGCCATCGGAATGCGAATCTGCTGTTTCAGGCGCTTGAAAACCTCGATGTTGCCCGGGACTGCCGGTTCTTCGAGAAACAGGATATCATAAGGAGCAATTGCGGAGGCCAGCTGAATCAGCATGGGTGGAGGGACGGCGCAATGGGCGTCGAACATGATTGTTCCCTCGGGCCCCAGGCGTTCGCGTGCCTGCTGCACCATCTTGACCAGATTGTTGATATCGCTGGGATTCCCCGAGAAGGGATGCGGTCCCCCGGTGCCCAGTTTGGTCGCCTTTGCCGAGGGGTACATGCGGATCTTCTCGCGTGTTGGTCCCCCCAGCAGCCGATAAACCGGCACCCCATACGCTTTCCCTGTGATGTCCCATAACGCCATGTCGATTGCTGACAGGGTGTGGACCATGAACGGTCCGCCCCGCATATCGCGATGCGCCCGAAAGAGTTTCTGCCACAGATGTTCCACGCGCGTCGGGTTTTCCCCATCGAGCAGTTCAAAGAGGGATTCCGCCAGCGCAGAGGCAACCCTGGGATCAAGCCCCGTGATCTCTCCCCATCCGGTCAGACCCAGATTGGTCTCGATCTTCACATACGCCTTC
>JAKOSN010000236.1 GCA_029777335.1 Planctomycetota bacterium
AGGCCGTTACACAGAGCGCGAGGCGGCGAGCAACCGTTCCACCGCATCGCGTCCGGTCATGCCCGGTTCAATCCCCAGGGCGCGTGCTTGCGGGGTGAGATCGACGATTCGTGCCTCGAAGAGATCCTCGGGATCAACGAGCGGTTTCTCCGGGGTGCCGCGCGCGATGGCGATTGCCTGGCCAAACTCGGCTGCCGTCTTGACATCGTAAATACCACAGCCCACCAACCCCGCCTCGGTGATGATGACACAGTACTGTCCCTTGCGCCAACGATTACTGATACCAATGGCGCACCCGTTGGCGAACTGGAGTGGCCGCGAGATGGTGCGGGGAAGCGAATCGTTCATGGAGAGGGTTCCTCAACAAGGGTGCGTGGATTCCGCTCTGTGACGGGGCGCGTTTCTCAGACGTTCACTGGTGGCGAGGGGCATCCGGAGAGCGAACGGGCGCGTTGTAGAGGTGCCCCAGTTCCGGGGGAGAGCCGCCGTGTGACTGTAGCCGTTTGAGGGCCAGGCCAGCCTCGCGGCGCACACTTTGATCCTCATCGGCCAGCAGTTGCTTTAATTCGGGGAGCGCGTCCTTGATGGACGCCAGTTCGTCACCAAGACGCCCCAGGTGCCAGGCCGCCAGGCTCCGCACAAAGTTCCGTTCATCGTGCATGCACTGGATCAACGCGGGCACCGAGTCGGGATTGGTCGGATCAACTGCGCCAAGAGCGGCAGCGGCCCACACGCGAACAAAACTGATGGGATCTTCCAGCCGCTCACGCAGAGCGGAGACAGCCTCCTGAGCGGACAACCCCATCTCGGCCAGGGCATGACAGGCGAGGCGCCGCACCAGCGGATCCTCCTGGGTGAGTTGACCGATCCAGTAAGACACCGGGCGCTGCATGTAAGAGGCGGGGTTCACCATGAGAAACCTCCTCCACCCAAGGACCGCGCTGGCATTAACAGCGCGCGTTCATGCGTCGATCGAGGTTGAAGGCAGCGCTGATCACGCCCATGTGGGTGAACGCCTGCGGAAAGTTCCCCAGCGTTTCGCCGTGCATCCCAAGCTCCTCGCCATACAGCCCCAGATGATTGGCGTAGGTCAACATCTTGTCAAAGATAAAGCGGGCCTCCTCCAACCGCCCCGCCAGGGTGAGCGTTTCCACCAGCCAGAAGGTGCACATGTTGAACGTGCCCTCCTCGCCCGTGAGCCCATCGCCCGAACCATCTTTCCCGCGCTCATATCGATACACCAGGCTGTCCGAGACCAGTTCTTCCAAAGTCCGATCGAGCGTCCCAATCATGCGCGGATCGGTGGGTGAAAGAAAGTTGACCAGGGGTAACATCAGATTGGCCGCATCGAGCGCCTGGGTATTATAGTGCTGGACAAAGGTGCGTCGTTTCGAGTGATAGCCATGAGTCATCACCGATTCATAAATGCGATTGCGTACCTGGGCCAGGCGGGCGAAATCGATCGGCAGCCCTCGTTTGTCCGACAGGCGCAGCGCGCGATCGAGCGCCACCCAGCATTGCACCTTGGAGTACACAAATTGCTGCGGACCGGCGCGCACCTCCCAGATTCCCTCATCCGCCCGTTCCCAGTTGTCCGCCACCCAGTCGAGCATGCGGCGCAGTTCGGTCCACAGGTCGTAGGAAAGCGGCGAACCGTGTTTATCATAGAGATAAACCGAATCCATTAACTCGCCATAAATATCCAGCTGAAGCTGCTCCGCGGCGCCATTGCCAATCCGCACCGGGCGGGACCCGCGATAGCCGTCCAGATGATCGAGCGATTCCTCGGGCAAACAATGGCGACCGCTGATGCCATACATTACCTGGAGCGGTCCGTTGCGCGCCCCTTCCCGGGCTCGCTGTTCAAGCCAGCCCATGAATTGCTCGGCCTCGTGGGTGAACCCCAGGCGCAAAAACGCGTACAGGGTGAAGGCGGCATCGCGAATCCAGGTGTAGCGATAATCCCAGTTGCGCACTCCACCGATCTCCTCGGGGAGACTGCACGTGGGTGCGGCGACAATCGCGCCGGTGGGCTCGAACGTCATCAGCTTGAGCACCAGCGCCGAGCGATAGACCATTTCCCGCCAGCGTCCGCTGTAGGTACAGCGGGACAACCAGCGGCGCCAATATTTCTCCGTTTCAATCAGCAGATGTTCGCCGATCAACCGCGCTTCGAGAAGTTCGCCGTGGTGGCCTTCCTCGATTTGACGCAGAATGAAGGTCGCGGTTTCTCCTGGTTGCAGCGTGAATTCGGTGATCGCCGCCCCACCCTCGCAGCAGAGCGGAAACCGGCTAATGAGCGCCAGCTTGAGTTGAGGGGTTTCAAAGACCGCGCCTCGCCCTTCGAGCACCACGGTGTGTGGTTGGCGGGCATAATCAAACGCAGGGCGGCACTCCAGACGAAAGCGAACTGCTCCGCGCACACTGCGCACCACACGAACGATCTGATGCTGACTCGGCCCCGCCGTCTCCTGAATGGGCATGAAATCGACAACTTCGCCGACCCCTTCAGTGCTCAGAAAGCGCGTGAGAAGGATGTTGGTATCGGGAAGATACATCTGCCGACAGGTCCCACCATACATGCTGGCGACCTTGAAAAAGCCGCCCTTGCGATCGTCGAGCAACGCCGCAAACACACTGGGGGAATCAAAATTGGGGAGGCAACACCAATCGATCGAACCATCGGTCCCGACCAGAGCCACCGAGTGCAGATCCCCAATAACGCCGTAGGATTCGATTGGCTTGTACGGCATGACCTCTCTCAGACGAGAACCGGGAGCGGAGCCTTCCACTCTCCCTGATCACCTTACTTACCCCTTCGCGCTCTGTCTAGCGCCGACCAGGAGGCCCCCGCGTGCCTCTCGCCTGAACCGTCTCAGTGGGCGTGCACACAGGAAAGCTTCTCCAGGAGAAAATAACCCTGCAACCGGGGGCAAGGACAGCGTTCATAGAATCGGCCCAGATACACCCCCGGAGCGATCTCACGCAGTTCATCGCGAGTATTACTGAACATCGCCGCATCCGGCGGATACTCCAGCACCAGGCAAGGCTTGCCATCATACCAGCTTGGCGCGATCGTCGCCTGGGAGCCCACGGCGCGAAAACCCAGCCACTGATTAATAAATCCGCCGTCCTCGTCGAAACATTTTCCTTTCCACACCACACTTGCCAGGCGCGCGCGCACCCGGCCGAGTTTCCCATCGGTGCGCACCAGCACACGCCCTTTCCATGCCCCCACCGGATCATTCGCGAGGGTCCCACAGGCGAAGACCTGTTCCAGCTGGGAGGGATTCATGCGGCGGATGTCCTGAGCCGTTGCCCCTGCAAGCCGACACTGGGGGTGATCCCCTCGCGCCATTGACGTGAGTGGAACCAAGGCGGCAGCGCCGCACACAAGCCAAAGGGTAAGACTCCTCACAACAGACAACCGAGGGGGGGCTCCAAGGCATGCACGCATCATCGGGACTTCCTGACACAGGGGTGTCGCGGCACCATCGCTCCACCTTCGGAACGATCCTCCCACTTAATCGACCCAACGCCTCCCTGCACTGACCGCCAACTCAACAACCCGGCTGAGAGAACCTCTCCCCTGGACGGGTTGAGCGAGCAGAACGGAATTCACCGGCAGAAGATCGCCATAAAGGCTCCGGAAATGACGACAGCGGGAGTATCCTTCCGGGACTCCCGCTGTGCAACGGTCTCACTCTTCCTTCACGGGCGAGGAGCCCGGTTCGGCTGGCTCTTTGTCAGAAGCGGGCCGGACGTCTGATCGATGCCCACATTGCCCGCAAAATCGAACACCTCCAGCCGAACGAAGATGCTCGCTGGCACATGGGCGGGGATCTGCCAGGTGTAGCGTCCGGTGTTACTCACGTTGGAGGCGAAGGTGGTCCACGGCCCCTCCGGAGTGGTCGCCCACGAGAGCGTGACCGGCTGCCGGGCCAGGTTGCGATCGCTCGCCAACCACGTGACCAGCATCTCGCACCCCGCGCTGCGCAGATTGGTTCTCGCCTCGATCAGATTCACCTTGGGGGCCGTCCAGTCGACCTCGATCCACAGTTGCGGTCCCCCCTGGGGTGCTTGAGGAGTCGACTGCGTGGCGGCGGTGCTGGCAATGGTGAAACCGTACAGACCTTCCTGCTCAACCTCCACCACCAGAGTCTTCGCCTGCGTAATAAACTGGCGCTCCTCCTCCCAGCTCTTTCCATCCCGGGTGCGCCACAGCACGATCCTCTGTCCCGGAGCGAGACGATCCGCCCCGTCGAAATCGAGGATCACCTTCTTGCTGCTCACCATGCGCATCCCTGGCATGGCGAAGCTGCCTTGCATCTGACGCGGGCGCTGTGGCGGCACATCGCGTGGCGCTGGGGTTCCGGGTGGGGTGGGCATCCTCGGCATCGCTGGCGGTGTCTGCACGGAGTCCGCGGGCGGATTGGACGGCCCGGAGGGCTGCCTGACGAGGGTGTTCGGCGACGGCATTTCGGGAGGGGCCGCCACGACTTCCTTGACCACTGCTCGTGCGATCCCCTCCGAATCATCGCGCTGACTGGACGTTGTCAACGAGGTCTGATTAATTGGCTGAGGGGTTGGCGGAGTCCCAGGAGGAGGGAGCGTGGGGAGCGGAGCCGGAGCTGGCATGCGCTGGGGCGCCGGCGGATCGAGATCGAGCGCGGGCCCTGTTTCGAGCGGGCGCAGCTCCTTCGACTCAAAGCGCACCGGGCTGGTCGCCCCTTCCTCGGGGGTCCGTGGGCCACTCACCAGCGTGGACGGCGGCAACCACGAGGGCGGCGAGGCACTGGGAGCGTTCCCCTTCTCGGGCTGTGTCGGCAGAGGGGGTTCCCCCGCAGGGGTTGCAGGGAGCGCGGGGCCGCGCGTGGCGACCGCGGGAGTTTCAGCGGGGGTTGGCTCTTGCTGGGGCGTCGGCGTCCTCGCTCCCAGCGCAGGCCCCGAACAGGGGCTCCCATTCGACTCGTAGGGGTAGGCCTGCCAGGTCGGGGAATAGTAACCATAATGCGGCAGTGCACAGGGATCACAAATCGGCCTGGGGTGGCCGTCCTTGAACTTCAGGCGTGGCGGCCCTTCCGAGCAGTGCTCCACCCACGGCGGACAGCGTTCCTTGCAGGAAACACTCCCCACATCCTGCCCGCGCCCTGCCGAGGCTGCCCACCCCAGCAAGACCAGCCCCAGCAGCCTCCGCCCTGTCCATGCCTTGCTCGCCATCGGTATCCTTCCCGATCTGGTTGATTGCTTTCAATCCGCGTGGACCGCTCCGCGCTTCCCCTTGTCAGCGAATCGTCAGACGTGACAGGGTCGGGGTTCGCGAGGGATTGCTGGTGAAATAAGGATTGAGATTAAAGAAGCGCACCGAATGTCCTGTGATGGGTGTGGTCGGCGCTCCATTCTGGAGGACTTCCATGGTCGGTTGCCCCGAAGGAATCATCCCCTGATTGATCTCCCGCTGCAAGCGCTGCAACGAGGCGGCCGTGTCCACCTGAGGGCGCACCAGGCCATAGTAGTTAATGGCAGCGTTCCCTCCCCGGGCCAGATTCAGATAGGGGCTGAAAGCGGGCCGTGGGGTCGGCGCGGTGGGAGGACGCACATAACCCATCTGCGCATGAACCGTCGTACCTTCCAGTGCCATCCAGCACATCCCTAGCAGCACCGGCACAATGATTCGCTTCATGGTTCGAGTCCTCAGCCTCACAAGGTTTTCGACAGAGGAGAGCGCCCGCAACTAGAAGCCGGTCGTGATCACCCCAACCCCGGTGGTGGTGTTCAGATTGTTGAAGGTGCGTATGTTGCTGCCAGTCAGGAGCGTGATGCCCAGCATTCGTTCGATCGGAGCAATGATCTTGGCCATGGTGTTGTCGAGGGTGATCAGCGAATCGGCCTTCACATAGATGCGATCCCCCGGGAAGAGCTGATAATTGGTGCACGTCGCTCCGCCCTGTACGATCGCCTGCCAGTCCACCGGGAGGACCTGGACACAGCCATGCCCGCAGGGAGCCGGCCGCGCGACCCACATCTTGCGGCGCGAGGAGACCGCGGGCAGTCCGTTGATGTGTTCAATGGCGTCGAGGACCGTTTCATTCCCGGTGATCGGAAACTTGTAGACCTGCTGGCCAAAACCGGCGCCATCGGTGATCACATAGTAACCCTTGCTATTGTACCCGACGACATCGAGCGAGATCTCCGGGTCAAGCAGATACTGCGAGAGATGCGCCTCGATCTTGACCTTGGCCTGGGCCAGTGTCAGCCCGGTGACATTCACGCTCCCATAGGTCCCCAGCGAGATGGTGCCATCGGGGCGTACCAGGTGTTCGCCGCGTGTTTGCTGGACGCCGCGAAACGAGGACAGCCCCACGGCAACCTGTGGATTCTTCAGGATTCGCGACAGATGCTTGCGAATGGCCTCTTCTGCCTGCGCGATGGTGAGCCCGACCACGCGAACTGCCCCATAACTGAACCCCAGTCCGACGTTCCCCTCCGGGCCCACGGCATAAACCCCGGCGATCGGCTGATTGGGGAGCGTTTCGGTGACATTGACCAGCAGGGTGTCGAGCGGATCGATGTGATACGGCGGACGAGGCACCAGGCGAACCGCATCCAGAAGGAGCACATCCGGCGGCTCGATGATGTAAGGTGGCAGATTCACCTTGTTCAGTTCTGTGGGCAAAGGCAGAGTTGGGGAGGCTGCAATCTCCACGGGAGCCGCCAGGGAGGAAACCACCGGCTGCTGTCCATTCGCGACTGGACCTACTGGAAGCGGTTGCGCGGTTCCAGGGATGCCATCCACGCTGGGAACAGGAATCGGCGCATTGGAATTGGCTGCTTCCGGCTGAGCGGGTTCTTCATACCCCACTCGTTGCACCCCCTGCGCAGGGCGGGCGGGTGGAACTGAGGCGCGTGTCACCCCACTAGCACCGCCTTGACCAGCGTAGTTTGTCTGCCCAGGGATGGCGCCGGCGTTCGGCTTCTGCACCAGCATGCTCTGCGACTGGTAGCCATTGGGCCCGTTCACAAACATTGATTGCGGCGGTTTGAAGAAGGTGTATCGGCCATCCGCCTGACAGCCGAGCCCGGCCAGGCAAACAGCTCCCATCATCGTGATTGCCACGAGCAGTTTGCCCCGGCCTGCCGTTGCCATGTCTGGTCTCCTCCCTGAAACCCGATGGCTCCGACTCTCCCGAAAATCCCACCGCGCAACGCCCTGGGGCTGCGTGTGCGCCCCCCCGAGGCGCAGGTGGAAAACCCGAGCTACGAGCCTGACGCTGGATCCATCAGCACCCCCGATCGACCTGGTTCTCCGTACCCCCCCGAGAACTGGCCGCCAGGAATCGAATTGACTCAAGTTTCGACGTAGAGAGAGAACCTCCATACCGACCGACCTGGAAAAAACAAGAGCAATCCTCTGTACGTCGGGCTCGCAGCTGACAGGATTTCAGACGCCTGAAGTCGCCTCAGTTCCCAGACACACGCCCAGCCAGGACGGGGGGAAGCGGACGAACTACCGCCCGCGCTTGTGCATAGGCCGATTGATACAGTTGCCATTGCCAGTCCGCCAGAGCACCAAACACCGGGTAGAAGCTGAATGCCTCAGAAGGCAACGCCACGGGAGGGGTCTCTTTCCGCCCCTCGGGGAACCCTGCCTGTCGGTCACGGTTGCTGTGCATCGGTTTCCTCACAGGTGGATGATTGCGACCACGACTCGAATCTCGACTGGCCTGATCGGGATTTTCTCAAGTTTAACTCGCGTTTTCCCGGAGAACAAGGAAGCGCACCACTTCGTGATCCGGAGCGCGCAGGTCTATTCCCTGTTTCGCGCCGTCATTACCCCAGCCGGATTGTTGACGCAAGTTGACCATTTTCAGCTGTTTCATTTCTTCCCGAACGATTCTTGACAGAGGGGAGTGTTGCCGGCAAAATATCGACACAGTAACTCGATATTGCTTTCTCCTTCCGAGAGGGCGAGAGGCATGAGACTGTCCCGGAAAGCCGACTACGCCCTGCGCGTGCTGTTCACTTTGGTGGATCAGTATGGACAAGGTCCGGTATCGATGAATGCCTTGGCACGTGCCAATGACGTTCCCAAACGCTTTCTGGAACACATCATGCTGGATCTGAAGAGTCAGGGGTGGGTTGCCAGTAGCCCGGGTCGAAAAGGCGGGTATGAACTCGCACAGCCCCCGGAGCGGATCACCATGGGCCAGGTGATCCGTCACTTCGATGGGGTCATGGCGCCAATTGGTTGTGTCTCGGTCACACGCCATGAACCCTGCTCGCAGGAGCGGCACTGCCGCTTTCGGCGCGTCCTGCTCGAAGTCCGCAACATGACGGTTCAGTATCTCGACAATGCCACCCTGGCCTGGGTTGCCGCACTCGCCCCCGTCAGCACAGCCGAGGTCTTCGCTCTGGAACTCGTCGGAGGAGATGGCATTTGACCCGTATTCTGCCAAGGAGTCCTGTTATGGCACGTGGACGGTTCTATGCATCGGTCACAGGGACGATCGGCGAAACCCCACTGGTTCGCATCAACCGGCTCATTCCTCCAGAGCATGCGGCCGTCTTTGCCAAGTGCGAGTTCTTCCAACCGCTCAACAGCGTGAAGGATCGCATTGGGGTGGCCATGATCGAGGCGGCCGAACGGGCCGGAGTCATCCACCCCCAGACGCAGATCATCGAGCCCACGAGTGGCAACACCGGCATTGCCCTTGCTTTTGTCTGTGCTGCCAAGGGGTATCGATTGACGCTCACCATGCCTGAATCGATGTCGCTGGAACGGCGTGCCCTGTTACGAGCCATGGGTGCAGAGCTGGTGCTCACCCCTGCGGCGGAGGGGATGCGCGGAGCGATCACTCGGGCGAGCGAGCTGGTGGCGAAGAATCCCGATGCCTGGATGCCGCAGCAGTTCGAGAACCCCGCCAACCCCGCCATTCACGAGGCGACCACGGGACCGGAAATCTGGGAGGATCTGGGGCACGAGGTCGATGCCATTGTCGCTGGCGTGGGCACGGGGGGAACGATCACCGGGGTGAGTCGCTACATCAAGCCCCGCCAACCGAATTTCAAGGCGATCGCTGTGGAGCCGGTCCATTCCCCAGTCATCAGCGGGGGCAAACCAGGCCCGCACAAGATTCAGGGAATCGGCGCCGGGTTCATTCCCAAAAACCTCGACACCGCCCTGGTGGATGAGGTGATCACGGTCTCCAACGAAGAGGCCTTTGAATGGTCGCGCCGCCTGGCCCGGTCCGAGGGATTGATGGTTGGTATTAGCAGCGGGGCCAACCTGTGTGCCGCAGCCAAGGTGGCGGCCCGGCCGGAATTCAAGGGGAAACGCATTGTCACCATCATGTGCAGCCTGGGCGAACGCTACCTGTCGACTCCGCTGTTTGAAGGATTGACCGGGTGAGCAGAGCGCGCGCGTTTTCCGCGCGGCAAACTGCCTCGTTGCCGCGCGGGAGACACGCCAGATTGTGGGAGTCAATGGCCCCACTGGAGATAGAGCGCTCCCAGCGGAGGTAAGGTGATACTGATCGACGACGGAAAGCCGTGGTAACGGATGGGGGTGGAATGCACCCCGCCAAAGTTCCCCTGACCACTGCCGCCATATTCCTGGGCATCGGTGTTGACCAGTTCGCGCCACCACCCCCGGCGGGGCACTCCAATACGATAGTTGCGCAACGGCACCGTGGTAAAATTGCAAATCACCAGGACGGTCGAGGTCTCCTCGGGGCCAATGCGCAGGAAACTCAGCACACTGTGATCGCTATCGTTGGGATCCAACCAGCGGAACCCCCGAGGATCGCAATCATACAGGTGGAGTGCTGGCTGTTCCCGATAGTGGCGATTCAAGGCACGCACCAGTCGTTGCACCCCCTGGTGGTAGTATCCCTCCAGCAGATGCCAGTCGAGACTGGAGTCGTGGTGCCACTCCCGCCACTGTCCAAATTCCCCCCCCATGAAGAGGAGTTTTTTCCCCGGCTGGGCATACATGTAAGCGTAGAGCAGGCGCAGATTGGCGAACTTTTGCCAATCATCCCCGGACATCTTCCCCAGGAGCGAACCCTTGCCGTGCACCACCTCGTCGTGTGAGAGCGGCAGGAGGTAATTTTCGCTGAACGCATACAGGCCGCGGAAAGTGAGTTCGTTGTGGTGATACTTGCGGTAAATGGGATCCCGACTGACATAGCGCAGCGTGTCGTGCATCCATCCCATATCCCACTTCAACCCAAATCCAAGCCCCCCGACGTAGGTGGGACGTGAGACCATGGGCCAGGCGGTCGATTCCTCAGCAAAGGTCTGCACATCGGGATGTTGCTTGTAAATCTCCTCATTCAGTGTGCGGAGAAAGTGGATCGCCTCCAGGTTCTCGCGGCCGCCATACTGGTTGGGAATCCACTCCCCTTCCTTGCGCGAATAATCGAGATAAAGCATGGAGGCAACCGCATCCACACGAATGCCGTCCACGTGGTAGCGATCCAGCCAGAAAAGGGCACTGCTCATCAGAAAGCCGCGCACCTCGTTGCGCCCGTAATTGAAGATGCAACTCTTCCAATCGGGATGATACCCCTGGCGCGGATCGGCATGATCGTACAGGTGGGTGCCATCAAAGTACGCCAGACCATGTTCATCCGAGGGGAAATGCGACGGCACCCAGTCGAGGATCACTCCAAAACCAGCCTGGTGGAGTTGATCAATCAGGAACATGAGATCCTGAGGCGTGCCATGACGACTGGTGGGGGCGAAGTACGACGTGGTTTGGTAGCCCCAGGAACCGAAAAACGGGTGTTCCATCAAGGGGAGGAACTCGACGTGCGTGAACTCGGTTTCACGGAGGTGCTGGATCAACCACGGCGCCATTTCTCGGTAGCTGAGGGAACGGTTGCCCTCCTCGGGGACGCGTCGCCAGGAGCCAAGATGCACTTCATAGATCGCCAAAGGCGCCTTTAATGAATTCCGCTCTCCCCGCCGGGCCATCCACTCCTGATCGCCCCAGGTGTAGTCGGTCTGCCAGACGATCGAGGCGGTTTCCGGCGGCGTTTCGCAGTGAAAGCCGAGAGGATCGCCCCGATCGGTCTTGTAACCTGCCTCGCGGGAAACGATGTGATACTTGTACCGCTGGCCAACTCCAATTCCCGGGAGGAATCCTTCCCAGATTCCCGAGTGACCGCGTGGGAGCAAGGGGTGGGTGGCGTTATTCCACTCGTTAAAGTCTCCCATGACCGCGACCGATTGCGCGTTGGGAGCCCAGACAGCGAAGTTGGTCCCCGCCTGTCCGTTCACCACGTCGAGATGCGCCCCCAGCTTGGTGTACAGTTGGAGGTGGGTTCCCTCGTTGAAGAGATAGAGGTCCGTCTCGGTGAAACGGGTGTGCTCATGAAGAACGACCACGGAAGAGTCGCCTGTGCGGCCCGTGTCGCTGCTGGGTTTGATCACGGCCATCTCGACGACTCCTCCCAGGATCCATTGAATTTGACGGAAAAAATCATGCTCACCCAGAAAGGCTCACTTTAACCTGGATGAATGCTTGCGAATCAGGAGACCAGTGAACGCTGGGGTTGCTGAAGCAAGTTGAGAATTCCCCGAACGGGAACCTTGATCCAGAACGGGCGATGGCCCAGTTCATAACCCAGTTCGTACATCGCCTTCTCCAGCAAGAACGCTTCCAGCAAGCGCTGAAACTCCTGACGATCCTGCGGAAGGAACAACGCGGCCTCGGCCACTTCCAGGTACGAGCGCAAAAAGGCCGCCGTCACACATTCATACCAGCGCTGCGCCCAGGGTTCCAGGCGTGCCTCATCTGCGCGGCGAATCATCCCCGAGGCGCCACTCTGTCCGCCGGCCTGGCCAAAGAGAGCAACATAGGCCGCATAATGAAACGAGCGAATCATCCCCGCCACGTCCCGCAAGGGGGATCGTTTCAACCGGCGTTCGCCCAGCGAGCGCGTTGGCTCTCCCTCAAAATCGATGATGACGAAATCTTTCCCGGTGTAGAGCAGTTGCCCCAGGTGATAGTCCCCGTGACAACGGATCCGCATCGCACTGATTTTGCCGGAAAGAATGGTGCGAAAACGCTTCAGAATCTCTCCCTGGGCGTCAAGGATGCTTTGAATCTCGCTGTGCAGTTCCTCCGGCAAATGCTTCAGGCGCTTGCCCAGGGCGATACAGATCTGGCTTGCCGAGGTGCGGAACGATTGATAAACCGAGCGTTGATCCATGGCCGAGAACGGCTCGGGCGTGAATGCCAACCGTTCGCTCTCGGAGGCCAGCGCCAGATGCATCTCTGCCGTGCGCTGTCCAATCCTTCGGGCCGATTCCAGATAGCCATTCACCCCCTCTGCAAGCGGAACCCTGTCCAGGTCGTCGAGCCAGTGCCCCGGGCTTCCCTCCACCAAACTGTTCGTGTTGGTGAGGGCACGTTCGTAGTAGGAACCCAGCGCATCAAGGGTGTACTCCCACGCCGTCCCCTCATTGGCGACATACCGCTGGAGCACCCCCAGAGTGATCGGTTCCTCACGTCGTTTCTGATACTCGATGGACCCCACCAGGGCGGGGGTGTGCGGAAAATGCGCCCGTTGCGTCAGAAACTCTCCAATTTCCAGTTCGGGACTGACACCGGGCTCCAGGCGCCGAAAGAGCTTGAGAATAAGCCGATCCCCGTAAATGATCGAGGTATTGCTCTGCTCGCCCTTGCTAATCTGCGGACTGAGAGCCGTGGCGGGGTATGCCAGCAACTCCCCCACGTCTCCACTGGGAGTCGTGACCACCTGCCCCGCCTCCCCCCCCCAGGTCTGGCCGTTCAGAAGGGCGTCGCGCAGGGTGGCGCTGAAGTTGGAATCCCACAGGGCGTCGTAGAGCACTCCGGCCGGCTCGCCCTCCACCCGAGCGATCGCCGCCTGGGGCATACTGGTCAACACTGTGCGAGCGCGTGCTTCTCCGGCGAACGCCAGCGGAAGAAAATACTGGTCGGGATCACCCTCCATATACTCCACCTTGATCAGGAGGAGGTTGGCGGACTCCTCCTTTGCCCTCAGTGGGATGGAGATGGCATCCAGAATGGTGACGTCGCGAATATGACGATCCTTGGCTCCAAACCAGCGCCGTTGCTGGAGAAAGCGAGGCAGAAGATCGGCCAATCCACCCCGGGCTGTGCTCCGAATCAACCGCTCCCACGTCCCGCGCGAACGGAGAACCGGCAACTCCTCCGGGGGAGTGACCGCCAGCTGTCCAAGCGGGATGCGTGGGGTTTCCAGGGCAAACCAGCAGAACGAGTGGGGGCCAAGCATCATGAAGTAGGGATCGCGTCCCACGGGAGGGAACTCTACCCGTCCAATCAACTCCACGGGGATCTTGCCCTGGAACTCGGCCAGGTTCAGTTCAAAGTGTTGCATCACGCGTGACAGGTTGGCCACCACCAAAATGATCTCGTCCCCATGGCGGCGCAGAAAGGCCAGGATCTTGCGGTTCTCGGGGAAGAGAAACTCGATCGCCCCTCGCCCCAGGGCTGTGTAGCGCTTGCGCAGCGCGATCAGCCGTTTCATCCACCACAGCAGCGAATTGGGGTTATTCTGCTGCGCTTCCACGTTGATCGACTCGTAGTGATATTCCGGGTCAATGATCACCGGCAGATACAATTTCTGGGCATTGGCTCGCGAAAACCCCGCATTGCGATCGGCACTCCACTGCATCGGGGTGCGCACGCCGTTGCGATCGCCCAGGTAAATATTGTCCCCCATCCCGATCTCATCGCCGTAGTAGAGCACGGGCGTGCCGGGCAGGGAAAAGAGGAGGGCGTTCATCAGTTCGATGCGCCGGCGATTGTTCCCCAGTAACGGAGCCAGCCGGCGGCGAATGCCCAGGTTGATGCGGGCCTGCCGATCGGTGGCGTAGGCGCGATACATGTAATCGCGCTCCTCGTCGGTCACCATTTCCAGGGTCAGCTCATCGTGATTGCGCAGAAAGAGCATCCACTGACAGGTCTCGGGAATGGGCGGCGTTTGCTGGAGGATGTCGATGATGGGAAAGCGATCCTCGGTGTGGATCGCCATGAACATCCGGGGCATCAAGGGAAAATGAAAGGCGGTGTGGCATTCATCGCCCTGGCCAAAATAGGCGACGGCGTCCTCGGGCCACTGATTCGCCTCGGCCAGCAACATGCGGTTGGGAAACCGGGCATCCACATGCGCCCGCAGCTTGCGCAGAAAGGCGTGGGTCTCGGGGAGATTCTCGCAGTTGGTGCCTTCGCGCTCGTAGAGATAGGGGATGGCGTCCAGGCGCATTCCATCCACCCCCATTTCCATCCAGAAGTCGAGCACCGGCAAGATGGCTTGCTGCACCGCCGGATTGTCGTAGTTCAAATCGGGCTGATGCGAATAGAACCGGTGCCAGTAGTAGGCGTTGGCGACTGGATCCCACGACCAGTTGGAGGACTCGAAGTCCTTGAAAATGATCCGCGCATCCTTGTAGCGATGCGGATCCTCGCTCCAGACGTAGAAGTCGCGTTCGGGGCTCCCCGGAGGAGACCTTCGTGCACGCTGAAACCACGGGTGCTGATCAGAGGTGTGATTGATGACCAGTTCGGTGATCACCCGAATGCCCCGGGCGTGGGCCTCGCGTAGCAAAATCTGAAAATCCTTGAGCACCCCGTGATTGGGATGGATGTTGGTGTAATCGGCAATGTCGTAGCCGTCGTCCTTGAGCGGCGACGGATAGAACGGCAGGAGCCAGATGGCGGTGATGCCCAGATCCTGAATGTAGTCGAGTTTTTGCGTTAAGCCGGCAAAATCACCCATGCCGTCGCCCACGCTGTCGTGAAAGGCCCGCACCGGCACCTCGTAGACAATCGCATCCTTGTACCACAGGGGATCATCCGCCAGCACCAGGCCCTCGTTCTCGCCACTCGTCCGACCCTTCTGCAACTCCTTCCGCAGCATCATTCTCTTCCCTTCTCAGAAGAAATAATCGAAGTCGCGTTCCGTCCTCACGTAGCGGCGCACCTGGAAGAGGTGCGCGGGGAAGATGTGAGGATCCAGGCGCACCAGGTTGCGCGCGCCGTGCCAGAGATAGAATTCGTGGCTGATCACATCATGCAGCTGATACTGTTCTCCACCATGAATCCCCAGCTGATCCAGCTTCAAGTGGACCCACCCGGTGTGGACATGATGCGGATCCAGATTGACGACCACCAGGATCGTGTTGCTCCGGTCCGCAGTCTGTTTGCTAAAGCAGACCAGTTCCGGGTTATCCACCGGGTGAAACACCAGGTGCTCATCGCTCTGCAACGCCGGGTTGGATTTGCGACACTGATTGACCAGGGTGATGATCTCCTGCAAACTATCGGGATGATCCAGGTTCCAGTGCCGAATTTCATACTTTTCAGAGTTTATATATTCTTCTTTCCCAGGAGCCAGCGGTTGCCGTTCGCCCAGTTCAAAGGCGGGGCCGTACATGCCATAACTGGCGCCGAGCGTGGCGGCGAGAATCAACCGTGCGATGAATGCCGCGCGTCCCCCATGTTGCAGGTACTCCGGGAGAATGTCGGGCGTATTGGGCCAGAGGTTGGGGCGGAAAATTTCGCGCACCTCGGTTTGCGTCAATTCGGTGAAGTAGCGTTCCAGTTCCCAGCTGGTATTTCGCCAGGTAAAGTAGGTGTACGACTGGCTGAACCCCAGTTTTCCCAGGGCATACATCACCTTGGGCCGGGTGAACGCCTCGGAGAGGAAGAGGACTTCGGGATGGTCGCGTTTGATTGTGGTGATCGCCCATTCCCAGAACGCGAAGGCCTTGGTGTGGGGATTATCCACGCGGAAGAGCTTGACTCCCTTGCCGATCCAGAACAGGAAGATGCTGCGCAGTTCCTCCCACATCGGGGCCCAGTGGTCCGTCTCGAAA
This sequence comes from Planctomycetota bacterium, assembly GCA_029777335.1. Taxonomy (GTDB): domain Bacteria; phylum Planctomycetota; class Planctomycetia; order Gemmatales; family Gemmataceae; genus JAKOSN01. The sequence goes on from JAKOSN010000236.1 coordinate 15,892, forward strand.
TCAAAGGGATAGATGTCCTGGTATTTCTTGGGGGGATTCTCGGCATACTGGATCGTGCCATCGGGGCGACGGCGAAACCACTCGGGATGGTCGCGAACATAGGGATGGTCGGGCGAACATTGCAAGGCGATATCCATCGCCACTTCGATACCAAGTTCCCGGGCGCGCTGGATCAGATGGAGAAAATCTTCCAGCGTGCCAAGCTGCGGATGGATCGCCTTGTGCCCACCCTCCACCGCGCCGATCCCCCACGGACTCCCTGGTTCCGTGGGGCCCGCCGTCGGATTGTTGTTCTTCCCCTTGCGAAAGCTGCGCCCAATCGGATGGATGGGCGGAAGATAGAGCACATCGAACCCCATCTCGGCGATGCGCGGCAGCTGTTTTTCACAGTCCTTGAAGGTGCCGTGTTGGCCAGGAATCGCCGCGCACGAGCGCGGAAAGAGTTCGTACCAGGTACTGAAACGGGCTCGCGGCGGATCGACCACGATCGCCAGTTCCCTGCCATAATGAGTGACATGCTGGCGATCGGGATAGCGGACCATCACCTGCAGGAGTTCCTCGGAGATCGCCAGATGAACGCGTGCATCGAGGTCGGTGCCTTGACGCAGTTTGTCCGCCCAGGCACGCAGCCGCGCGGCATCCTCGGCCGTGGCCCGTGCGGCAGCCTGTTCGATCAACTCTGCGCCGACGAGGAGATTCACCGGGATATCCACCCCCGCGGGGAGTCGGCGTTCAAAATCCCGGCGCCAGGAACGAAAATGATCGACCCAGCCGAGCACCGTGTAGCGATAACGCCCTAACTCGACAACCTTGAACTCCCCTTCCCAGCGATCGTTGGGCAGCGGATGCATGGGGACTTCCACCCATTCGCTCTCGGTCTCCCGCCGATAGCGCAGCATCGCGACCACCACATCGTGCCCATCGGCAAAGACATCGGCCTGGATACCTACCCGATCCCCCAGCACGCGTTTAATGGGGTAGCGTCCCGCATCGATCTCGGGCCGAACATTTTCGATCAGAACCCGGGCCTGCCCGTTTGGGGGAAAGGACTCGGCATCGAGGGCTCGGGGATGGGCGGAAGTGGGGGACAGGTCGGGAGAGGGAGCACGCGCGGGCATGCGGGGACTGGTTGTACCGGGTACAGTCATTTCGCACCTCCAGGGGACCAGGAAGCGGGTTCCGGGTTGTGAGGGCGTGTCCTGGGGTTGGTTCCTTTCCGGGTTGCTGGCTGGCTGTTCGATCGACGCAATGAAGCCTTGCCAGTGCACGCGCCTACGCCAGGGTGAATGGGAATGATGAAGTTTGTTCGCCTGTCCGCTCCTGTTCGTTCAGGTACTGGCAGTATAGGGTTGGCCGCAAAGGCCGGAAAGGTTTTTTTCAGGGATCTCCCCACCTTTATTGAATATATTTACGATCTTTTAATAACCATCACCGTGTCTGCACCATCAGGCTGTCGAACCGCTGACAGGGTAGCGTCAATACTCGGGCTGAGATTCCCCTCCTGGGCGATCCCAGGCGCGGGTTTGTACAACGGCTGCAAGGTCAACCTGTTCCCTACTCGACACAAAGGAGACACCGACGATGCGTACTCTTCCTGGAACCCTTTTGCTCGGCGGATTACTGGTGGTTGGTTGTCTATCCCCCGCAGGACCGTCTGCACGGGGCGCTCGTGCCCTGGCCGAGGAGGGGTGGATCGTCCTTTTCGATGGCAAGACGCTGGAGGGGTGGCAGAACGCCGCCGGGAAGAAACCCGGTGCGGGCTGGGTGGTCGAGAACGGCGCGCTGGTCCGCAAGAGCGGGAGCGGGGATCTCTGGACCAGCAAACGCTTCGGCGATTTCGTTCTGGAAGCGGAGTTCAAGACGACAGGCAATAGCGGAATCTTCATCCGCACCGACAAGCCGACCGACAACGTGCAGACCGGGATCGAAATCCAGGTGGACAACCCCTCGAAACCAGGGAAACACAGTTGTGGCGCGGTCTACGATCTCCTGGCACCGAGCAAGAACGTCGCCAAGAAAGGAGAATGGAACAAGGTGGTCATCACCGCCCAGGGGAGCAAACTCCAGGTGGTGATGAATGGCGAACCGATCATCGACATGGATCTGGATAAATGGACCGAACCCGGCAAAAACCCGGACGGAAGCAAGAACAAGTACAAAAATGCCCTGAAGGATTTCAAACGCGAGGGGCACATCGGCTTGCAGGATCATGGTGCGGTCGTCAGCTACCGCAACCTTCGGATCAAACCGCTGGGGAAGTGACGCAAACGGACAACGCTGCGCAGCGTGGGAGGCTGCGCAGCGTCCCAGCGATCAGTTTTCGAGGGGCTGCGCACTCAGCGGAAACGAGGCGGCCCGGGATTGCTCCCGCAACAAACTGTGGATTTCCGAGCGGGTCTGGCAGAGGAGCAACCCCAGCAGGCTGTCCTTGCCGACCACCTTGACCAGCATGTTGAGAACACCCGTGACCCATTTGGCATGGGCCGGATTGAAGAACGGAGAGTCGTCAGCGGAATGGCGCTTCGCGAGCATGACTGGAACCTCCATGTTCCCAGAACCAGGGTATTATGATCAACTACCCGTCTTTTCTGCAAGACCAACTTGTCCAGCCCCCGTCGCCGTGGAACTCATAGAGCGCCGTAAGGCATCTCAAAGATCTCCTTGAGCTTGCTCAAATCGCCGGTTTGTAAACCCAGGCGAAACCACTTCACGCGCTGCGCCGAGGTGCCGTGCGTGTAGTTTTCGGGCGAAACGAAGCCGGTTGCGCGCCGTTGCAAACGATCATCGCCGATGGCATTGGCGGACTTGATCGCGGCTTCGATATCGCCTGGCTCAATAAAGTTGAACTTTTTCTGTCCGTAATGAGCCCAGACGCCCGCCAGATAGTCGGCCTGCAATTCGAGGCGAACCGACCATTGGTTGTATTCCCCCTTGGAGAGGGTTCGCCTTTTTCTCTCCACAATCTCGCTATAGCCGAGCAGATTCTGCACGTGATGGCCAATCTCATGCGCAATCACATAGGCCTGGGAAAACTCGGCCCTGGATCCTCCCAGTTTACGCTCCAGTTCGTCGAAAAAGGTGGGATCGAGATAGACCGTGCGATCGGCGGGGCAATAGAACGGTCCGACCGCGGACGGAGCCACCCCACAGCCGGTTCGCACCTGCTCGGAAAAGAGCACCATGTGCGGAGGGCGATAGCGCTCCCCGACCTTGCGGAATTGCTCCTCCCAGACCACCTCGGTATAGCGCAGAATGGTGGCGGCAAAGCGGCGCGTCCGTTCTTCCTGAGGTGTGGGCGGCCTCTCCCGGACCTGCCCGGCGCCCGGGCGCCCTCCCTGTCCCCTGCCGATAAACTGCTGGAGCTTCTCCGGATCCACGCCGAGAAAAAGCCCCACGATCAACACAATCAGCGCGCCAATTCCGCCCAGCGCCCGGGTCCGTGGCCCCATCTGGCGCCGGTCTTCCAGGTTGCTGCTTTCCTCGCCACCTTCCCACTTCATGATGGTTTCCCTCGCTGCGACGAGCGCAGACCTCCCCTCGCAGAATCCTGAGCCACGAGCATTTCCGGGAACAGGAGGGGGGCTTTCTCTGACCGGCTCGCGACCGTGCTCCAACTGGTGGATTTGTAGGTGAGGAGGAATGCCGGAACAAGGAGAGAATCTCCAAAGGGCTCTGCCAGGCGCAGTCCATGTTCGCGGAAAGGCAAAGTGGGAGGGTGGAATGGGAGGGCTTAGCGCCGCTCGGCGTAGGGTTGCACCCGTTCGTAGATCAAGGTGACGAGTTGTTCAAGGAGGTCCAGATACTCGGTATTGGCGATCGCGCTCACCTGCTGTACCAGCTGACGTTTGCGCTCGATCTGTTGTACAAAGTTCTCCACGCCAAAAGCGGTCAACGGCCCCCCGGTGCCCTGCAGCGAGAGAAGCTCATCGATCTCCTCGGGCGTAAGTTGTTGCCATCGCTGTGGATTGCGTTCGGCCCAGGCGCGTAATTCGGGCTGGGTGGCCAGGTCGTACAGGAGCCGTTGTGGTTCAGCACCATTCGCGAGAGGGGAAGGGCGCTGCAGGCGCGCCAGGAGGCGATCAAGCGGCTGAGTGCGCAGATCGTTCACCGAGAGTTCCAGGGCGCGGGCGCAGGCGGCGACGGTGGCATTGCGCAGGCGCCGGCTCCCCCCCGGTTGCAGAATCTGGCGGACGGTGTGCCGATTCAGCCCGGTGATGTGGGCAAAATCCTCCTGATTCCACCCTTTCTCGGCGACAAGGATGGCGATCTTGCTCGCCAGGTCGGTTGATCCAGGTGCATGGTCGTTCATGAAGGAAATCCTACCCCGCGCAGCGGGCAAAAAACAGGTCCGTAGTCGTCGCGCGGCCCGCGCGGCGAACGCGGCGGGAAGGCACCGGGGGGAACACGCTAGCGCTGTAAGATATCTGGACGCACTAACTCATTTCCTTGAATGCGGATGCGCTTCAACGGCCAGATCTCGGTTGGTGTGATGTTGATGGGCCCCTTGCTGGTGACCAGAAACGTGTCGCAAACGAGCGAGGCGCCCGCGCTGCCCTGCCAGGTCACGGCATTGCCATCAAGGAAGATGGCCTCGGTCTGGGGAGTGATCATCCCTTCCACCGCAGCCCGCCCTGTGAGATAGCCCTGGGGAGCAAGCATCCACTCATGCTCAAACCCGGTGATCAGGTAAATGCGGCGCCCGGCCAGGAGAATCTCACGCGGCACCGCATCGGGCCAGGTGGCAGCGATGTACCCCGCACTGACCTTGCATGCTGAATCATGTTCCTTGCGCAGCTCAGGTGAGGGCGCCCCGAAACTCACGACCCGACTGGCACGTGCACACAGACCGTATTTCCTCCCCGTGGCGCTCACCACCGCAGACTCTTCCAGCACATGCGAGGTAAAGCCGTGCTGCCGATAAAGGCGCGAACGCCCATCGACCGAGGCGTTGACCTGGATCGCCTGCACTCCCCGATGAATCAACCGGTGACTTACCTGGGCGGCAATCTCTCGTTCCGTGAGCCCCAGTGCCATGGTGCGACAGGTGGCCTCCAGGGCATGACTGACCAGAAGCCCCAGCGTTTGCAAACAGGCTCTCTCGTAAGCGGAGAGCGTGCGGCGCAGCCGTTTGATCTCTGTCCCGACAAAGGTCGCCTCGGGATACGGACGATCGCAAGCCACCTTGCGCCCCTGCATGAGCTCGGTCAGCAGCTGTTCGCGCCCCCAGTGCCAGGGCCATTCCTTTAATTGAAAGCCGAGGCCATCCACCTCTTCATCGAAGAGTCGCTGGGTATCCACATTGCTGCTCAGAATCCAGCGCTGCTCGCCGTTGCAGTAGACGGCGGGGTGCTCGTCGGCGTCGATCACTCCGCGCGCCGTGGCGCCGCTGGTGAGCCAGGCAAAATTTTCCGGTTCGAGCAGTAACAGGCCATCGCATTTGACTTTCTGGAGCAAACTGGCGACCTGCGCCATCTTCCGTTCAATGTCGGCGCGGCGATCCGAGCCCTCGACCGACTGCGTCGGGACGGTGATGTTCGGATCAGAGGGCACAAGGATCGTTTCCGCCATGCTACTCCTGCGGTCCACGCCGGTTGGAATGGCTCTTCCGATCTCCGCGGCGCGCGCCTCCGAGAAAGCGAAGGAGCGGCCGGAGAACCTGCGCGCTTTGCCTAACTTGAGGATACCATGAAAATAGGTAGGGGCGAAACGCCGAATGGCCAGTCGCGTAACCCCTTCAATGCCGACCGCTGGACTTTCTGGCATTCTCGTCGTCTTGCCCCTCGGGAGGCGGCTCATGCTTGATATCGCCATTCTCGACGGCCTCCGCACCCCCCTGGTGAAAGCCTTTGGCCCCCTGGCGCAGGTATCTGCACAGGAGCTGGGGCGGATGGTCACCACTGCTCTCCTGGAGCGAATCCGGCTCAAGCCCGATCAGGTCGATCAGGTCGTTTTCGGCAACGTCGCTCCTCCTGCCGACGCGGCCAATATCGCGCGGGTGATCGCGCTGCAAGCGGGGATCCCCCAGGATCGCATCGCTCACACGGTCCAGCGCAATTGTGCGTCGGGGATGGAGGCGATCACCACTGCCGCCCAGATCCTGCAACTGGGGGAGGCGCGCGTTGTTGTCGCTGGCGGAACGGAATCCATGAGCCAGATTCCCCTGCTCTACAATCGCCAGGCCACTGCTCTCTACCTCGATCTGGGCAAGGCGCGCACGCTCTGGCAACGTCTGAGCACAATGCTGCGTTTCCGGCCGCGCCACTTTCACCCCGTGCTTGCTCTGCAACAGGGGTTAACCGATCCCGTCTCGGGCTTGCTCATGGGGGCGACCGCCGAGGTACTCGTCGAGGATTTTGGTCTCACCCGCCGCGAGCAGGATGAATATGCCCTGTTGAGCCATCAGCGCGCCGTCCGTGCCCAGGAGCGTGGGGTGCTCAGCGAGGAGATCACCCCGGTCGTCACCCCCACGGGACAAACGCTTGGAGAAGACATCGGGCCGCGCCGCGAGCAAACCCTGGAGGCGCTGGCCAGGTTGCGCCCCATCTTCAAGAAGGACGGGACCGTGACGGTTGGCAACTCCTGCATGATCACCGATGGCGCCGTGGCCCTCGTGCTGATGCGTGGCGAGGACGCGCGCGCCGAGGGCCGCCAACCGCTCGGCTATCTGCGCGCCTTCAGCTATGCGGGGTGTGATCCGCGTCGCATGGGACTTGGACCGGTGCATGCCACCAGCAAACTGCTCGCCAAGACCGGGTTGCCGATGAAGGATTTTGACTACCTCGAACTGAACGAGGCCTTTGCCGCCGTGGTCCTGGCCAATGAACGCGCCTTTGCCTCGACAACGTTTGCGCAGAAGCATCTGGGCCGAAGCGAAGCGCTGGGCGAACTCCCTCGCGAGCGGATGAATGTCAATGGCGGGGCCATCGCGCTGGGCCATCCGGTGGGAGCGACCGGGGCACGCCTGGTGCTTACCGTGCTCAGGGAACTGCGCCGGCGCGGGGGGCATCGGGGACTGGCGACGCTCTGTGTGGGCGGAGGACAGGGGGCCGCCCTGGTGCTGGAAACCGCATGATTCTTGCGAGGGTTTCTCATGGCTGTCTTCCAGGCAGAGACTTTGTCGATCGATTCCGATGACACCGGGATCGCACTGCTCAAACTCGATCTCCCCGGGCGCAGTGTCAACGTCCTGACCCCACAGCTGTTGACCGATCTCGACGCCGCGCTCGACTACCTGGCGCGCGGCACGGGCCTGCGTTTGCTGGTGATTCGCTCCAGCAAAACCTCGGGATTTCTCGCCGGGGCGGACATCGCCGAGTTTGCCAAGATCCGCACCAGCGCGGAAGCCGCCGCCCTGTCGGCACGCGGCCAGCAGCTGTTCAACAAGCTGGAACTCCTGCCAATGCCGAGCCTCGCCATCATCCACGGACCGTGCCTGGGCGGGGGACTCGAACTGGCCCTCGCCTGTGATTATCGCCTGGTGATCGATCGCCCGAACACGCAGCTGGGTTTGCCAGAAATCGAACTGGGGCTGCTCCCTGGCTGGGGAGGGACACAACGGTTGCCGCGCGTGCTTGGGTTGGAACGGGCGCTGCAGGTGATTCTGGCCCGGAAACGGCTCGGAGCGCGCGAAGCACTCCACTGGGGGCTGGCCGATGCCCTGGCCGCCAGTGAATCCGCCCAGCGTGAGGTGCTTCAGGAGTTGCTCTCCCGCTTACCGCAGCGCGGCAAACGTGCACGCCTGGGGTTGCCACTGTCCACCTGGCGACAGAAGATCCTGGAATCGACCGGCCTGGGACAGAGCATCCTCCTGCGCACCACACGACGCCTTCTCCGGCGTCGCACCTGGGACGATTTCCCTGCGCCAGAAGAAGCACTCGCGGCGGTGGAAACCGGTCTGGACCAGGGGATGACAGCCGGCCTGGCGCGCGAACGCGAAGGGGCCTCGCGCCTGGCGTTGAGTCCGGCATCGCGTAACCTGGTCGGTCTGTTTTTGCTGCGCGAACAATCACGCAAACTGCCTTCAGAGTGGCAACAACCGATCCGCCCGCTCAAACGGGTGGGGATCATCGGGGCAGGCACCATGGGCGCCGGGATTGCCCAGCTGGCGGCCCTGCGTGGCTGCGAGGTGATTATCAAGGAGATCAACGACGACGCCCTGGGGAAGGGAATCATCACCATCGAGAACCTCTTTCGCAAGGCGCTGGAAAAAGGTGCGATCACCATGGAGGAATACACGCGCGCCTTCAACGCCATCAAGGGCCGCATCGACTGGCAAGGCTTCGAGACGCTCGATGTGGTTGTTGAGGCCGCCGTGGAGAACCTGGAGATCAAAAAGAAGATCTTTGCCGATCTGGAAAAGCGCACCAACGAGAGCACCATCCTGGCCACCAACACCTCCTCGCTGTCAGTGGCGGAATTGCAAAAAGGGATGCAGCACCCCGAACGCGTGGCCGGGTTGCACTTCTTTAACCCGGTGCACAAGATGCCCTTGATCGAGGTCATCCGCGCCCCGCACACGAGCGAGGAGACGATGCGCGTCCTGACTCAGTGGGCGCTGGCGCTGGGCAAAACGCCGGTGCGCGTCAAGGATGCCCCCGGGTTTGTGGTCAATCGCGTGTTGATGCCGTACATGAACGAGGCGGTTCAGCTGGTGGCGGAGGGGTTAGGGGTGGATCAGGTCGATGGCCTGATGCGCCGCTTTGGCATGCCGATGGGTCCTCTGGAAGTGCTCGATCAGATCGGGCTGGATGTGGCGGCCCACGTTGCGGATAGCATGCTCCCCGTGTTTGGCGAACGATTTGCTCCCAATGCTGCGTTTCGGCGCATGAGTGAAAGTGGATGGCTGGGGCAAAAGAAGGGAGCAGGCTTTTATCGCCATCGCGGCCCGAAGCACTGGGTGAACCGCGATGTCCTCCCCCTGCTGCGGGCCGAAGCGCCAGCCCACCTGGCTCTGGTCAAGAGTCTACCCCTGGCAGCCCGCTTGCAACAGGCGCGCGAGCGCATGGTATTGCTCATGGTGAACGAGGCGGCCGCCTGCCTGGGCGAACAGCTGACCGAGAGCGCCGTGCTGATCGATCTGGCCCTGGTTCTCGGGACCGGGTGGGCCCCGCATCGTGGCGGGCCGCTGCGCTACGCCGACGATCGGGGGGTGAAGGAGATCGCCGACACCCTCAGCGCGCTGGCCGGTCGGTTTGGCCCGCAATTCCAGCCCTGCGCGGAATTGCAGCGGCGCGCCCAGGAAAAGCGCCCCTTCTACGAACACTGACGCCGTTGCGTGGGTCCCTCCAGGACAGCGGCACGCCAGTAGCCCAGCGATTCCTTGCCGATGTCCTTTCCGTGGGTGCGATAGATCTCTTCGAGCGCGGCGAAAAAGGCCTGCGCCCGCTCTTCGAGCCCAAGATCCATCAGCGCCAGCAGGATGCGGGTAATGCGCAGATAGTTGTGATTCCACGGGCTGATCCAGTTGCGCGCACACTCGGAAAAATCAGGGCGTTTCACGATCTTTTTCGTCGCTGGATCATACTCCAGCCCATAAAAGCGCAGCATCAGATCGTGCGACCGCGCCAGGTTGGCGCGCAAGGCAGGATCTGCGCGGAAGGCGGCGATCGTCTCCTCATCCAGCGTGGGCGCCCACCAGTTAAAGGCGCTGGGGTCGCGGTTCGGGAAGAGAATCTGAATGTAGTTGTGAGTCCACTCCAGTCGGCCGGCATCCCATTGCCAGATGTCCTGCAAGGAACGCCCGACCGGATCCGGCGCCTCACCCCGATAGAATTCCACAAAGCTAAACATCCCCTTCCCTCCCTGAACCGTTTCCCAGTCTGGATGATCGGAGCAATCAACTCGCTGGCAGATTGTCCCCGATCACGTGGATATAGTTGGCGATCTTGTGATCCTGTAACCCCTCGCGGACCAGGTCCGCCGCCTTCTCTTCCTCCTCGGAGAGCGGGCCGAGCAGTTCGTGCAGGATAGGCGCGGCACCCAGTTCCTCGCCCGAGGTCAGTCCCGTTATCCATTTCCCATTCTGGTCGAAAAACTGCAAGAGGGGAATGTGAGTGTAGAAGGCGGGCGGAAAAGCGATCGCCAGCCGGGGCGGAACGGTGGGAACGATATCCCGGTTGTTGACGAAGCGCTGAAAGGGACAGTGAAAGTTGCGCGCGAACTCGAGATCGCCTGTGCGCGGCTGACCGTAACTGAAGCCCATGAAGGGTTTCAGATCATCGGGCAAGCGCCGGCACGCCAGGCAGGCCAGGGCGCCTCCCAGGCTGTGCCCACACACCCAGATCAACTGCTGGTTATTGCGTGCCGCTTCCAGCCGGGCAAGCACATCGTCCCAGATCGAGTCAAGCGCTTCGAGGAAGCCGCGGTGCACCTTTCCGCCCAGGTCGGCGGTCCGATCGACCAGGCGGACATCGCCATCGGTCAGCACATCGTTGAAATCATCCGTTCCTCGAAAGGCCACCACCACGTGATCGGCGTTGGCGGTCACAAAACCAGCGGTATTGCCCTGGGCGAAGGGCCAGAGCGAGGTAAAGACGGTCTTGCAAAACGACACGTGGGTGACAGGATCGTCGCTGTAGGCAGCATCGCAGAGATGAGCGAGGGTGTAGCCATTGGCGAGCAGGGGCGCGGCGGGGTCGAGCGTAAGTTGGTCGGCCATCGGGGGTCCTTGTCGAGAACGACGGCACGGGAGCCGTCTGGGGCGTTGGACAGGCGCGACAATCGAACTGCTCCCCTGGAGAAAACCAGGCCAGCGACTGGGCGACCATCCTGGGATCAGCTTTGTGCAACGAACAGAATGATGGTGAAGCAGAAGGAGGCGAAAGTCAAGGGGGAGCCTGCCAAGAGCCGGGCAGGGAGCCTCGGCGACGCGTTCTCTGTACGATGAGAAGGAGCGCTGGCGAGGGCGTTCGCTCCGCCGGCGGGTTTCGACCGGATCTTGCCAACGGGAAGCAGGTCCGCCATGATGAGGCCAACGATCCCGAGCACCCATGGGCGTGAAGGAGTGAAAGAAGGATGTCGCAGATCAAGGCGAAGATGGCGCGGAAGCGACGACGAATCCGAAACAAGCGTCTCCGACATTTGAAGCGGACGCGCAAGGGCTGGAAGATCGTCTAACTCCGCCCGGTTCGGACGCGACGACGCGGCGGGGAGGGATTCCCCGCCCGTGCTCCACCGCGGCACCGCTCGCGTGCCCCTGGAGCGACTGACTGGAGTGCCACCGGCTCGCCATTCGTTCCCCCGGCAGGATGACCGTCATGAACTCCTCCCAGTTCGATGTGGTGGTGGTAGGCGCTGGCGCGGCAGGGTTGTCTGCAGCGATCGGCCTGGCGCGCAACAACTTTCGCGTTCTGGTGCTCGAGGCCGCAGCCTACCCCGGGGCAGAGAACTGGTCGGGATGTGTCTATTTCGCAGAAAACCTGGCCCATCCCGATTTGCTCGGTCCGGAAGGGGTGGAGGCGCTGGCCTGGGAACGGCGCGTGGTGGAACGCGGCTTTTTCGCCACCGACGGCCACGGCCTCTTTGGCATGACCTATCGCGACCCGGTCGCATTTCGCAACTGCTACACTGTGCTGCGCCCCATTTACGACCATCATCTGGCACAGGTCGCGCAGCGACATGGGGCTGTCATTCTCTCCAGCACCACGGCCGAATCGCTGATTCGCGAAGGCGACCGCGTGATCGGCGTGGCCACCCAGCGCGGTCCGGTCTACGCCGATCTGGTCTTTCTCGCCGAGGGCGATGCCTCCCACCTGGTCACACGGGAGGGGTATGAGACCTCGACCGATCCACGCGATGCCCCGAAGTTCCTGCAGGGAATCAAGCAGGTGATCGACCTTCCGCCCGGAGCGATCGAAGATCTCTTCCGGGTCGGGCAGGAAGAGGGCGTCGCCTATGAATTGTTGCTGCGCAACGGCACGCTGCGTGGCAAAGCCGTGCATCTGAACATGGGCGGCTTCCTGTACACCAATCGGCAGAGCCTCTCCGTGGGTCTGGTGTTGCCCGCCGACAACCTGCACGAGCACTTTGGCGGCGATCCCAATTTGCTCCTGGAGTGGTTCGAGAATCTCCCCTCGCTGCGGCCCTGGTTGCGGGACGGACGACGCGGCGTCTTCGGCGCCAAGATCATCCGTGGCGGCGGAGCCCGCGATATTCCGCAGCTAATCGATCACGGTCTGGCGATTGGCGGAGCGGCCTCGGCGATCGGAGTGGATTTCCCCTATCCCAACTTCACCGGACCGGCGACCGCCATGGGTCTGCTGCTGGCGCGCGCCGCGGTGGCCATTCGCGCCCGGGGCGGACGCTACTCCCGAGATGATCTCGAACGCCATTATCTGCAACCTTTACAGACAACCCATTACTGGCAGGATGTGGAGTTTCTGCGCCGCTGGCCGGGATATGTCAAGAAAACCACCTTTTTCTTCGATCGCAACCTCGACCTGGCTCTGGGCAGCGTACATATCTGGACGCGTCCTCACGAGTCGTTTCTGCGGAAGTGGGTGCAGTGGTTGCGCATGCTCCGGCAAGTGATCAACCCGTCGGTGTGGGGCGATCTCCGCGCCGACGTGGAACAACTCAACCGGGCCCTGCGCGTCCGTGAGGTTCAGGGAAAACCCCCGCTGAGTGGCCTCCTGCTCGACGGCATCACCAATGCGCTGCGCGATCTCTTCGGGCAGCCAAGAAGCCGGCTTCCGGAGGGAGGGCACCTGCAGTTGCACCACGCGGTCATGGGGTCTGATGGATCGGTTGCCGCCCCCCCCGCCTTTCTGCGCCGCTGGTTTGATCGCTTTCGCACCGTCCTGGCTGCCGCGGCCCGCCAGGTCTATCGCAATGATGACACTCCCCTGTCACTCAAGTTGCCTCGTGTGATGAAGTTGCTGGTGCACCAGATCAACCTCTTCGACGTGATGGGTGGCGCCGGGTTGCTTTTCCTCTCCGGGCTGTACAGTGCCTCCAGCGCGGTCTGGTCGCGGTTGCGCAGGCGCTTTGGCAAGGGACCCCCGCGGCCGGTGGTGGCGCAGTTCTACGAAGAGTACGCCACCCAGGCTCGCCGCACCACCGATCTGACGCCCACTGTCCCCTCTGCGGCGCAGGCATGGGATGCACGGCTCGCGACTCTGGGCTATCACACGGTCAAGGCGTCGCACATTCATGTGCTCTGGCCGCTCGCTCTCCCCGAACGCAGCAAGGTGACCGAGGCAGGGTTGTGGCACGTGTGCCCTGCCCACGTCTACGAGGCGCGCATGAGCACCACGGGACAGCTCCAGCTCGTGGTGAACTTCGAGAACTGCATCAAGTGCGAAACCTGCTGGCGCACAAGCGAACTGGTGGACTGGGGACGCGACGGTCTGCATCGCTTCATTTACCCTGTGGTTTCGCCTGCGCTGCCGCGTTTGCTCCAGGCGCTCGACCAGACTGGTCTGCTGACTCCGCCCGCCCCGCGCCGGCTCGATCCCTGGAACGCTCAAACCAGCCATGGCAACGGCAAGGTGAATGGCGAGTTGACCCACAGCAAGGACGCGCCTCCGCTCCCAGTCGCCGAGGTGCTCACACTGCTGAGCCAGCTGGCCCGCAAGCTCGTGGAATTCGAGGACGCGTTGACTCACGAACCGCGCACCCTCGATCGCAGCCGCCTGGAATACCTGGAAATGTTGACCCGCTACGCCGAGCAACTGGCCTTGCAGGTGGTGACACGGCTCCGCGAAGCGCAGGCTCCCTTGCCCCTGCTCACCCTGGCAACCCAACTCGGCATGCTCACCGAACGGCGAGCGCGCCGCACCTGGGATCAAAAGTTCGCCTGGGCCGCGGCCGACGGGCGGCAGATTCGTCAGCATCATCTCCCGGGGCTGCGCGCCCTGCTGGGCCCCGCTGCACCGGCTGCCCCTCTCGCACCGCTGCCTCACTGGCTGCGCACGCTTGAATCATCCACTCAGGAGAGCGCACAACTCGCTCACTGGCGTGCCCAGCTCGACGAGGTGCTCGGAAGCGCCCTCTGGCGGGAGTTGGAGCAGAGGCGCGAGCTGCGCCCCGATCAGGAGCAGGTGCTGCGAGCACTGGTGGCGACCATCCCTCCGCGCGGCCAGGACATCGACGCCCTCGCGGCCCGCCCGCGCAAGACGCTCCTGGCTGAACTGGGGCGTCGCGATCCCTCGCTGGCCTATCGCGTGGCGCACCATCTGTGGGCGCGTGATGTGGGCACGTTGGCGGCGGCCTCGCCTGCTTTTCGCGACCGGGCGGCCAGCTGGCAGCGTGCAGACCGGTGGGCCTGCCTGGTCGTGCTGACACAGGACGAGGACGTTCTCCTGGTCCCGGCGATCCAGGCCGACGATCTGGTGATCTGGCGCGCGAACACCCTGCTCGTGGTGGAACAAGATGATCCGGGGCTGGAGATTGAGCCACTCGGTTCGCTCGGACTGCGCGGGGCGGGGTTGGCACGGGTTCGCATCGTTGGCTCACTGACACCCATTTGTCAGTTAGTGCTCGACCACGCCACCCTCTGGCCGGTGGCGCAGGTGCTGACCGCGTGTGATCTGATCTCGATCGCTCGGGGAATGACGAGCATTCTCCTTGAACGCGCCCTCACCCAGGCCACCAGTCGGGTGCAGTTTCCGGGCCTCTTCCACGATGAGCAGGCACGCGACCCCATCGGCAAATTTGGCGCGATCAAACGCATGATCGCTGAGATTGGCGCTCGGCATTATCTCCTGGAAACGCTCGATGACATCCTCTTGCCAGTCGAGGTGTCTGCCGATGCCGTCGAACTCGCCCAGCGCTTGCGCCTGGTGGCGAGCGAGGTGCTGGGACCAACGCCGGGGAGCGTCGCGTACAATGCGGGGCAGATCTTTGGCGGAACGGGCTTTTCCGAAGACGATATCCTCTCCAAGTACTATCGGGATGCCACCGCGTGGCGTTTCCTTGGGCCAGTTCCCTGCGACGTTCGCCTCAGCGCCGATCCGACGTTACTTGCCTTGTGCCCGGGGGAAGAATTACTGACAGAGGTGCGTCATCGACGCGCGCTGCACCTTGAACTGGAGGAACTGGAGTCGTTGCAAAAACGGCTCTGTGCACTGACATCCGACTGGCATTCACGCCTGAAACCGCGCCAGGACGCCGATGGGCAACAGCTGTACGAGGCGCTCGCTCGACAGGAAGCGTACCTGGTGGTGAGCAAGGCGCTGCTCCTGCGTACCCATGCTCGGCTGGAGGCAGGACTCGATTCGGAGCAGGAGGTGTCGCTGCTCCGCGTCTGGCTCGATGAAGTCGCGTTCGGCCTGCACAGCTGTGGCGATCTGCTGGAACAACGTTTGCAGGCAACGCACGATCATCGCCCGCTGGTCGAACCGGGATCGCCCGCACCGTGCCTGATTTACGCTGACTATCTGAAGGATGCACAAAGCTACGATTCCGGCGATTTTCTACTGCTACCGATCGATCTGGTGCAGCCGCGTCTGGTCCCGGAAATGCTGGGCAGCGATCCCTCATTGGCAGAGTGTGATCGAACCTTCTACGAGGAGATGCAGTACTTCGCCACCCCTCGCGATGGGTTGATCTACGAGCGCTTCATTGAGCAAGCCCACCGTCCCTCGGAGGAGGATCTGGCCTACTGCCGCGAGCACAACTATTTCCGCATGCCGATCCCGCGCGAACTCGGTGGCGAGGCTCGCCGCAAGCTCGAATACTATCTTCTCGTCATCAATACCCAGCGTTATGCGGACGTGGCAGTGTCACTCACCATTCAGGTCAATAGCAGCCTGGGAACCACGCCGATCCTGGTGGCGCGCGACAAGGATCTTCCCAAGGCACAGAAGGAAGTGGCCCCGTTCGTCGGAGATCCTGCACTGCAACAGGAGGTCGCCACCAAACTGGGGCAACTGGAAGCGCTGCTCACCGCCAGGGGGCCTGTCGATCCGGCCGCGATCAAGCACGAGTATGTGGCGCTCCACAAGCGCCTGGGAGAGGCGATCTTCTCCCGCGCGGCTCTGCGCACGCTCACCCATCGCTTTGGCGAGGCGTGGAGTCGGGCGGGAACGGCCGGGCTGGCCTACGATCTGCCGACGATGGCGAACTGCGTGAGCGAAGCTCGGCAGCAGTGGCAACTCGCCTGTCAGCGTGCCGAGGAATTCCATCAGGAGCTGCGCCGACGACGCGAAGCCTGTGCCCTCGCCATGCGCTGGATCGCCGCAGGGCACATCTCGGGCTTTGCGCTGACCGAACCCTCGGCAGGGTCGGATACCGCTCGCGTCGCTACCCGGGCCGTGCTGCGTTCGGTCCCCGTCGTCCAGACTGATGGAGTGCTCTCCTTTACTCCGGTAGGGATGAAGGAAAGCCGTTATCTCGTTGATGTGCGAGGCCTCGACTTCCGCCCCGACGGTGTCTTCTATCGCCCCGGTGAGGGGGCAGAAGCGGTGCAGTTGCATTTCGAGGAGTACGACTACGAAACCGACGATCCCGCGCGCACGCCGTACTACGTGCACCAGGCGCGGCGCATTCCCTTCACCGACATCGCTCAGTTGCGCGAACGCGACGGTCAACTGTGGTACGACTACTGGGAACTGACCGGCGCCAAGATGTGGATCACCAATGGTCGTTTTGCGGGTCTCTTCTGTCTTTATGCCAAGACCGAGGAGGGGATCACCGGCTTTATCGTCGATCGCCATGCCGAGGGCTTGCTGGTGGGCAAGGACGAGGTGAAGATGGGGCAGTGCGGTTCGCCCACCAACGAATTGTCGCTGCAGCGCGTGCGTGTCCCCCGCGAAAATGTGCTCGGCCTGGAAGGACGCGGCCAGGTCAATGCCCTGGAAACGTTGAACGTGGGCCGCGCCGGGTTGGCGATGTCGTCGATGTCGCAGATGCTGGGGCTGCTCGCGATGAGTCGAGCCCATGCCGAGAAGCGGCCTGGAGGAATCACCCCCGCCGCTGCCTGGCGATTGCAACGCATGGAGGAAGAACGCTTCACCGCGGAGGCCTTGGCATTCGACATCATTGGGCGTTTTGAACATCCGCAGACTCGTTCGATCCGCCTGGAGTCGGCGATTGCCAAGATGTACGCCAGCGAGGCGCTTCATCGTGTGATCACCCTGGCGGAGGAGATTCACGGCGCGGCGGGCCAAACGCAGGAGCACCTGGTCGAGAAACGACGACGGGATGCGCGGGTGCTCAACATCTACGAGGGGACCAACGAGATCCAGCGCTTCTTCATTCTTCGCGATGTTGCCGCCGAGACGGCAGCCCGCTGGGCCAGGCAGTCGCCGACCGCGCCCAAACATGGCAGCCACGAGGTGCTGGAGTTGGAGGCGACCAAGGCGGCGGTGCGGCAACGCTTCGAGGCGGCGCTTGGGTTCCTTGGGCAGACGATCTGGCAAAACCCCAATCTGCAGGCGAACTGTTTTTTGCTCGCCGAGGCGGTCGCGTGGTTGAAGGCAGCCGAGAGCACCCTTGCCCGGGTGGCGTGGCTGGTACGACGCGAGGAGAACGAGGAGGGGACCGAGGATCCAGTGATCCGCACCGGCCAGCGGGCCTTCGCGCGCTGCCTGGCCGAGGTGCGCCGACGCCTGCATCACTTCGACGAGGAGTTACCTCATCTTAAACGTGGCTTTTATGCACCTCAGGTGCGCGCTGCCGAGTTGCTCTTCGCCCGCCAAACGGAGAAGCGCCCGCCCACGCCTCCAGCAAGCACCATCACCCGTGACCTGGCGATCCTGGTGGTGGTTGAGCCGGGTCCCGGGAGCGTGCCCAGGCCACACGTCGACGCGGGCACGCTGCTGGAGCCGTACTGGACGCTGAACGAGGCCGATCGAGCTGCCCTGGAAATGGCGTTGCGCGTGCGCGATCAGGCGGAGTATCGCGTTCGTCTCACGGTGGCGACCGTGGGCAGCCCGAGTCTTGGTCATCCGTTGCGGGAAGTTCTCAGTCTGGGGATCGAACAGGTGCATCTGGTGCTCACTCCCGAGGGGCCGCTCACCAGTGACAGTGCGGCGACAGCACTGGCTCACGTCCTGGCCTCGCGCTCCTTCGATCTTGTGCTGGGAGGCACGAGCGACGGCGGCGAGGAAGGATTGCTCGCACGCTTGACAGCGGAGTCGCTGGGGGTGCCCTTCCAGGGGCGCGCCGCCGAGGTGATCCTCCACGCCGGGAAGGACGAGAATACCGTGCACCTGATCAGCCAGGGGTTCGCGCGCGCCCGTCCCCTGCCCTGCGCCCTCGCCATGGAGGCAGGACTGCCCCTGCGTTCGTTCACCATGCAAGGATTCCTCGCCGGTTTGACGCATTCGCTCCAGATTCATCGCTGGCCGAGCGACCTGGTGCCGCGGCCGGTGCGTCTGCTGGGGGCCGGGGGCACGCCGTCAACGCAGACCGAGCGACCCCCACATCCCCTCACTCCCACCGAGGCGGCTGCTCATCTGCTCGAACTCCTGGGACTGCAGGGAGGAGGTGCGGCAGCCACCAGCTACGAGGGGCCGATCGTGGAGACGGAGTCGTTCGATTCCTTCGCGCCCCATGTTCTGGCGGTGCTCGCTGCCGATGACCAGGGCAAACTGGGGACTGGAGCCCCCGTGGTACTTGAGACAGCTGCGCGCATCGCGCAGGGCAGCAAGGGACACTCAGCGGTGCTTTTGCTCACGTCGGCAGAGGAATCGAGTCAACGCCATGGCATCGCTCAGGTGTTGCAATGCTACCAGGGACCGATCGTTCTCCTGCCGTTGCCGGAAGGGTGCGGATCTCCCGAGGTGCGCAGCCGATTGCTTCAGGACGCATGGGAGGGGTTGCCCCGTGCGGTGCGGCTGATCGTGGGGGAAGCGTGGACCGAGGAGGTTTTCGCTCGGTTAAGTCGGCGAAAGGGTAGAGCCGACCCACTCGCGGTGCGCGTCCATCGGGTGGAGATGCAGGCCGGGCGCATCGTGGTGGAGACACGCCGTCTCCAGGGGAAGGTGACCGTGCAGCAGGAGTTTCTCCCCCCGCTCGAAGGGAGTGGCTGGCTCAGTCTCGCCGAAAAGGCAGAGATCGTGGGCGGGACGCCCCTGTCGACCCCGGTGGAGGTGCGGCGTCTGGCAGTGGCGCGCGAACGCTTCGCGCGTTCTGCCGACCTCCAGCGCTTGCTCGCCGAGGTCAAGGAAGTGGCCGGAGTGGTGCGCCTGGCCGATGCTGAGTTCATCGTTGATGTGGGCTTTGGCGTCGGCAACCGAGATGGCTACGAGGCAGTCATCGAACCGCTGGAAAAAGCGCTGCGTGAGGCCGGCGTCAGCCAGGTGGTGGTGGGGGGTTCGCGCAAGGTGACCGAGGAACTCCATCTGCTCCCCCTTGATCGGCAGATCGGTCAATCGGGGGTGAGTGTAAATCCTCGCATCCTGCTGGCCATTGGCGTGAGTGGAGCGCCCCAACACCTCAACTACATCGGCCCCGGAGCGATCATCCTGGCTTTTAACCGGGATTCCGAAGCGCCGATCATGACCTTGAATCAACGCCAGGCGCGACCGCGCGTGTATCCCGTGGTCGGCGATCTCTTCGAGACCATCCCTGCCCTGATCGCCGCGCTGAAACAGGAGGGAACTGTCTCTGCAGAGATGACAGCGGCGGCGCATTCCTGAGAGAGCGCCGAGCCGTGCAACTGCTTTGTCCCTGATTGGTCTGATTCGAGGGGCAGAATACGATCTCGTGGAAAGACTCCTGGCGTCGCTGCGCTACCGACCCTTTTGGAGGGTACAATAAAGGTAGGACAGAGAAGGGAGGTCTTTCCCATGGCGCTGCTGGTTCCCAATGCAGAAGGCGGGTCCACGCCCACGACCACGACTGGTCGCCGGCCCACATTGCACCTGCTCGACGCCCTCGGCTCCACTCGTCGTTTATGGATTCGAGGGCGCCTGAGCGGAACATCTTTCGCGTCGGTCGAGTTGCAAACGCTTGTCAGTGGGCAGGAACTGAAGACTCAGGTATCCGTCTCCGAACACGGGTGGTTCGAGGAACAACTCGAGGTGGCGCTGCCGCCGGCGCGGCGTGGTTGGCGCATTGCCCGCCACCAACTCCAGGCGGGCAACGAATCGCTGCGAGCTTGCAATGTGGTGCTGGGGTCCGCAGCCCTTTCGCAGACGGCGGTGGTCGTCCTTCTCCCCCTGGCCTTGACCTTGCAGGAACAGGCAGGGCAACGATTGACCCATCTGGCCTGGGCGCAGCGTCTTGGGACGATTCTGAAGCACCTGTATCGAGAGTCCGCCACGCCCCGAACCTTTTATTACCTGGCCGCCACGCCCGCGACGGCACAGCCGGCACAACCGGAACTGGCGCTGGCGATGACCACTCTTGGCTGGCCTCCCGGCCACGTTGTCCCCATCCCAACGGATGCGGAGCATGCCGTCGCCAATCTCACCGTGGGCCTCGATCGGCTGCGCTGGTTGCTGGCGGGAGAGATGGATTTGCTGGTGATCAACCGCGAACCGACCTTCGATGTTCTGGCGACCCCTCAGGAAGACCGCGCCGAGGTGAAACGTGTTCTGAACGCGCCGGACAACTTTACCGAACTCGGTGAGCCCCCCCCACATTCAGAACCCCTGGTCCGCCCGATGCGCGGGATCGGGGTGCCGCGACATCCGATTGTCTTCTGCCATGGCATGCTGGCGATGAGCATGTTACGCATGCAGGTGCCTGAGGACACCAACTATTTCGTGCATCTGGCGGAGTTTCTGCGCGAGCGGGGCGTGCGTGCTCTCTACCCCAATGTCACTCCAACGGGAGGAGTAGTGCAGCGCGCCGAGGAGTTGCGCGAGCAGATCCTGAAGTGGACCGAGGAACCCGTTAACATCATCGCACACAGTTTTGGCGGACTCGATGCACGCCACATGATCACTCACCTGGGGATGGCAGACCACGTCGCCTCGCTGACAACCATCTCCACTCCTCATCGCGGTTCGCCGGCGGCCGACTGGTTTTGCACTCAATATCAGCGGCGTTTGCCGGTGCTGGTGACGCTGGAAGCGATGGGGCTGAACGTGGAGGGATTCCGCGATTGCCAGACCGCGGCGTGTCGCCTGTTCAACGAGCGCACCCCGGACAGTCCACGTGTTCGGTATTTCTCCTACGGCGGAGCGGTCGGCAGCGCCCATGTGGCGCCGATGTTGCGTCGCGGCTGGCAGTTGATCTCCTCCACAGAAGGGCCGAATGACGGGATGGTGTCTGTGCAATCGGCGCGCTGGGGCGAATACCTGGGAACGATCAACGTCGATCACTATGCCCAGACCCCGGATGGCCTGTGGCTCCACCCGGCCGAGACGTTCGATTCGGTGGCGTTCTTTGCTCAGCTGGTGCAAAACCTGGCGCGGCGCGGATTGTGAACGCCTCACCCCCGGAGAAGAAACGCGGGCTGCGACATTGGATTCAGGGCGTTGACAGCAACGGGAAGCGAGCTTAGAACAAGACAATCGCTTTCGAGATGCAACCCCTGACCATGCCAGGAGCCACGCATGCCGTCCAAACCCGAAACCCGATTGCAGGAACTTCACCTCACCCTGCCTGCCGCCCCCAAGCCGATGGCCAAGTACAAAACCGCCGTGCTGGTGGGCAACATTCTCTACGTCTCCGGCCACGGACCAGCCAAGATCGACGACAAGACCCCGCTGGTCGGGCGGTTGGGAGAGAATCTTAACACCGAACAAGGAAAACTGTGTGCGCGCTCGGTGGGGTTGAACATCCTCAGCACGGTGCGCACCACGCTTGGCTCGCTGGACAAGGTCAAACGCCTGGTGAAAACACTCGGGCTGGTTAACTCCACCAACGACTTCAAGGAACAACCGTTCGTGATCAATGGCTTCTCGGAGTTGATGGCCGAAATCTTCGGAGAAGACAATGGCGTGGGCGCACGCAGCGCCATCGGCACCAACTCGCTCCCGGGAGGAATCCCCGTGGAAATCGAATGCATCTTCGAGGTGACCCCCTGAACCGGATGACGGCAGCGGTCAGGCGGCCACCGCGATTCCCTGCGCACCGATCTCGTTGAGCAACGCCGCGAGTCCTGCGCTTCGCACCAGCACCCCTCGGGCGCCAACAAACTGGGCGAAGAGGGTGTGCATGTCCGCAGGTTGATCGACCACGAGATAGATCGGCAGGGTGGGCATCTCGCGATGCAGTTTATCGCAGGAAAGCCAGCCGGTTTCCTCGGGGAAGTCCGCGGCGAGCAGGAGGAGATCTGGGGTCAACAGATGCGCCAGGCGCCGGGCCTCCGTCCCTGAGTGTGCCGGGTAGACATCCCAGCCGAGCCGACGGAAGACCCGGCTCAGCGCAGCCAGGTAGACCGCGTCGGTGTGGGCGACGAGCAGGCAGGGAGGAATGCGGTCTGGCATGTCGTTCACTTCCACCACGGGCAACTCCTTCAAGGCGGTCTCGGGAGATGCATCCTGCGCCAGGTGAGTGACTCTGCCTCCTCGGTCCGCCCTCTCAAGGACAAGCACGGGGCGGGTGAGGAGAACTCTCCCTCGGCGATCCGTGCCGTGCCAGGAAAAGGGATCCACTGACAATTCCGCCACGAAACGCCTGCGCAGCGAGTTTCTGCTTGCCGGACCCGTCCGGGGAAGCTACAAACACGCCACGGCAGGTGAGCGACATTCTCGGCCACGCATCCCTTACAGAGAAGACGCACGGTGCGGGCTCAAGTTAACACGATGCAAGGCCGTTCCTGTGGAGCATGACGAGAAATGGCAAAGAAGACGACTGCGACCAAACCCAAGGCGGCCGCGGCCCGCGCCACGAGCAAGGCGAGCGCGGCCCAGATCAAGCAGGTGCTAACCGCTGGAGAAGGGATGCTACGGCTGGCCCCCACCTGGGTGCCGCGCTCCTTCCTGATGCCGGGGCGCCGACTGAAATTGCATCCCGACGATGTCTACGCCCTGGGAGCGCATCGTGGCGGGATCGACGAACGCTGGTTTGGCTCCACGACCGCCGCCGCCAATGAAGGAGCCCCTCCCGACGAAGGGCTCAGTTATGTGGTCCACGAGGGCAAACGCGTCTTCACCTTGAAAGAAGCCATCGAAGCCGAGGGAGCCGCCATTGTCGGGTCGGCGATCTGGAACAAGTATCAGCGCTGGCCGGTCTACAGCAAGTTCTTCGACAACCTCGGTCCGATTCCCCACCACATGCACCAGAGCAATGAACAGGCGGCTCTGGTCGGGCAGCAAGGTAAACCAGAGTCGTATTATTTTCCACCCCAGCTGAACTACCTGGGAAACAACTTCCCCTATACCTTTTTCGGGCTGGAACCGGGCACGACCAAGGCCGACATCAAGCGTTGCCTCGCCGACTGGAACAAGGGCGATAATCGCATCATCAACTACAGCAAGGCCTATCGTCTGCAACCGGGGACCGGATGGCTGGTGCCGCCCTGTATCCTCCATGCGCCAGGCTCACTGGTGACGTACGAACCGCAGTGGGGCTCGGACGTCTTTGGCATGTATCAATCGATGGTCGAGGGCCGTGCGGTTCCCTGGAGCCTGCTGGTCAAGGATGTCCCCGCCAAGTACCACAAGGATCTCGATTATCTGGTGGAACAGCTGGACTGGGAAGGGAATGTCAATCCGCGCTTCAAGGATAGCCATTATCTGGAACCGATCCCGGTTGCCGATACCGCCAGCCAGGGCTACGTCGATCGCTGGGTGGTCTATGGCAAGGTTCACAAGGAAGAGCTGTTCAGCGCCAAGGAATTGACCATCAACCCCGGAGTGAAGGTCACGATCAAGGACAACGGCGCCTATGGGTTGATCACCGTCCAGGGCAGCGGCAAGATGGGGAAGATGGTGCTGCAAACCCCCGCCATGATCCGCTACGGCGAACTGACCGAGGACGAGGTGTTCGTCAGCCACGAGGCCGCCACCCAGGGCGTGACCTTCGAGAACACCGGACAGGAGCCGCTCGTGACTCTGCGCTACTTTGGCC
The DNA here is from genome assembly GCA_029777335.1 of Planctomycetota bacterium. GTDB lineage: Bacteria > Planctomycetota > Planctomycetia > Gemmatales > Gemmataceae > JAKOSN01. Next base: position 39,802 of record JAKOSN010000236.1, read on the forward strand.
CGGGGGTTCATGGCTCGGCATTGCCGGCGGTCGGCGATTACAAGAAGCTCCAGAGTTAAGGGACCGAACGAGAACCCGGGAGCGAATGGCCGGCGGGGTGGTTCGCTCCGTTGCACCTTGAGGAAGCACGTATCATGAAAAAGCTCTCCATCGGGACCTGGGCTTATATCTTCAACCAGGAAAAGCCGACCAACGATTTCCACGAGATTCTGCACAAACTGCAGCACCTCGGCTACGAGGGGGTGGAGCTGGGCGGCTTCAATCCGCATCCTGGCCCCGACACCTGCGACACGCGCGAAAAGCGCCTGGCCCTGCGCAAATCCGTCGCCGAGCACGGGTTGCAATTCAGCGCCCTGGCGGCCGATCTCTGGTCGCAGAAGTTGTGGAGTGTGGAAGATAGCGGACCGTTTATTGCGGCCTTTGCCAAGAACGTGATCTTCGCCGACGACCTGGGGATCGACACCATTCGCGTCGATACCGTCGAACCCGTGAAGAAGGTGGGCGAACTCAATTGTCCGCCGAACCTCCGTTCTCAGCTGATCCTGTATCGGGTGGCGAAGGCGTTTGATCAATGTGCCAAGCTGGCGGCCAGTCGGGGGATCCGCATCTGCTGGGAGTTCGAGCCGGGCTTCCCGATCAACAAGCCATCCGAGATCGTCGAACTCGTGCATCTCGTACGCGACGAGATGAACAACCCCAACTTCGGGGTGCTCTTCGACACCTGCCACGCGCACATGTGTGCCGCCATCGGTGCCAACCAGGTCGGCGAGAAGGAAACCCTCCCGGGCGGAGCGATGGAGTTGCTGGAGAAGCTCAAGGGGAAGATCACCCATCTGCACCTGATCGACTCGGACAACACCCTGAACGAGCACGACACCAGCACCCATGCACCCTTCGGCCAGGGGGTCCTGAATTTCGATCAGTTGATCCCGGCCCTCAACCAGGCCGGCATCCCCAACGATTGGTGGTGTGTCGATCTCTGCTTCTGGCCCAACGCCTGGGACGTGACCGCCGAGAGCAAGGTATTCCTGGACAAACTGCGTCGCAAATACGCGGCCTGAAGGTGGTCAAGGCCGCTGCCGCACACCTGAGCGGGGGAGCAGTCGGGGACGACGAGGTTCCGGGGAGTCGGAACTTCGTCCTCCCCTTCGCCGTGCTTCGGTCCGCACCCCGGACAGCCTGGAAACGCCACCCACCGTCGGAGTCCTCGCCATGACACTCGTGCCCTGCCTGCTCCTGGCCAGCGTGTGTGCGGCTGATCCCGGGTTGGAGGCGAGCCTGGCTCCCCTGGCCAGGAAACATCAGGGGAAGGTGGCGATCGCGGTCAAACATTTGACCACTGGCGAAAGCTACTACCTGAACGCGGATGAGCCGATGCCGACCGCCAGCCTGATCAAGCTCCCGATTCTGATCGAGGCGTATCTCCAGGCGGGCGAGAAGAAGATCAAGCTGACGGATCGGATCACCTTGCATCAGGACGACAAGGTTCCCGGCTCGGGGCTTCTGACCACAAACTTCAGTGAGGGCACGACCTTCCCTCTGCGCGATGCGCTCCATCTGATGATCGCTCACTCCGACAACACCGCCACCAACCTGGTGCTCGATCGGGTGGGGATCGCGGCAGTCAACCAGCGCATGGCGGCGTGGGGGCTGAAGGAAACACGGCTCAATGCCAAGGTGTTTCGGGGGAGCACCACGTCTGTCGATCCGGCACGCACCAGGAAATACGGGCTGGGCTCCACGACGGCACGCGAGATGGTGACGCTGCTGGAACTGCTGCAGATGAGCCAGAAGGTTCCGCCAGCGGCCAAACAGTGCATCCTGGGCCATCTGCGCCGATGCGAGGATCGCGAGAAGTTTCCCCGCTTTCTGCCGACAACGGTCGATCTGGCGCACAAGACCGGGTCGGTGAATCAGGCGCGCACCGATGCCGGGCTACTCTACCTGGACCGCGGCGCGGTCGCTCTGTGTGTTCTCAGCGCCGAGAACAAGGATCAGAGCTGGCGCGCGGAGAATGCGGGGAATCGCCTCTGTGCCGAGGTGGCCCGCATCGTGTATCGCCACTTTAGCCACCTGGATTCTGAACCCTCACCGTCGAGACCACGATGAAAAAACCTCTCAATATCGGCATGATCGGTTATGGCTTCATGGGCCGGGCGCATTCCAACGCCTATCGCAAGGTCAACAACTTTTTCGATCTGAATCATCAGATTGTGCTCAAGGCGGCCTGCGCACGCGATGCGGCCAAGGTCAAGGCTTTTGCCGACAACTGGGGCTATGAGAGTGTGGAAACCGACTGGCGCCAGTTGATCGAACGCAAGGATATCGATGTGATCGATATCTGCACGCCGAACAACACCCACAAGGAGATCGCGACGGCGGCCGCTTACGCGGGAAAGATGGTGCTGTGCGAAAAGCCCCTCTCCATGGATGGCCCCGAAGGGAAGAAGATGGTCGAGGCCATCGAAAAGGCCGGCGTGCCCAACATGGTGTGGTACAACTATCGCCGTGTGCCAGCAGTCACCCTGGCCAAGCAACTGATCGATCAGGGACGGTTGGGGCGGGTCTTCCACTACCGCGCCAAGTTCCTGCAGGACTGGACGATCAACCCCGAACTCCCCCAGGGCGGCGCCGGGTTGTGGCGTCTGGATGTCGCGGCCGCCGGGAGCGGAGTGACTGGCGATCTCCTCGCACACTGCATCGACACCGCTCTGTGGCTCAACGGGCCGATCGACTCCGTGTGCGCCATGACCGAAACCTTTGTCAAGGAACGCAAGCACACCCAGACAGGGAAGGTCGAGAAGGTCGGGATCGACGACGCCTGCGCCTTCCTCTGCCGGTTTAGCAACGGCTCGCTGGCAACCTTCGAGTCGACGCGCTACGCCCGTGGGCACAAGGCGCTCTACACCTTCGAGATCAACGGCGAGAACGCGTCGATCTTCTGGGATTTACACGATCTGCATCGTCTGCAATACTTCGATCACCGCGATGAAGGGATTGTGCGCGGCTGGCGTTCGATCCATGTTTCGGATGGCGATCATCCCTACATGGGGAAGTGGTGGGTGCCTGGCCTGCAGATCGGCTATGAACACAGCTTTGTGCATCAGGTGGCGGACTTTGTCGCCGGGGTGGAGAAGGGCCAGCCAGCGATGCCCGATTTCCGCGATGCGCTGCGCACCCAGTTTGTCCTCGACGCCATTCTCCAATCGGCAAGCGAGGGCCGCTGGGTGACGGTGGCCAAGGAATAAACCACGCTCCCCATCAGACGATCCCAGCCCGCGCGAGAGCAAGCTCGCGCGGGCTGTGGGGGTTCGCTCTCGGTCGCGAGTTACCGAACCGAAATCCCGTACGGAGCCACCAGCCAGACCCGCTCCCCCCGCAGCTGCAACAACGAGGCGGCCCCACGCAGGTGCTGCTGCATCTCGGCGAGCACCGGCACTCCTTGCAACCGGGCCGCGAGGCGCACATCCGCGTCGGCCAGTTCCAGGAGCGATTCCAGAGCACTGCGCGGTTTGGGGAGGATCAGCAATTCCGGTTCGCTCTCCGGCGCCATCTGTGCGCGTTTCTTGGCATCGGCAATTGCATCGCTCAGGGTTCCCAGTTCGTCGATCAGCCCGTTCTGCTTCGCCTGCCGTCCGGTCCAGATCCGCCCGCCGGCCAGTTTGACGAGTTGCTCGCGCGTCATCTTCTGCCCCGCCTTTTTGCGGCCGAGCAAAGCCTTGTCGAGGAACTGATCGTAGACATCGCGCATGAGCGCTGTCATGGCGATGCGCTCACTTTTCGAGAAGCCCGTATCCACGGACAGCAGCCCGACATTGGCACCGCGAGTGATTGTCTCGGTCTTGATGCCGACCTTCTCGTAGAGCCCCGCCAGCGCCATCTTCCCCCCGATAACGCCAATTGAGCCGGTGAGCGTGCCGGGGTCGGCGTAGATCTTGTTCGCGGCCATGCTGATGTAATAGCCACCACTCGCAGCAACATCGCCCATGCTGGCAATCACCGGCTTTTTGCAGCGCCGGAGTTCGTTCCAGATAAGATCGCTGGCAAGCGCGGATCCACCGGGGCTATCGACGCGAAGCACGATCGCCTTGACGGTCTTATCCTCCTCGGCCTGGCGGATGGCCTCCACCATTGTCGTTGAGCCGACTGATTCGCCTCCCATCAGGCTGCGGCCGCCTTTCCCGGTGTTGATCGCCCCCACGGCATAAATGACGGCGATCTTCGGCTTGCGTGACGAGGTCGGCTTGGGAGGCGCGAGCATCTTCAAGAGAGCAAACGGATTGGAAAAGTCGAGTTCCTCGCTCTTCGCCTTGCCATAATCCTTGACCACCTTGACCTGGTCGACCCTGAGACTCGCCTTGAAGATACCGTTGAGCCCATCGGGATAGGCAATGCGATCGATGAGCCCTTTTTCCAGGGCGGCTTTGGCGGTGAATGGTCCCTGATCGATGAGTTTCTTGACCTGTTCCGGAGTCCATTTCTTGTTTTTCCGGCCGGCAATGAGGCGCGCCACCAGGTCGTGGTCAAAATGATCGTCGAGAACGCTCTCCAGTTGTTTGCGATTCTCAGGGCTGAGGCTGTTGCGCGTGAACGGCTCCGCGGCCGACTTGAAGTCGCCCATCTGGAGGAAGTCGGCCTTCACGCCGAGTTTGTCGAGCAGGTCCTTGTAGAAGCTGACCTCGACGCGCATGCCCACGAGCATCAGCCAGCCTGCGTCGGGAAGGCAGATCTCGTCGCAGGAGAGGGCCACCAGGTAATCCTTGGTTTCGCCTGCTTCCAGGTAGGCGAACACTTTTTTGCCGGATTGGCGCACGGCGGCGATGGCGCGGGTTAACTCATCGAGCTTCCCCCAGCCAATCTGCAACCCGTCGAGGTGCAGATAGATGGCAGAGATCGACTTATCGTGCTGGGCCTTGCGCAGGCGGTCGAGCTTGCTCTTGAAGTTCTCCCCGGCAACCCCGAGGATCGGGTCGACTGCCACCGGGGTCTCGTCAAGGCTTCCGGAGAGTTTCAGGTGAGCCACAGTCGCCGTGGTCGCTTCATCGGCCGGCGCTGGAGAAACCGCCAGCACCACAGCCAGCAAAGAGAACAGCGTGAAACGTCGCAACATATCCATGTCTCCGAAAAGAGGACGGTGAGGTCAAGCGTGTTTGTGGGTGAAGCAAATGGTACTTCGCCAGGAAGCGCGAACTCTTGGCGGCTCTGGTTCTCCCAGAGAGGCCCTGTGCGGAACGCGAAAGCGCAGAGGGCCGCTCCGCCTCCGTCGCCTGAATCCAATGCAGCTGCACAGGTGAAGTCATTCTGGGAAGGGGCGGACACAGGAGCAAGGGGGGGCGAAGGCGTTCAGGGTGTTGGCTGGAGCGATTGCGCAAGGGAGGTAAGGAGCGAGGGCTCTGGCGAGGGTATCACTGGGGCAGACAAAAAAGCCCGAATGAGCGACAATTGGGGCGGAACGGGACTGGGGAGAGAACGACGATGACCAAACGCTGTCGCTGGTGGTTGGCGTTGCTGGGCACAACGGTGCTGCTGGGGTTACTCGCTGGCCATCCAGTGCTGACCGCAGGGTCGCGCCCCGTTCCTGGGCGGACGGCGCAACTTGCCTCGCCAGCGCCCGAGCCACCCACGGCCGAACCGCCTCCCAGCGTCCCGGCGACCGAGAACGGCCCGGTGGATCCGCCGGCTCCCACGGTCTCGATCAGTGTGCGCGTTCCGGCTCAAACTGCTCCGGGACAGGACCTCGTCTATCAGATTCGAGTGGTCAATCGCTCGCGCGCCGCCGCCCACCATGTCACGGTGCGCGATCCCCTGCCGCGCAACGCGGAATATGTTCGTGCCACCCCGGAACCCACTCAGCGTGAACCGGAGCTAGTCTGGCGCCTGGGAACGATGGAAGGCTGTGCCACCAAGGAGATCACCCTGGTGCTGCGCCCCACGGGGACAGGAGACATCCAGAATTGCGCTCGCGTTCAGTTCGAACACGGCCAGTGCGTGACCACGCGCGTGATCCAGCCCAAAGCAAGCTTGACCGTGCGCAAGACCGGCCCCAGCCAGGCCCTTCTTTTTGATCCGATCCACTACAGCGTGGAAGTGGCCAACACCGGGAATGCCCCCATGACCGAGGTGGTGTTGAGTGATGTCCTGCCGCGTGATCTGGAATACACCGGAGGCAAACCCACACCGCAGAGTCGAACCCTGCTGACGTGGAACCTGGGAACTCTGGCCGCAGGACAACGGCGCACCATTGAATACCAGGTCATCTCCAAAAAACCCGGGACTTACACCAACCTGGCGGTGGTGACTGCGGCGGGGGGGTTGCGTCAGGAATCGTCCAGCCGCGTGACGGTGATGAAGCCCGAAATCACGTTGAACATGGTCGGGCCGGAACGCCGCTATGCCAACCTCCCGGCTACCTATGAGTTGACCGTGACCAACCCGGGCACGGCAGCCGCTTCCAACCTGATCCTGACCGACACCCTCCCCGCGCAGACGCGCGTTCTCAACGTGAGCGATGGCGGACAGGTTAACGAGGGGAAGGTGGAGTGGCGACTGGGGCAGTTACCGGCTGGCACCCGACGCACCGTGCGCCTGATGCTGGCAGTTCAGGGCGGAGGTGAAATCGTCAACAAGGCCACGGTGCAGGGCGATCGAGGCCTGACGGCCTCTGCGGAGGTCAAAACGCTCTTCCAGGGAGTCGCCGGCCTGAGCGGGCGCATCACCGACACCGATCCGGTCGAGGTGGGTCGCGAATTTAGCTATCTCTTTGTGGTGCGCAACACCGGAACAGCGCCCGCGACCGACGTGCGCGTGACCGCCATTGTCCCGCAGCAACTGCAAATCGTTGAACCGCGTGGACCGAGCGCTGCCAAGGTGGAAGGCGAACGCATCACCTTCGCTCCGCTGCCCCTCAAAGAAGGCGGGGAACTTCGCTTCGAGATCAAGGTGAAAGCACTCAAGGCAGGGGATGTGCGTTTCCGTGTTGAGCTCGATGCCAAGGAATTGACAACCGGGCCGGTGCGCGAAGAAGAAAGCACGACGATCTTCGAGGAGCAACCGCCCGCCAGTCCGCCCCAGGTCCGTCTGAAGCCCCCCATCCCCTGAGCGATGCAGGCGCCGAGCGGAGAAAACCGCGGCGACCTTCGGCTCTCCGCGCACGCAGGGAGCGCATCTTTCTGGTCTTTTCCCGCATGCGCAAAAGGGAAAATTGCCTAGTAGTCCCTGGCGCACTCCTCCTGTATAATTCACATTCCACATTCCCTTGCCTTCGCGGACATGGTTTTCTGCGAACCACGGAGTAGTCAGCCATGCCAAGCCCCTTCCCTGGAATGGATCCGTACCTTGAAGAAGAGGGTCTTTGGTCGCAGTTCCAGCATCACCTGGTCCTGTGCCTTTATCAGACCCTCCTCCCAGGACTGGGCGATCGCTACCGGGCGCGGATTGGGCAGCGCTTTTATATCACCGAACAGGCGCTGTTCACCTCGGTGGTCCGGGAAGAGCATCACGAGGACTACATCGAGATCCGCCAGCGGAGTGACGGCCGCCTGGTGACCTTGCTCGACATTACCAGCCCGGGCAATCGCACCACCGCGGTTGGCCGGCGCGCTTACTTGCACACCCGCCAGGATAGCAAGACCGTGAACGCCAACATGGTTGAGATCGACCTGGTTTTGCAGGGGCAACCGCTTTTGGATTATTCGCGCGAGAATCTCCCCGATTGGGATTATGCTGTCACCGTAACCCGGGCCGCGCAACCCGAGCGCTACGAGATCTACACCTCGACGTTACAGAAACGATTGCCCCGCTTCCGTCTTCCCCTGGCCGCCGATGATCGCGATACCGTGATCGATCTGCATCACGCCTTTACGCGCTGTTATGATCAGGGAGGGTTTGCCGCGCGCATCGATTACCAGCGTGATCCCTCGACCACCTTGAGCGATGAGGATCGACGCTGGCTCAATGATTTACTCAAAAGCGCGAAGCTACGCTGACACGGCATGGCAGGAAGGGCGCTCTGGTCGTGCGCCTCGCTTCCCTGCTCCGGTCGCGATCGAGAAGGTCACATGGCGCAGGTGCGAACCATCCCTCCGGTGTTGCTGGTGGTGGCAGTCTTCACGCGCCATCCGTCCGCCCTGACCTGGGGGCTGGAGCGCTTGCAGGAACACCTCGGCCCGATCGCCCTGCAGGGAGAGCCCTACCTGTTTACGCAAACGACCTACTATGAACGCACCATGGGCGCGGATTTGAACAAACAACTCATCGCCTTTCGCGATCTTGTTTCTCCTGATTCTCTACCGCGCATCAAGCTCCTCACCAATCGCCTGGAGGAAGAACTCGCCCAGACGGGGACCTATCCGGAAACACGCCCGCTCAATCTCGATCCGGGATTGCTCACCCTGGGGAAGTTCATGCTGGCGACCACCAAGGACCAGGCCCATCGGATCTATCTTGGTCAGGGAATCTTTGCCGAGGTGACGTTGCGTTATCAGGACGGCGCCTTTGTCCCCTGGGAATGGACCTACGCGGACTATCGCCAACCGTGTGTGCATGCCTTTCTGCTGCAGGCACGCAGTTACTATCGGCAACGTCTCGCGGAGGGATCCGCGTGACCTGGGTGGTGCTCGGCGCGGCGTTCGCCTTTCCGCTCCTGATCAGTTTGCTGTTGAATGCCCTTCTCCTGCGCCTGGCCCCGCGCCTGGGACTGGTGGATCATCCCAACGAACGCAAGGTGCACCTTCATCCCACGCCTCGCGCCGGGGGAATCGCCATCGTCCTGGCGACCATGGGCACCGCCCTGCTGTTACCACTGCTGCCGGAAGTGTCTTTCGAGCCGCGTTTCTTTCTGGCTCTGCCGATCTTTCTGCTCGGGCTGGCCGACGATCTGCGTTCCTTGCCCTGGTATTTTCGCTTGGGGGTGCAGACCCTGCTGGCGTTTGGGGCGGTACTCCTGTTTCGACCAGCGCCAGTGGCAGGGATCCCGGAGTGGCTGCTCGCCTCCCTCGGCGTGGTATGGATCGTGGGGCTGACCAATGCCTTCAACATGCTCGATAACATGGATGCCCTGACCGGCGGGGTAACCTGGATTGCCGCGGGTGGGTTGGCGGTCATGGCAGGCGACCAGGCGCACCTCGCGGCCTGGCCGTTTCTCGCGCTGATGGGTGCGGTCAGCGGATTTCTCTGGTTCAATCGCCCGCCGGCGCGCCTGTTCATGGGGGATGGCGGAAGCAACTTCCTCGGCTTTGTGCTGGGAGTGGTGACGTTGCGCCCCGGAAGCACGGCCGCCGTTCCGTGGTGGATCGTGTCACTGGGTTTGTTGACGGTGCCATGGTATGATCTGGTCACGGTGGTGCTGGTACGATTGCGTCAGCGGCGCAGTCCGTTCCATCCCGACAAGCAGCATCTGTCGCATCGGTTGGTGGCGATCGGTCTGTCCCCTCCGCGTGCCGTCGGGGTCATCCATCTCCTTGCCCTGCTCAGTGGGATCGGTGCGATTCTGCTGGCGCGTGGAGGACCCGGGGAAGGCTGGCTGGTTGGTAGCATTCTGGCGGGGGGCTGGCTCGTGGTAGCGGTCGTCGACCGGTGGTTGTGGGTTCGGCGCAACGACACGAAAGGGTGAATGACGGTGTCTCGACGGAAGAAAAAACACCAGGACAGCGCGACGCCAGTTGGGGAGATTTCGCCTCTTGCTGCCAGCGCCGGCCCCGAGTTGTTGCGCCGCATCCTCCTGGGGCTATTGACAGCCTGGATCGTGGCGCGCCCGCTCGTCCTGGGAGAAGATCCCGGCCTGCTCGCGCCATGGAGTGATACTTCGAGTTTGGTGTTAACGCAATTGTGGCTCATTGGCGTACTGGGGTGGGCGATCTGGCGCTGGTGGGGGAAACAGCCGCAGTTCCATCTTGGGCCGGTCGAGATCGGGTTAGCGCTCACTGTCGGGCTGGTGTTTGTCAGCGCCACGGGGGCGAAGTATCAGCACCCTGCCTGGTTGATCGGCTGGGAGTGGCTTGCGTTTCTGGTCGCGCTCTTCCTGGTGCGGCAACTGGCCGTGAAGGAGGGGGAACGCAATGCCCTCGTCGCCGTGCTTCTGGCGACCGCGCTCACGGCGGCGGGCTATGCCCTCTTTCAGTACGGGGTGGAGTTCCCCGCTCTGCGCGCCCATCTGGAAGACGAACTGAAACAATCGCCGGCGGGGCAAGGAGTAGGGCAATCGGTCGGAGTGCCGGGAGGAAACTATCTGGAGGGCTTGCGTGCTCGCGTGCAGGAACAGGGACATGCCTATTCCACCTTTGCCCATCCCAACACCTTCGGGGGGTACATGGCTCTGCTCATCCCTCCCCTCCTGGGAGCGCTGGTGGTGCGTGCCCGCCTCCACGCCGGCTGGCGGACGTGGGCAACGGCGGGCGGAGTGCTCCTCGCTCTCGCGGGGCTGTGGGTTTCGCACAGCCGGGGCGCCCTGCTGGGGGTGGCGCTGGCGGCGCTCTTTGTGCTGCTGGTGCTCGGCTGGCGCTGGTTGCGTGCCAACCTTGCCATCACCGTGACCGGTGTGCTTCTCCTCGCCGGACTGGGAGCGCTTTTTATCCATCAGGGCTGGGCTTCGTCGCTCTTTGGCAAACGGGAAGGGACGGTGCAAAATCGGCTGGACTACTGGACCGCAACCTGGGGGATGATCACGGATCACCCCTGGCTCGGAGTCGGGCCTGGCAACTTTGGGCGCTACTACACCCAGTACATGGTCCCGACGGCGTACGAAACCATCACCGATCCCCACAACTTTCTTCTGGAGTTGACCTCCACCAGCGGCGTGTTTGCCTGCGCTGCCCTGGCCGGCACGCTTGGCCTCTTCTTCCTCTTGATGTTGTGGAAGTGGCCCAACGGCGCAGCACAGGGAGAACCCGCGCCCCCCAGGGAGGAATCTCGGCCCGAAGAGAAACCGTCACGCTGGGCGCACGCAGAGTTCTATGCTGGCGGCATGGCCGGGTTGCTCCTGGGGTATGTGCTGCGACAAACGGGGCGCTCGCCCGACGAGATGCTGTGGGCGCCCTTGCCTCACCCGGATGATGCCATCGTGTACGGCGTGACTGCGGGAGTGCGGGGAGTCATCTGGTTTGCCAGTTTTGCCTTGCTGGTGAATGTCCCCTGGACAAGGCGTCAGCTGGGTCTGGCGCTGACGGCGGGGGTGGTTGCGGTGCTGGTCAACTTGCTCGTCTCGGGGGGAATCTCGTTTCCCGCGCTGGCGGGCCCACTCTGGCTCGTGATTGGCCTGGCGCTGGGCTGTCGGCAGGAGAGGGCGCTGGGCACCACCTGGAACAACTGGCTGGCGCTGGTGGCGCCCTTTCCCGTGGTCGCGGGGGTGGCGGTCGCCTATCTCACCACCGTCTTCTTGCCGGTGACGCGCAGTTATGGGCTGGCTTTGAAGGCGATGGCCGAGGCACGTTTCTACCTGACCCAGCGAGCCACGAGCGGCGAACCCACTGAATCGGGAAAACGCCAGATCACGAATCCATTCAAGTTTCTGCTCGATGGAGTGATTCTGCCCCTCGACGAGGCGGTCCGCGATGCCGATCCGGGCGATTCGCACCGCATCGCCCAGCTGGGTCACTGGTACGGGGAAGCATGGAGTGTACTTCCCCGTAAGACACTGCAAGAAAAAGACTTCAGCGATTCCATTTCCCACCTGGCTCTGGCCTGTGCTCGGGTCGGGCAGCACCGAGATCCCATGGGGACCGAATTGCTGTTGCTGGAGTATCAGCTGCGGGAACGCTTCGCCGCGGGCCTGGTGAACTTCCCCCGGGAGCAAAAAGCTCATCGGGAAGCGGCGGAAGCAGCAATCGCACGCTTGATCAAGCTCGATCCGACGGATCCCCGCTGGTACTATCAGCGCGCCTCGGTGCTCTCCGAGTTGGGGAAAACCACCGAATGTCGAGAAATGGCGCAGCAGGCGTTGAATCTCGATATGGAGCAAACGCATCCAAATCGACGCTTAACTCCTGTGCAGCGAGTGCACATCAATCGGTGGCTGGAGCCCCGGAGCGGGGGCGCTCCCTGACAGACACTTGCTACACGTAGGGAAAAAAGTTACGATGTGGAAGAAGATGAAGGAAGCCAGCGCGGTCGTCAGGCGTTCAAATCCATCCACCGCGCCAGGCAGCGCGCCTCCGGAAGAACCGGAAACTCCTCTTCTTCCCAGCGCGTGGAGGGGAGGAACCAGGAGGCCGGTTTATCGGGGGTAAGTTCGAGGGGCAAACTCGTACGAGCCGCTTCCTGCTGCTGATCGAGTACGATAGGCATGGCATCCTCCTCAGACAAGCCAAGACATGAAGGGAACGCAAGGGAGAAGCAACCTTGCGCGAGCAAATGGCGCGAAGGGAAAAAGAGACGCGAGGCGCAACCAGCGAAGGGTGCAATTCACAAGGGATCGAGGGAGTTGAGCCTCGCGTTCTCGCTCGACGTTGTCATTCTACGTCATGGCTGGTGGGAACAAGGGGTGGGCATCAGCAAGGACATTTTTTTTTGGGCACGGCGCGAGAAACTTTGCCGACCAGGTGAAGTGGATATCTCAGGGATACTCGCCCTGTCCTAGCGGTTGTTGCTCGCACTGAAGAAAAAGTTACGGCAGGAGGCTCAAGCCATAATGGCATCGACAGCAAGGACGGGGTATTGGTTGTTCAAGGAGGAACCGACGCACTATAACTATGCGAAACTCGAACAGGAGGGTCGCACCCGGTGGGACGGTATCAACAATGCTCTGGCCCGGCGGTATCTGAGTGAGGTGCGTGCGGGAGACCGCGTTCTGTTCTATCACACCGGGAACGAGAAAGCGGTCGTGGGAGAAATGACGGTGGCCGCCCTGGTAACGCACGAGCAAGGCACGGTGCCAGAATTGGTGCCCGTGCGTCGCTGGACTCATCCGGTCACGCTGGCGCGCATCAAGAACGATCCCGCCCTGCGCGAGTGGGAACTGGTCCGCTTGCCTCGTTTATCAGTGGTGCCTGTCACGATCGAGCAATGGCAGCGGTTGGAACAGTTGAGTGCGGAGCAGGAGTAGAATGTACTCGGTTCCGATTGCCCGTGGATGACGAGTCCTCTGCGACACGAGGTCGCGAACAGCGAGGAGAAGCCCCGGCCTCTTGGCGGAAGTCGAGAAGCCCCGTATAATTTGTACAGTGCCAGGAGGGCTTTTCTCAGGTTTGTTGGAGGGCTTAGAGCTATGGCGCGCCAATGCGCCGACTCGCGAATGAATGGCCGTTCCACCGTAATTCGTCGCTCCGATCGGTTTCTGGACGGCCTGACCCAGGTGCCCGCTGTAACTTTTGTCTCGCATGTCCACCCGGACCCGGATAGCCTGGGCAGCATGATGGCTCTCTCCCACCTGGTCGAAACCTGTCTCGGCAAGCCCACCCGGTTGACCTGCGATGGGCTCATCAGTCGCGCCGAGAACCGGGCCATGGTGGACCTGTTAAACATCCCGCTGGTGCCCATCCGCAAGGTGGAATTTCAGGAGGGCGAGGCCCTGGTGATGGTGGACAGCCAACCTGGCACTGGCCGTCACACCTTCGATCCGAATATCCCGATTTATGCGGTGATTGATCATCACGACACCAAGGGCAACACGGACGGAGTTCCTTTTGTCGATGTGCGCTCGGGGCTTGGTGCAACCTGTTCAGTGGTAACGAGTTATCTCATTGAACAAAATGTCACCGTCCCTCCGCGCCTGGCGACCGGTTTGCTTTACGGCATCGAGACGGAACTCAGCGGGTATCCTCGCGAAGCGAGTGAACTGGACGATATCGCGTTGTTATTCCTTTACCCGCTCGCAGACAAGGATTTGCTCGCCCGCATCCGCAATGCGCGTTTACCGCAACGCCATTTTGAATGCATGCTTCAGGCGTTGCAGAGTTCGTTTATCTATGATCGTCTGATCATTAGCTGGGTGAACGAGTTACCGCAACCGGAGTTGGCCGCTGAGGTGGTCGATTTTCTGATTCGCTTCGAAGAGGTGGACTGGGCCGTTTGCGCCGGAGTGTACAAGGACAAGTTGGTGCTCTCGGTGCGTGCTGCCGTGGAGGATGCCCAGGCCGGCGAGATGTTGCGTCAGGTGGTGGGCACGATGGGGTCCGCAGGCGGGCACGATCGCCGGGCCGGTGGGACCATCACCCTGCCAAGCACTGCACCGTCGGCGATTGAGAACGTCCAGGCAGAACTGCGGCGCCGTCTGTTGAAGGCGTTGAAGATCGACGAATGCCGTGGACAGCGTCTGGTGTCGAAACGAGAAATCTTGCAGAACCTGCAATCGTGAAATGGTGTCCTGACCGAGGCGAGCGAGTTCGAGCTGAATCGTCGCCATGGCGAAAATGGCACTTGCTTTGCCCCCAAAACCTTCTAAGTTAAGAGTATGCTAACCAGCCGGAGTGGCGGAATTGGCAGACGCGCCAGGTTGAGGGCCTGGTTGCCTTAACTGGCAGTGCAGGTTCAAGTCCTGTCTCCGGCACTACAAAAGGGCAAGGAGTTACGGCGAAACCGGACTCCTTGCCCTGATGTGCAGAAAACAAGTCTTCTGCAATTCTTCTGCACCCGTTAGAATGGCGTTGCACTGGCATTGCGTCAGGAGACAATGACGCCCGTGAATGCGGATTCGCTGAAACGGGTAAAAGCCTTCAACGACCTCGCCGCGCAACAGCAGAAACTCGAAGAGATGAAGAAGGCGCTCGATGCCGAAAAAGATCGGCTGGAGTAGCTGCGCGCCGGTCTTCTTACAAATGACCAGACGCTCTCAACTGACGAAGCTAGGAACGCACGGGAGACGGCGGGGCAGGTAGCTCCGGAAGGCCCGTTTCGCATCGCACAATGGTTCCCTGATCTGAGCCGTAATGACGGTGTAGATCGGGGTCACTGGGGCGACTTCGGTAACGGACCAAAGACCCTAGACGAGTTGAAAAAGATGGTAGCAGGCACTTTGAAGAGCACCCAGGAAAGGGCGCAGAAGTATCCAGATTTGAGTCACGCCTCGATTAAGATTCAAGACGCTGCTGGAACTGACCTCGGCACGGAGGAGACGTTCTCAGCCAAGGCAGCTTCCTTCGTGGACAAGGAAACCTTGGCACGCGCCAAGGAGCAGAAGGCGAAACTGGCTACCCAACGCAGCGATCTCCAGAGCAGGGCGGATGAGTACCGCAGTGCAAAGGTGAAATACGACGCTGATCTCGCGGCGTATGAGAAAGCCCTGGCCGACTACCGCTCCGGGTTGAGTTCGGTCAAGGACGACTCGTACCAGCCCCCTCAAGGTCACACCACTGGCAATCGGTAACTCTCACGCTCGCCGGTGATCGGATTGACCGATAAGCGATCGCCAAGGGCTTGTGGAAAAGAGCGGCCACCGGATCTGATCGGGGCTGCTCTTTTTCGTTTTCGTGTTATTGTGGTTCTTCTGTCAAAGTCGAGGGCCGTGAAGGTCAATCAGCGCTGTGGGCCTATGATAAGCGCTATGGATGCCCGGAACCACCGTGAACAAGAGACTTTATCGGAATTAAGGCTTCTTGTTAGACTTTTCTGCGAAAAACCGCCGGAAAAACGAGCCAGAATCCTCAAGAAACGCTTAATTCTGATAAAGTTGAAGGATTTAGTTTTACCGAGGATAACGCAGGCTCGGCCAGCTTGTCGAAGCACGTTGACTGAAGCCACGGCATCCCGTCTATGGAAGTCGATCCCTGCTTGGTCGAACTCCGGTGACAGGAGGAAGTATCTGTGCCCACTCCGCAATTTCTCGCAATCTATAGGGCGATGTTCACCGCCCGTCTCGTGGATAACCACCAATTGGAACTTGTCCGGCGTGGCGATGCATTCTTCCACCTCTCCGGGGCAGGTCACGAAGCGTCGGCGGCCCTCGCCTCTCACCTCATCCCGGCCGATTGGCTCCATCTCCACTACCGCGACAAAGCCCTTCTCATCCTAAGGGGACTAAGTATAACCCGCATCTTTGCGGCGTCGTGCTGTCGTGCAGAATCCCCTTCTCGCGGCCGGCAGTTGCCTGATATTTTGTCCGACCGCGAGCACAACGTGTTGAGTAGTGTCACGCTTGTGGGGAATCATGCCCTTCAAGCAGTCGGGGTCGCCGCGTCTATCTGCGAACAAAGCGCCAACCCGATCGTGGTCTGTTCAACGGGCGACGGGACCACCCAAGAGGGTGAGTTCCTTGAGGCCTTTGCTGAGGCAGTCCGGAGCCAGCTACCGGTATTGTTCCTCATCGAAAATAACGGCTGGGCCATCTCCACACAAACGGCCCAGAAGACTTTCTTCTCCCGTCCTGACGGTGAGGCGTCGGAGTTCTACGGGTTGCCTATCCGCCGCGTTGATGGATCGGACACTATGTCGGCCTACGAGGCATTCGGCGAGGTGGTCACCCGGATGCGAATGGAACGGAATCCTGCCCTCGTCGTCCTCTCCGTGGCCCGTCTTGAGAACCACTCCACATCAGATGACCAACGGAAGTATCGATCCCCTGAGGAAATTGACGCGGCGTGGATCACTGCCGATCCCGTCCGGATCCTGCGGCAGCGGATGATCGAGGAAGGGCTACCAGAGGCTGAACTGCGAGAGATCGAGGCTGAGGTCACCGCGGCCGTCCTCGCCGCGAAAGAAGAAGCCCTGGTCGGTCGCCAGCCTACCACTGTCCGAGTTGCAAAGGCTCCCCTCCCCCGTGATTTGACGGGCCGTCTCGCTTCACGTCAGGAATCCCTTCGGGTAGGTCGCCTCACGATGCGGGAAGCCATCCGCGACACTCTTCGACACCACCTAGAATCGGATACTCGGGTCTTTCTGTACGGGCAAGACATTGAGGATCCCAAGGGAGATATATTTGGGGTCACGCAGGGACTCAGCACCGCATTTCCAGGACGAGTGGTTAATTCCCCTATCTCCGAAGCGACGATTGTGGGCACGTGCATCGGCCGGGCCTTGGCCGGCCAACGACCAGTTGCCTTTCTCCAGTTTGCAGACTTCCTTCCGCTAGCCTACAACCAGATACTGTCCGAGTTGGGCAGCATGTATTGGCGAACCGGGGGTGACTGGGAGGCCCCTGTGATTGTGATGATCCCCTGTGGGGCTTACCGGCCCGGGCTCGGCCCCTTTCATTCGCAGTCGCTTGAGGCACTGGCCATCCACACACCCGGAGTGGATGTCTTCATGCCCAGCACCGCGGCCGACGCTGGCGGGTTGCTCGACGCAGCGTTCTCGTCCTCTCGCCCGACGCTCTTCTTCTACCCGAAGGCCGCATTGAACGTCGCCGAAGAGATTGACCGGCGGGAGGTAAGCTTCGGGGCTGCCCGGATTACATTGGCTGGTCGGGACATCACCTTGGTCGGGTGGGGCAACACCGTGGCGATCTGCCTTAGGACGGCAGACGCATTGCGGAAGATCGGGGTCGAGGCCGAAGTGATAGATCTGCAATTTCTCTCGCCCTGGGACGAGGATACGGTGCTTTGCTCAGTCAACCGCACCGGGCGGCTCTTGGTTGTTCATGAAGACAATGTCACCTGTGGGATGGGTGCGGAGGTGCTGGCTGTCGTGGCTCAGCGGGCAGTCCGTGCGGTTCGGTGCGGTCGGATTGCAAGACCCGACACGCTTCTGCCCTGCAACTTCGCCAACCAACACGACCTGCTACCGTCATTTCGGAGCACACTTGCCGCTGCCGCCGACCTTCTCGATTTGGATCTAGCGTGGGAGGAACCCCCAGGCGAGGAGGATGGGTCGCTTGTCATCGTCAGAGCACTTGCCAGCGGACCCTCCGACGACACTGTCTGCATCCTCCGCCTTCACGTTCGTCCGGGGTCCCAGGTCGCCGCTGGCGCTATTGTTGCCACTATCGAGGCCAGCAAGTCAGTATTCGATATGGCTTCCCCGGCTTCCGGAACGGTCGAAGCAGTGTACGCCACAGAGGATCAATACATCCGGATCAACTCCCCGCTGTTAGCCGTTAGGCCCGAGCAAGCAGTCCGTTTCACCTCACCGTTCTGTGAGGATTTAGGTTTGCCCAGGCTCTCCAGGAGGCCAGCCAAGTCCGGTGTCCGTGAGGTGTCCAGGATAGATACTCCTGGACCACGGTTGGTCGGGATTGCGGCTATCGCGGCCCTTCCAGCAAGCCGGCTCGTCACAAACGACGAAATCCTGATCCGACATCAGGAGCGAACATCAGCTGAGGTAGCTCACCTCACCGGGATCGAAACTCGTCACTGGGCCGGAGAAGGCGAAGACGCCTTGACGCTGGCCGCCAGGGCTAGCCGCGAGGCACTGGAGGCTTCCGGACTCGGGATCGACTCGATGGGCTTGATTGTGTGTAGCACAGGCTCCCCTCCGAAGACGATACCTTCGTTGGCCTGCCAGCTCCTGTCCGAACTCACGGCTGACCGGCCAGGCCTCTCGATCCCAGCTTTCGATGTCAACGCCGCCTGTTCCGGTTATCTGTACGCCTTGGGTCTTGCCCACGACTATCTGCAAACCCGGCCGCATGGCCGCGTACTCGTAGTTACGTCCGAGATCGTCTCCCGGTCACTAGACGCAGACGATTTAGATACCCTCGTTCTGTTCGGGGATGCCGCCACAGCCACCATCGTGGTCGGCGAGGAGCACCTGCCGGAAGCCCGCTACCGCCTGTACCCCCCAGAACTCTCTGCGAAAGACGACAGGGATCACGCCCTCGTGATGCCTGCTGGCGGCGGTCCAATACGGATGAAAGGCCAGCTAGTTTTCGGGGAAGCTGTGCGTTCGATGGTGGGCGGGATGCAGCGCGCGTGTGCCGATATCGGTGTGCCCATCGACCGGCTCGCCATCGTCGTGCCGCACCAGGCCAACCAGCGTATCCTGGATTCTGTGCGGAAGCAGCTGCCCGTACCGGTGTTCAGTAATATCCGGAACATCGGAAACACCTCATCCTCCAGCATCCCGCTTGCTCTCCAGGACTGCCTGCCTGGTCTTGGCTCTGGGCAGTTGATCGGCCTCTGTGCGTTCGGCGGTGGCTTCACGTCCGGAGCGGCCGTGCTGGAAGTTCTCCCCAAAGTGACCTCCGAGGCAGCGGTGGACCGGTTAGGCACCTTGGCGAGATCGCTCTCCCCAGAACGGGACCTAAGCGGTTCCACCATTCTGTCCGCCGCGTGGTCGTCGGCCCCTGATGCCCCCCGCCGTGATCCAGCTATACGCCGCGTCATCATCATCGCCTACCCGACCGCCGAGGTCGCCTCGCTGAATGATGCTTTCAGGGCTTGCGGAGTGACCATCGAATTGACCAACGTGGAGGCATTACCCAGTCTTCTCGCACTGGGGAGCGGGTTGGAAGACGTCCGCGTAGTAATCGCTGCGGATAACCCGGCGGCACGCACCCCCGACCTCTCACGGCTCCGATCCCATCTTCTCACGCTGACCCAGACAATCCGCGACGTTATGAACTCGTCTGAGCTACGGAAAGCTTCGCTCTTCCTGCTCACCCGGGGGGCTTGTGTCACGGCCGATCTCGGACATCTAAACCTTGAGCAGGCTCCCCTGGCCGGGCTGGCTGCCACACTGTCGGTGGAAAGCCCTGAGGTCTGGGGATGTCACATCGACATGAGCTGGGCTGCTGACGACTTTCGGAACGCCGCCGAAGATGTACTAGCCGTCTCCACCGAAACCGCGGTCGCCTATCGGGGAGGACAGCGGCTCGTCCGACGCCTGGTATCGGCCGCTCTCCCGGCTGAACTGGCCCAACCGGCATTCTTCCCCGATGCCTGGTACTTGATCACTGGGGGGCTAGGGGCCCTCGGACTTGCCCTAACTGAGTGGATCGTCAGCCAGGGGGGCCGCAGAGTGGTGTTGCTAAGCCGTAAAGGGCTCGGCGGGGGGGAGACAAAGTCAACGAGGGAGGGTCGTTTGCGGAAAATGCGGGAGTCGGGGGCCGAGATCCAAGTCGTCGCCACCGACATTGCGGATCGCGAAGCGGTCGCCCGCGTCCTGGAGCCCTTTCGAGATGGGGGGCAGCGGCTTAGGGGAGTCTTTCACTTGGCCGGAGTTGCCGAGCACCGCGACGCGAAGGAGATCGAGGAAACCCACCTCGACCGTGTCCTAAGGGCCAAGGTGGATGGTTCCTGGAACTTGCACGAGCTGACTCGTGACATTCCTCTGGATTATTTTGTGAACTTTTCCTCCATCTCTGCGGTCTGGGGTGCGAAAGGGTTAGGATCCTATGCCGCCGCAAACGCTTTCCTCGATGGCCTGGCAGCGTACCGCCGAGGGCTAGGGCTTCCAGCGATCTCCATCAATTGGGGGCCTTGGTGCGGCGGGGGAATGGCAACCGACGAGATGCTCGACTCCCTCGAGCGGATGGGGCTTCACGGCCTCGACCCGGACCACGCTCTGCTCACCCTAGGACGTTTACTCGCTTCGGGGTCCATCGGGGCCGTGGTCGCTCGGGCTAACTGGGAACGCTTCGCATCATTGTACGGGAGCCGGCCGAACCGCCGGCTGCTCAGCCTTCTTAATAATGTAGGCCAAACGGCAGAGCCTGCTGGGTCTGGGGCGTCCCCCGGCACTGATTCTAAGCATGTCCTATTACTAGAAAAAGACGTAGCAGCGGAGTTTGCTGGCTACTTGGCTGCTGAAGTGGGGGAGGAGGGGCCGCTGGACAAAGACTTGCCCCTCTGTGAACTGGGCATCGACTCTATGGCGGCAGCCGATGCGGCCTGCTGGGTGGAGGCAAGGTTCCACCATCGCCTCCCACCGGGTGCCCTGTTGGGCGAGGCCAGTATCAATTCCGTCGCCAAACTCATCACGCAAGGGACGAAAAGGGTTATACAGCCCTCCCCGACTTCGGCTAGTTCCAGTGGCATTATTCGCCCCGCTGAGATCCGCTCGGATTGCAGAAACTGCTTCGCGGTCGAAATCTACCGGGGGGGCGGTTTCCGCGATTCTCCGGACATTGTCGCCACCCTCAAGGAGATCATTGCACCCAGCTACGAAGACTTCACAGCGATCCTAAATCGCGAGCTGAAGTACAATGACACCCTGTATCTCGGCATCGACTCAGCCCGGAAGCCATGCTGCTTCTTCATGACGGCATGGCAGACGCTGAAGCTGGTGGACACCACACCTCTCCGCGTTCTCTACCTCGGCCTTAGTGCAGCCGGGCAAGACACGAAGGGCGGTGGACACATCGCCGACCTGTGGTGGGCGAGCCGGTCCGACATGATGGCGTGGGTGAGGGAAACGGGGTCCCAGCTCGTTGTGTGGGGCACCTGTGCGACGCCGTCTGCGTACCGTGCGGTAGCCGAGATGGTGAACAGACTAGAGCCGGATTTGCACGGGAATTACAGTTCGACCGGGCGGGCGATCGCCCAGACGGTCTGCGAACACATGGGCTGGCATCGTCACCTGACGATACATCCGTTCGTGCTTAAGGGAGTGGCCGAAGCAACTCACTACTCCGCCGCTGAGCGGCAGCGAATTGCCCATATTACACGGGGCTTCACTTTACTCGGCCGGTTAGGCATTGAGGAACCTCAAGGAGACCGGTTGCTCTTTGTGGGATTCGTAGACACAGGTGGGACATGACGAGTGGGGGGCACCCCGGCCCTTGGCTCAAGGCCAAGTTTAGTTGAAGCGAGCGCTCGGCGCTGCCGCTACCAGCGTATTGTGGACCAAGTCTTCGCGCGTTACAAGAAAAACCAATCCCCCGCAACTCAGCCTCAAGTCGCTAGTCAGATTCCCAGGGGATGCGGCCCAATCTACAGTCGCTTTCTACTGCTGGGCTAGGGCTTCCTGTTCACCTGTCGCTTGACCTTGTAAGAAAAATAGGGTAGAATTCCTTACATGACTGGCATCAGAAAAGCGACGCAAAGCGTTGACTCACGGATACTTGCTCGCATCCACGGGTGGGAAAGAGGCTCGGTGTTCGTTCCGACCGACTTCCTCGACCTCGGCAGCCGTGAAGCAGTCGATCTAGCCTTGCACCGGCTCGCCCAAAAAGGAACGATCCGCCGCCTGGCTCGGGGGGTGTACGACTTCCCGAAGGAGCACCCGGTACTCGGTCTGCTCGCGCCTTCCGCCGACGCCGTGGCCCAGGCGCTGGCCAGCCGCGACCGCACCCGGCTCCAGCCCGCCGGAGCCTACGCGGCCAACATCCTCGGCTTGTCCGAACAGGTGCCGGCGAAAGCGGTCTTCCTGACCGACGGCCCGAGCCGGACGGTGAAGATTGGGCCGACGACAATCCAGCTGCGGCGGACGACCCCGAGGAATATGGAAGCAGCGGGCCGGCTGAGCGGCCTCCTGATGCAAGCCCTTCGCGAGCTGGGCGAGGAGCACATCACCCAGGAGCGGCGCGAACATCTGAAGCGGACGCTCCCGGCTGACAAGCGGCGGGAACTCCTCAAGGATCTGAGGCTGGCCCCGGCTTGGATGCACCCGATCTTCCGGGAGCTGGCCGAGGAGAACGCATGAGGCTCCACTTCCTCACCCTACCGGCCGAAGAACGCCGCCTGTACATTGAGCAGGCGGCCATTCGGCGGAACGTATCGCCGGTACTCCTGGAGAAGGACTTCTGGGTGTGCTGGCTGCTGGGCCTGCTGTTCGGTTCGGAGTTCGCCGGTAACCTGGTGTTCAAGGGCGGCACGTCGCTGTCGAAGGTGTTCGGCGTCATCGAGCGGTTCTCCGAAGACCTCGACCTGTCGCTGTCGCCTGAGTTTCTGAAACTACCGGAGGCGGGAACGAGCAGGAATCAGGCGAGCAAGTGGATGGCGAAGGCTGAGGCTGCCTGCGCCCAGGCGGTGAAGACGCAGATCGCGCCCGCTCTGGAAGCGGCCGTGGAGGCAGTGCTCGGGGAGCGCGACGGCGGGCGGTTCGAGTTCCTGGTGGACGCCCACACCAACTCGCCGGTGCTCCTGTTCCACTACCCATCGTCTCAACCAGCGGGCTTCGATTACCTGAAACTCGCAGTGAAGCTGGAATTCGGCTCGCTCACCGACCAGCAGCCGGTCGGCCGTCATGGCGTGCGGCCGTGGGTTGCCGATGCTCTCCCCGTAGCATTTCCCGACTGGCAGTGCGAAGTCGTGGCGCTGGAAGTGGAGCGGAGCTTCTGGGAAAAGGCGACCATCCTCCACACCGAGTATAACCGGCCGGCCGACAAGCCGACGCCCGACCGTTTCTCCCGCCACTACGCGGACACGGCAGCACTGGCAAAGCACCCCGCCGCGAGCGCGGCCAGCGACCTGCACGATCTCCGGGACCGGGTTGTAGCGTGGAAGGGGCAGTTCTTTGGCAGTTC
Source organism: Planctomycetota bacterium (assembly GCA_029777335.1). Taxonomy (GTDB): domain Bacteria; phylum Planctomycetota; class Planctomycetia; order Gemmatales; family Gemmataceae; genus JAKOSN01. Next base: position 63,071 of record JAKOSN010000236.1, read on the forward strand.
GTGGGCCAGCTACCACCTTGCCAAGCCAGGGACGTTTCGTGTCGTCCCGCCGCCAGCGCGTCTGCCTGCACTGCGACGCGATTACCAGGCGATGCGGGACATGTACCTCTCGGAGCCTGCCTCCTTCGACGATATACTCGCAATCCTGGCAGACCTCGAACGCCGCATCAACCAGTCCGGAGCCTAGCGTTTCTTGGTGCTACAACCGTTCGGCAAGCCGAGGGATTTTCTGCAATTCTTCTGCAACAACTGGCCATGCGACCACTGCATGAGTACAATACAAACATGGGCGGCAACACGCCGCAAATACATGATCTTTCAAAACTTGCAATGTCAGATCAACGCCACGTGTCATTGGGCGCTTCAGAACCAGCCACGTATGGGCGCTTCAAAACCAGCCACGAACCTGATGGGGATAGTCCACTGGTCGTTCCTTCTTGGGAACTCTGCCGTTCAGATTACCACGCCGTCGTGGCGAAGGCTTCTTCCTTTCCTGGGAATGCTTTTTTCGTCACCCTCCCGGCGACTGCCTACGACACTCCTCCCGTC
>JAKOSN010000042.1 GCA_029777335.1 Planctomycetota bacterium
CTACCTGGCCCGGATGCCTGAGCGAGCCGAGCAGATCCGCCGCCTGGCGCTGGCTCTGAATGTCCTCGATGGGCTGAAGGACCCCTCGGCGCCCTCGACAGGCACGCCCGCTACCGAGACAGGGTTGACCGGCACGCTCGGGGATTTTCGCATTCTGCGTGAGGTGGGTCGGGGCGGGATGGCGGTGGTCTACGAGGCGGAACAGATCAGCCTGCAGCGACGGGTGGCGCTGAAGGTGTTGCCGTTCGCGGCGATGATGGATCCGCGTCATCTGCAGCGTTTTCAGAACGAGGCACGGGCGGCGGCCAGTCTGCATCACGAACACATTGTGCCGGTTTATGGCGTCGGCTGTGAACGCGGGGTGCACTACTACGCCATGCAGTTCATCGACGGCCAGACGCTGGCCCAGGTGATCCATCAACGGGGTGCGCCCGAGGTCGCCAGGGATGCCACCACGGCGTACCCACCGACTGCCGAGACATTAGCCGTGGCAAACGCGACCACGCAGCGACAACCACGTGACAGCGCCTATTTTCGCCGGGTGGCAGAATGGGGGATCGCCGCCGCCGAGGCGCTGGAACACGCGCACAGCCTGGGTATCGTCCATCGCGACATCAAGCCCGGCAACCTGATGCTGGATGCGCAGGGCAAACTGTGGGTGACTGATTTTGGCCTGGCACGCACGGGGAGTGACAGCGGGCTGACCATGACCGGTGATGTGCTGGGCACCCTGCGTTACATGAGCCCGGAACAGGCGCTGGCGAAGCATGGCCTGGTCGATCATCGCACCGATGTCTACGCCCTGGGCGCCACCCTCTATGAATTGCTGACGTTGCGCCCTGCCGTCCCTGGAGAGGATCGCGAAGAGATCCTGCGCAAAATCACGTTTGACGATCCGAAAAATCCGCGTTCTCTGGATCGAGCCATCCCGATCGATCTAGAAACCATCGTCCTGAAGGCGCTGGCCAAGGAACCGAGTGAGCGTTATCACTCCGCCAGGGAGTTAGCGGAGGATCTGAGACGGTATCAAACCGAGGTTCCTATCCTGGCACGGCGCCCCTCCCGGCTGTATCGACTTCAGAAATGGATGGCACGGCATCAACGCATCGTTTCCGTGACAGCCCTTGCGTTATTGCTACTCACCGTGGTTGCCGTTACGAGCACGGTGCTGATTCTTGGGGCCTACGCGGAGGAGAATCGGCAGCGGCAGAGAGCGGAACAAAAGGAGGCCGCTGCCAACGCAGCCACGTTGGTCGCCCAGCAAGCGACCCGCCGAGCAGAGGACAGTCTGTTCTCTGCGGTGACAGCCTGGAGACATATGCTGAGTTCCTACATCAAGGAGTTTCATCTCGGCTATCGGGCTGGACTGGATAAGGTTTTTCGCACGTCTGGTCAGGCTTCAGAAGGGTTTCTGTTGTCGGTCGCCACTCAGGCAGAACACGTCCCAGGCAGAGAAAAGGAAGCGATGGCTGCGTACGCTGGCCTGGGGATGGCCGCCGTCTATCAGTTGAAACAGGACCAGGCAGAACAGCGTTTTCGCAAGGCAATTGCCATGGGTCGCGATCTGATGGACCGCTTCCCCGACGAACCTCAGTACAAGAAGGATCTGAACGATCTTTACACCGAGATCCTGAACCTGGCCTACCATTGCACTTTATTGACAGCGGATCGGACGAACAAAAAGGTAAGCTACCGCCTCGGCGTCGATTACTCCCTCATGGGGGTGATGCTCTATACGCTTGTGCCCGAGGACTGGCAGGGAGGCGGGGCTAAACAGGCCGAGACGCGCCTGTTCAACGAACCGCTGTTGCTCTATTCCGCTGCGCGCCGTCAACGGACGATGGACAAGCCAGCCGAGGCTGAACAACTCCTCAATCGGTCGATCGCTCTGACCCAGACCATCCCCGCGCGCTTTAAAGGTCAAGTTTATCTCCCGTTACTGCAGCTGCAAGAAGCACAGGAGTTGTCGCTTCGGGGAATGGTTCGGTTCGCCCTGGGGCGTGAGGACCAAGCAGACAGCGACTACCAGAAAGCACGGAGCCTGTTCGACAAGGTCCCTCCGGAGATCATCCAGGGTTTGACAGCACTGCCCGATTTAGCACGACTTGAACAGGCACACGGAGAGTTGTTGTGGCACCGGGGAGAAAAGAAAGCGGCGGCAGAGGCCTTTCGCCGCGCGGAGGCGACCTGGAAAAAGATCACGCGCGCTGACAATCTGGCTCGCGCAAAGGATCGAGCCTGGTTCCTGGCAAGTTGTCCCGACCCGCAGTTTCGCAAGCCGACCGAGGCCGTCGAGTTGGCGGAACGCGCCAAAGCAATCTCCGCCGTCGATCCGGACATCCTGCGCACCCTGGGAGTCGCTCAGTTGCGCGCGGGGAAGTTGGACAGCGCGGTGAAGGCACTCGAAGAGTCGCAGAAGGTGCGCGAACGGGGCACCGCGCTGGACGGGTTCTATCTCGCCATGGCATGGCAGGGGCTGGGAGAAAAAACCCGAGCCCGCCAACAGTATGACCTGGCCGTGAAGCGGCTGACCGAACAGGGAGTGAAAAATTTCGAAGTGCTGCGCTTGCGCACGGAGGCAGCACAGGTGCTTGGCCTGGAGTCGCAGCAAGACGCCACCGATCCAAGCAAACGAAAGTAAACAGCAGTTGTCGCGTTCATGCCCCTCAAGGCGCCAGCGTTCAACTGCAGGGCAAATACTGAGAAGGCAATCGAAGGAAGGGTAAATCCAGGCGTGACACGCCCCGGATCGGAGATCGTCCGCACGCACAGCGTGCGCGCGCTCCGACCCTCATAACGGTCGCATGATGAAAGCGAGAAACCAATGCTCCTGATTGTCGCCCTGTTGCGAAGTTCCAAACGCACTGTCCTGGTGAGCGGCATCGTCCTGCTGGGCGGGATAGTCATGTTCGCCAGCATTCAATGCGTCCGTCAGCACAGCTCCCAGCAGATCGCCTTTGCTACAGCGGAGGAACTGCAGTCCTTTGCCGAGGCCCACGGGTTACACTGCCAGCGTGAGGTGGCTGGATTTGGAGGCGTGTTTATCACCGAGTCCAAGGTGTCACTCAAGGAACTCGCTCAGCGAGCCTGCAAGGCGAACTGCGGCCTCACCCCGAAATGGAAAGGGATTCTCTGGATCAAGGAGCTGGACTCTCCGGACCATCCACGCCCCTCTAACTTCGATCCCGACAAAGACCTGGGAGGCAAATGGCGTATCTGGGGCAATTTGGTGGTGGCGGGCGATGAGGAGTTCATGGATCGCCTGGAAGCGTGGTATCGCCAGGAACACCAATCAGCCAATCATGCGGCTCCATGAATTCAGAGGCCAAACCGTTCTGTTCCAATGACTCCTCCTGGCACGAAAGGATCGACTGATGGGATTGACAACGCTGCTCCAACGCTGGTTCGCTCCCAAACGTTCCGTTCGGCACAAGCGATCACTTCTTGCACCGATGCGGCGAGGCCCCTCGTTTCGCCCTCAACTGGAAACGCTGGAGGCCCGCGACTGCCCTGCAGTCGCCACCACGCCCGCCGGCCTGGTCGGGTGGTGGAGCGGCGACGGGAACGCCAATGATATCGCGGGGAACACTCCGGGTACTCTCCTGAACGGGACCTCGTTCGCTCAGGGCCTGGTCGGGCAGGCGTTCAGCTTCGACGGTAAGAACGACCTGGTGGACATCGGCGGCACCTACAGTATCCAGGGCGCGCGCACCATCGAGGCCTGGGTCTTTCCGGGCCAGAACACGGGCTACGGGCTCCCCATCTTCACGGGGGGAACCTCAGGGCATGGCGATTTCTTTGGGATCGCGGGGACGTCAGGGTCGGCCGCGGTGGGCAAATACGAACTGTACGTCGATCACTGGGGCTCCACGGCGTATGACAGCAACCTGGCTCTGACACCTAACGCCTGGAACCACGTCGCCATGACGTATGACGGGTCCACCGTCCGCTTCTACGTCAACGGCGTCGCCGGGTCCGCCGTCACCGGCAAGCTGTACGACTACGACCTGAACACCTGCGACATCGGCGGCAACCGCATCGGCGGCAGTTCGACCAAGGCATCGATGAACGGCTTGATCGACGAGGCCTCGTTCTACAACCGGGCTCTCACCGCCGCTGAGGTCCAGAGCATCTACCTGGCCGGGGCCGATGGCAAGAACAAGTTCTGGGTCAAGAGCAGCAGCCCGGCGGAGGGCGCGATCGTCACGGCCCCCCCTGTGGATTTTCAAGTCAACTTGAGCACGGCCTACGCCAGTGCGACAGTGCAGGCCGACGACCTGCGGATTAACGGCACCCCGGCCGACAGCGTGACGTTGACAGACGCCGACACGCTGACCTTCCACTATCTGACGAGCCCAGTCGTGAACCAGGGCCTTCAGACAGTGGAGATCGCGGCTGGTGCCATTCAGGCCTCCGGCTCGGGCCAGGCGCTGGCGGACTGGTCCAGCACCTTCCGTTATGACGCCGCGCCTCTGCAGGCTACCTCGATCAACCCGGCCCCAACGCCCCTCCTGACTCTTTCGGGGACGACCGCCACTGTCGCGATTACATTTAGTGAGCCGGTGGCACCGGGGTCCGTGTCGAGTGACGATCTGGTGCCGAGCCAGGGAAGCGTGAGTGGGTACGCCCTGAGTAACGGGAACCAGACGATCACCTGGTCGCTCACGGGCCTGACCGAAGGGGCGCTGTCCCTCAACATCGCGGCCGGCGCGCTTACCGATGCCTATGGGAACCCAGGCCAGGGCTACACCACCACATACGACGCTGACATCGGCACGGCCCCCTTCGCGGGTCCGCTCCAGGCCCGCGCCCCGCTCGGCTCCCTGGTTTACCAGGGGACCATGTCGGGACAGTTCAACTCCTCCGCCGTTTTCGTGCCGGCAGGCAGCGGTGGGATCGACCATCCGTACTGCCCAGTTTTTGGGCCTGATGGCAAGCTGTACGTCGTTGGTAACTTCTCAGACGACGTCAAGCGATACGACCCGACGACCGGCGCCTACCTGGACACGTTTATCTCGGCCACCAGTGGCGGCCTGGACAACCCGACGCAGATCGCCTTCGGCCCGGACGGCAACGTATACGTCGATAGCCACTACACCAACAGCGTGCTGCGCTACGACGGCCGAACGGGTGACTTCCTCGGGGTGTTCGTCGCGTCGGGCAGCGGTGGCCTGAATGCCCCGACTGGGATGGCGTTCGGTCTCGACGGCGACCTGTACGTTGTGAGTCGGTTCACCGACAGCGTGCTGCGCTACGACGGCACGACTGGGGCGTTCAAGGGGGCCTTCGTCAGCAGCGGCAGCGGCGGGCTGAACGAACCAGGGTTCATTCAGTGGGGGCCAGACGGAAACCTGTACGTGACAAGTTCGTTCACCGACAGTATCCTCCGCTACAATGGCACGACCGGCGCATTCATCGACGCCTTCGTCCCCAGCGGCAGCGGTGGCCTGGATACCCCCAACAGCCTGCTGTTTGGTCCTGATGGCTACCTCTACGTCGCTACCGCCTACACGAACACCATCCTACGGTACAACGGCACCACCGGCGCGTTTGTGAACACCTTTGTCCCGTCTGGCGCTGGGGGGCTCCTGTTCCCCGTGGGAATGACGTTCGGCCCGGACGGCCGGCTCTACGTCGGCAGTGCCGACAATGACCAAGTTCTGCGCTTTGACGGCACTGACGGCGGACCGGGAGACGTGGACAGTTACACGCTCGACCTCGACGCCAACCAGACGCTTGCCCTCCAAGTCAGCGCTCCGGCGGGGACGACCGTGACGGCAACGCACAGTGTCCTTGGAGCCGTTTCCCTGGGGCCGGACATCGATCCCGGGCCAGGCCAGTTGTATCAGCCCGTCCGCTTCACCGACGCCCAGGGCAACCTCGTTGCCGGCACTGTCACGATCAGCCTCCAGGCCCCCAACGGCCTCAGCGCCGACGGTTATAGCATCCAGGCCACTCTCAACGCCCAGTTCGACACCGTCTCCGACGGCTCCGTCCAAACGCAGTCCCTGGCTGCCAGCACGCTCGACGTCGAACCGGGCCCGGTCGCGATCAACCGTGCGGCGGCCCTCGGCTCTGTCGAGAAGACGGTGGCCCGCATCGTCACCGAGACGGAAGGGGTGACCAACAACCTGCGCGGCAGCTGGGACCAGGTCGGGAACTCCACTACCTGGACGATCAACAACGGAGGTGGGGTCACGGGGTCGCTCTCCCTGTCTGGCAACAAGAGGGCCAAGAGCACCGATGCCAGCGACACCTACACCTTCCTCGGCCAGGCCGGCGACGTGGTCACCCTTCGCGCCAGCGGCAGTGCAGGTGGCGGCGGTACGTTGAACGGGACGACGCTGACGCTACAAGGCCCCGGGACGTCGGTCACGGGGACTGCCGTGCCAGGGGCCTCGTCGGACACCCAGATCCTGTCCTTCGTGCTACCCGCCACCGGAACGTATTCGGTGACCGTGGGCACGAGCAACGGAAACCAGGGGACCTACACGCTGACGGCGAACCTCGTCTCTCCGGTCAGCCCCAGGCCCAACGACGCGGACATCTACAGCGTCGAGGCCAACGCCGGGGAACACATCTCGGCCGCGGTGGCCACCGGCTCGAGCACGGTCAGTAGCGCCCAGGTGCAGTTGGCCCTGTACGCCCCCGGCGTGAACCCGTTGACGGGGACTCCCGTGGCGACCTCGAACGTGAGCGGGTCTCTCGACGGCCTGCTGGACCACTGGGCCACGACCACAGGCACGTACCTGGTCAAGGTGACGGGCGGTCCGGGGCTGAGCACATCATCGGTGGCGTACACCCTCGTAACCACGACCAACGGCTCCTTCGACAACACGGTCAACGGCTCCTTCGCCACGGCCCAGGACATCACGGGGCAGCCCGGGGCCGTCGGATCCCTGAGCGCGCCGGTGACCACGTTCGTGCCCTCGGGCAGCGGCGGACTGAGCCAGGCATCCGAGATGACCTTCGGGCCGGACGGCAACCTGTACGTCAGCGGCGCGGCCAGCAGCAACGTGCTCCGCTACGACGGCCAGACGGGGGTCTTCCTCGGTGCCTTCGTCCCCACGGGCGGCGGCGGCCTCAGCCGAGGCGCGGGCGTGGCGTTCGGCCCGGACGGGAATCTCTACGTCGCCAGCGCGGCCACCAGCGAAGTCCTCCGCTACGACGGCCAGACGGGCGCCTTCCTCGGTGCATTTGTCCCCTCCGACAGCGGCGGCCTGAACAATGCCGTCGGCCTGCTCTTCGGCCCGGACGGCAACCTGTACGTAACCAGCTACGACACAGGCGAGGTGATGCGTTACGACGGCCTGACCGGGGCACCTCTGCCCTCCGCGGGGAACTCGGGGGCCGTCTTCGTCAAGAGCGGCAGCGGAGGGCTGAGCCACCCCACCGGGATGGTCTTCGGCCCCGACGGCAACCTGTACGCCACCGGCGACCTCATGACCACCGTGCTCAAGTACGACGGGTCCACCGGCGCGTTCCTCGGTCAGTTCGCGGACGGCGGCGGCGGCCACCTGCACTCCATGACCATCGGTCCGGACGGCAACCTGTACGTCAGCAACCAGGACACCAGTGCTGTCCTCCGTTTCGACTGGACGGGGGCCCTTGTGGATTCCTACGTGCCCGCAGGGTCGGGCGGGTTGAACCACCCGACCGGGGTGGCCTTCGGACCGGACGGGGCCCTCTACGTCAACTCGTGGACCCAGAGCAGTGTCCTGCGCAAAGGGCCGACGCCCTCACCGGATTACTACAACGTGACGCTGACGGCGGGCCAGACGGTGACGTTCAACACCTCGACCCCGGGCGACGGGGCGGGGCTGCCGGCGAACGCACTCGACCCGAGACTGGAACTGTACGACTCCTCGCAGGCACTCGTAGCGACAGGCACGGTGCTGCCCGATGGCCGCAATGAGGAGATCACCTTCACGGCCCCAACCACGGGCACCTATTACATCAAGGTTTCCGGCCAGAGCCTGGCTGAGGGCGACTACGTCCTCGACCCGTTCGATCCTGGAGAGGGACGGAGTAGCTCCGACGTGTTCATCGCCGCGAGCAGCAAGGCTGCACCCGGGTTCGACCCTGCCGGTCAACTGTCGTATGAACTCGATCCCGTGGCGATCAATGCCATCATGGCCGAGTGGACACGCACCGATCGAACTGCCGCCCAGCGCGTGGATGCCCTGAAGAACGGCACAGGATTGAATGGAACGCTGGTGCTCAACAGCACCACCATCAGCAATGACACCAGCGCCGACGTGATGACGGGCAGTTCCGGCGACGACTGGTTCCTCTTCGATTCCACCCACGATCGCGTTACCGATCTGACCGATGACGCCTTCGCGGACGATCTGGCGTTCATCAACGGCGTGTGACCCCTTCCCACGGAGCGGTCGAGCCATCCCCCTGGTTCGACCGCTCTTCCTGGTGCATTCCTCCATCCCCCTTGACAACCAACTCCCCCCGCACACGGCCAGGAGGGGCCAACTCCAAACACACCCGACCGTGCAGTGAGCGAGCACAAGGCGTGGATCCAAGGGTGGTAACCCGTTCGTGGCAGAGGGGAGCGTCCCTGTCGAGAGAATCCAGGAGGGACGGTTCTTTCCCCCGCGCACTGCCAGGCAACTGCAGCGCCAAGGTTGGAGCAAGGGCGCCTTCGCGTTCTACGGTACTTGCGACCCTGTTCACGGATCGCAATCCCTGCTTCGCCGCCGAGAACATCGACCCGATGTCGTGTCCTTCTCCAGCCAGGGCGATCCCCACCATCATAAATCAAGGAGGAAGGGTACACCTGCCTGAACTGGTTGGACACGGTCTTCTTTTGGACCTGTGAAGACGAAGCATGCGAACGAACGCAGGACCGCCTCACCCATTTTCAACGACCCAAAGAGTGGCTGTCCGTGTCAGGTCCGTGCCATCGTGCAGATCCAACTTGAGGCGAATCCGGTCCCGGTAAGTCTCGACGGTTTTAACACTGAGATGCAATTGCATGGCAATCTCAGCAGTCTTTTTTCCCTGCCCAATCAGGCGGAAAACCTCCAGTTCCCGATCAGAGAGTGCATCGAGGGGCGCCGAAGCATCATGAGACATCCGTTCGCCAACGACGTGGTGGAGGAGTTTGTCTGTCATTGCTTCGCTCAGATAGACCTTCCCCCCCAGGAGCTGATGAAGCGCCTCGATAATTTGCTCGGTTGCTTCTTCCTTGGTGATGTAGCCGACCGCTCCGGCACGGAGCGCGCGCTCCGCATAGAGATCCTCGGTGAACATGGACCAGACCAGAATACGAACATGCGAATCTCTGGTTTTGATCCGCTTGATCAGGTCAATCCCATTCCCAGTTTTCAAGGCAATGTCGATCACTGCCAGATCTGGATGCGTGCGGGGGAGCAGGTGGAGCGCTTCGGCGATATCATGCGCCTCCCCACAAACTTCCAGATCACCCGACCGAGCAATGCGGATCGCGAGCGCCTCTCGAACAGCAGGATGATCATCGACGATCAGAACGCGTGCCCTCGACTTCTTGCTCAAGTAGGTTCTCATCAGCGTGTTCCTTGAGAAAGGTACAGGTTTACCATCGTGCCATGGAGTTGTCCCGGTTCAACGGTGAACGCGGAAAACTCGTTCGATGCGAAAATCCCCAGCACAGGGGGGATGAATGCGCCGAACATACCAGGAACGAGCTACACACTGAACTTCCCTGGAGGCGGTCGTTTCACCACGCAGAAACTCAACGACATCTTCGACCCGGTCAGGATCAACGAACTTGAAGGTGCGATCACGAAGGGAACGCCCAGGATCGGCAGGGACGAGAGGGAAGAGCCGGGTCGAGGAGGGGGTAAGCCGTGGACGGGATGTCGTCGAAGGAATGAGCGCGCGATCCAGCATCCTCGCCTCCTCGGTACTCGCGGAAATGGAGGAAGAAGGAATAACGGCTGAAGTGAAAACGCCTTGAAGAGCGGAATGGCGAAGACGAGAGATCCGATCGGAGACGTTAAACGATCGGTTCGAGAGAAAGTGGTGGCTGTGCTCGGAGACAGATGGAAGGCATGTGCCAGGAACTGAAACCAGGATTGGTGACAGCCTGTCGAGGCTGGAGTCGAGTGAATACACCTGTGTTGAAATCTGTGGGCAAGTAGTCGATCTACTGTCGGAAGAGGAACAGGAGAGAGGGTCACATAGCGACGGTTGAGATCCAGGTGTGGCCGTTGGGACAGCAAGAGAGACGACGACAGCAGCGGGACCGGGAGATGCACCCGTTCCCGAATGACAGGGAAGGGACAGAGACGAATTCGAAGCGGGACAAGGATGAGATCCCGAGACACGGAGAGGTCGGTTTTTTGCTGCCATCGGCGTTTCCTTGTGTTTCGCAGGTGGCGCACTGAAACAACCAGCGCCACTGCTCGCGAACGCATGTGCAGGAGAAGAGATCGCGGGGATTCAAACCAGGGAGAATATCGCGGGCGAGAGTGTCAGGGCGACCCCCACAAATCCTATAAAGCGCTCCCCGACTGGTATCTGAGAGACAGGCAGCCTACTTTCATTGTAGCTGCCTGTCCTGTGTTGGGACACGTGTTCTTTTGCAACAGAACTGTGGTGTTCGCCCAGATTGGGAAAGGAACCAACGGCAGCAATGCCACAGATTTTCCATCGCAGCTTTAACACGATCTCCAAGGTATCGATTGCCAGCGTAGTGATTCTGCTGATAGGGCTGACCGGAGCAACCTATGTAGTGGGATGGTCGCCATACGTGACGCAGGAGCAGATCGCACGTGTGCAGCCCGTTCCGTTCAGTCATCAACACCACGTTGGGCAACTTGGAATCGATTGTCGATACTGTCACACGTCGGTGGAGACGTCTGCGTTTGCAGGTATGCCACCGACCAAGACGTGTATGAATTGCCATCAGGAGATCTGGTTTGGCAGTTCAATGCTGGAACCGGTTCGAGAAAGCTACCGCAAGGACCAATCGATCGCCTGGGAACGCATTCACAACCTGCCACAATTTGTCTATTTCAATCACAGCATTCACATCCACAAGGGAGTTGGGTGTGTGTCCTGTCATGGACGAGTCGACCAGATGCCACTGACCTATCAGGAGCACTCACTGCTGATGGGGTGGTGTCTCGACTGTCATCGCGATCCGAAAAAACACCTGCGTCCTGCCAGTGCGGTGTTCAGCATGACGTGGAGCGCGAGCGCGGAACCGTCCGAACTGGGAGATCGCTTGATGAAGGAGAATCATATTCGCGGAGTGGAGCAACTAACCAGTTGTTCGACGTGTCACCGTTAACAAGCAGGAGGGTCGCGAGGTGAGCTGGGAACGGCTGCGACAGCAATTGGGTGAGGGAGGACCAGTGTACTGGCGTGGATTGGAAGAGCTGGCCCAGACCCAGGAATTCCAGGAGATGCTACAGCGTGAATTCCCTGAGCAAGCCGGGGAATGGAACAATCCTCTCACACGACGACAGTTTCTGATACTCATGGCAGCCTCTCTGGCACTGGGAGGAATCTCCGGTTGTTCGATGCAACCCCCCGTCGGAAAGATTGTCCCTTATGTACGCCAACCCGAACAGCTCACTGCGGGAAAACCGCTCTATTATGCCACTGCAATGTCGCTTGGAGGGGTGGCAACGGGACTCCTGGTCGAGAGCCACGAAGGCCGGCCAACCAAGGTCGAAGGGAATGTTTTGCATCCAGGTAGCCTCGGTGGAACGGATGTGTTTGCCCAGGCGGCCATTCTTGAATTGTACGATCCAGATCGTTCGCAATCGGTAACCTACCTGGAGCAGCCACGTGGCTGGGACGAAGCAGTGAACACGCTCCGCGCTGCATTGGAAAAACAGCGTGCCGTTGGTGGAAAGGGGCTGCGGATCCTCACCGAGACCATCACCTCTCCAACTCTTGGAGAGCAACTGCTTGGGGCGAACAGATCCTCGATGCGCAGCCGGTTTCCGTTCTCGCACTGGCACCAGTATGAACCGATCACGCGAACGACCATCCTGGAAGGAGGGAAACTCGCATTCGGTAGAGCGATCAACCCCATCTATGACTTTACCAGAGCGAAAGTAGTGCTCAGTTTGGAGTCCAATTTTCTGGGTTGCGGGCCGGGACATCTCCGTTACGTGCGGGATTTCATGAGTCAACGCCGCGTGCAGGGCAAGCCAGCGGACACAAGAATGAACCGCCTGTACGTGGTGGAGTCCATGCCAAGTCCCACCGGGGCAGTGGGAGATCATCGCTTGCCCATGAGAGCAGAGGAAATTGAGGGGTTCGCGCGCGCGCTGGCTGTCCAGCTGGGAATCGAGGGGATCCGGGGCGGCGACACCGGCAGCGAGAAACTGCACCGGTGGGTTCGCGCCATTGCCAAGGATCTCGGGATGCATCGGGGCGAGGGTCTGGTAATAGTTGGGGAAACACAGCCAGCGACGGTGCATGCTCTGGCACATCTGATCAATCAGACGTTGGGCAATCACGGAACAACCGTTGCGTACACAGATCCAATCGAGGTCCAGCCACAGAATCAACTCGCAGAGATAGAGAAACTCGTTCAGGCGATGGCGAAAGGAGAGGTGGAGATCCTGTTGATTCTGGGTGGAAATCCTGTCTTCAACGCTCCCGTGGATCTGGGGCTGATCCAGGCGATGCAGAAAGTCCCCCTCCGAGTTCATCTGGGATTATACCACAATGAAACGGCGGCAAACTGTCACTGGCATATTCCGGAGACACACTTCCTGGAGGCATGGAGTGATTGTCGTGCCTATGACGGGACCGTGTCAATCATTCAGCCGTTGATTGCTCCCCTCTACCGAAACAAGTCCGTACATGAGTTCGTGAGTGTCCTCTTTGGCGGGGTCGAGCGGACCGGTTACGATTTGGTGCGTGACTACTGGCGAGAACACTGGCCAGGGAGAACAACAGGAACCAACTTCGAGGGGGGTTGGGAGCGCGCACTGCACGACGGTATCGTTCAGGGGACAACTCTGGAGTCAAGGCCGGGATTGAGGGCGAGCACAGACTGGCTGGCTCGTACTCCTGTGAAAACCATCGACCCAAACGCGATGGAACTGGTGTTTCGATCGGATCCGGGGATCTACGATGGTCGGTTTGCAAATAACGGCTGGTTGCAGGAGTTACCCAGACCGTTGAGCAAGCTAACCTGGGATAACGCGGTTTTCCTCAGCCCTGCCACCGCCAGGAGCCTGGGGGTAAAACAAACGGTTGGCATCCAGGGAGGAGAACACGGAGACGCGATCACCGATCAGGTTGAACTGACCTTTCAAGGGAACAAGGTGGTCGCACCGGTGTGGATCATGCCAGGGCACCCGGATGGCTCGCTGACCGTGTCATTTGGCCATGGGAGAACCAGAGCGGGGCACGTGGGAACCGGCACAGGATTCGACGCATACCGGTTACGGACATCGCGAGCGATGTGGTTTGGAAGTGGGGTCCAGGCACGAAAAACAGGAGGATCGTTTACCCTGGCGTGCACACAGATGCATCATGCCATGGAGGAACGCGATCCCGTGCGCAGCGGAACTCTTGCCGAGTACATCCAACACCCACATTTCGCAGCGCAGTCAGGAGGGGAGTTGCAAGAAGAATTCCAGGAAGAACTGGTGCCCGTCCCGCACCCACATCCAGGGGCAGGTGATCAATCGGAGCGTCGGCTGTATCCACTGACACTCTATCCCGGCTATGACTATTCCCCACCCAGGAATCGATGGGGGATGTCCATAGATCTCAGTGTTTGCGTGGGCTGTAATGCCTGTGTGGTCGCTTGTCAGGCTGAAAACAACTCCCCTGTGGTTGGGAAAACGGAAGTCACTCGCGGGCGGGAAATGCACTGGCTTCGCATCGACCGCTACTATACGGGAGATCCCTTCGATTCGGCTTCGGTGAAAACCTATCTGCAACCCGTTCTGTGCATGCAATGTGAGAATGCGCCGTGTGAGTTGGTCTGTCCTGTGGGGGCAACGGTGCACAGTGCGGATGGTCTCAACGACATGGTGTACAACCGCTGTGTCGGAACCAGGTATTGCTCCAATAATTGTCCCTACAAGGTTCGGCGCTTTAATTTCCTTCAGTACGCGGACTACGCAACGAACAGCCTGAAACTGGGACGGAACCCCGAGGTGACGGTGCGCAGTCGAGGGGTGATGGAGAAATGCACCTATTGCGTCCAACGTATTCGGGGTGCGCAGATCGAAGCAGAGATCGAGCACCGCCCTGTTCGAGATGGCGACATCCTTACAGCATGTCAGGCTGTGTGCCCTGCGCAGGCGATTGTGTTCGGCGATATGAACGATCCAACCAGCGAGGTGGTGCGCTGCAAGAAGGAGCCCCGGCATTATGGGCTTCTGGCCGAACTGAACACACGGCCGCGCACCACGTATCTGGCAACCTTGCGGAATCCAAACCCGGAATTGGAGTGAGATGATCGAACAGGGAGCGAAGAGCGAAACGCGTGCCGACACTGCCATCCCCGCACCCGTCGGACAGGGATACACCTTCGGTTCGGTCAGCGACAAGATCAGTGCGCTTGTGCTGACGGGACGCACTCCCAGGGGGTGGTGGCTTGGCTTTCTCTTTTCGTTTCTCTGGTTGATGATTCTGCTGTATGCGATTGGATATCTCGTACTGGAGGGAGTTGGCATTTGGGGGATCAATATCCCTGTTGCATGGGGGTTCGCAATCACCAATTTTGTCTGGTGGATTGGGATCGGGCATGCAGGAACGCTCATTTCCGCGATTTTACTTTTGCTGCACCAGCAATGGCGAACGTCCATCAATCGGTTTGCCGAGGCAATGACCCTCTTTGCCGTGGCCTGTGCTGGCCTCTTTCCTCTGCTCCATCTGGGTCGACCCTGGTTTTTTTACTGGCTCTTCCCGTACCCCAACACAATGAAGATCTGGCCGCAGTTCCGTAGTCCGCTGATCTGGGATGTGTTCGCCGTCTCCACCTACATGACCGTGTCGTTAATGTTCTGGTATGTTGGGCTGATCCCCGATGTGGCAACCCTCCGTGATCGAGCTCGAAGCCGGCTTGCTCAGATCACCTACGGGATACTGGCGCTGGGATGGCGCGGCTCCGCGTATCACTGGCATCGCTATGAAGTTGCCTATCTGATCCTGGCGGGATTGGCCACACCCCTTGTGGTATCGGTTCACACTGTGGTGAGCTTCGATTTTGCCGTGGCCAATCTCCCCGGATGGCACTCAACAGTTTTTCCTCCTTATTTTGTCGCCGGAGCCATTTTCTCGGGTTTTGCAATGGTGCTCACGATCGCGATCCCGTTGCGTGCAGTGTACCATCTGGAGGATTTTATCAGCGATTGGCACCTGGAGAACATGGCCAAGATCATGCTCGCCACGGGACTTCTTGTGGCGTATGGCTACTTCATTGAAGCATTCATGGCGTGGTATGGGGGGAATCGGTTTGAACAATACGTACAGCTCAATCGGATGTTTGGACCCTACGCAGTATGGTACTGGTTGTTGATCGGTTGTAACGTACTGGCTCCCCAGCTCTTGTGGGTGAAACGCTTCCGCCGCAACACCACGCTGCTCCTCATCGTTGCGTTGATCGTGCTCGTGGGGATGTGGTTAGAACGGTTTGTGATCATCATCACCAGTCTACACCGCGATTTTCTGCCCTCCTCGTGGGGTATGTACAGCCCGACGATCTGGGATTGGGCGACGTTGATCGGGTCAGTCGGCCTGTTCCTGAGTCTGCTGTTTCTCTTTGTGCGCTTGTTACCCATCATTTCAATGTTCGAGATGCGCACACTGGTGTCCGAGACACAGGTTCATGAACACACCGCCCGAAATCTGGGTGAAGAATGAACACAAACAAACCCTTCAATGGAGAACCAGAGCCAAGGATGCTCCAGCGAGGTCCCGATGGCAGTTGAGCCAAAACTCCATGCTGTGATGGCAGAATTTGCCACGCCCCAGGAGTTAATTGACGCGGTGGCGGCAGCCCGTGCCCACGGGTATCGACAGATAGATGCATTTACGCCCTTCCCAATTGAAGGGTTGGCAGAGACACTTGGATTTACGGGAACGCGATTGCCGCTGATTATCTTTTTGGGTGGCTTGTTCGGTGGAGTTGGCGGATTCTGGATGCAGTACTGGTGCGCAGCGATCAATTATCCGGTGAATATTGGGGGACGGCCCTTGAATAGCTGGCCATCCTTTATCCCGGTTACTTTTGAACTAACCATCTTAAGTGCTGCCCTGGTTGCCGTACTTGGAATGCTGGCGCTCAACCGATTACCAATGCCCTATCATCCCGTGTTCAATGTTCCCAGCTTTGCCCTTGCCTCACGTGATCGTTTCTTCCTGTTAATCGAAACGGGAGATCCTCTTTTTGATGCAGAGAGCACTCGGACCTTCTTGAATGAATTGCACCCCCGCCAGGTGGTTGATGTTCCCGAGTGAGGTATCCATGACGATCTTTGATACACACTGGACAAGAAATGGAGCGATCGCACTGCTGTTGGGTACCCTGCTCTCCCCTGGTTGCCAGCAGGAAATGGGGAAGCAACCCGCGTATCGACCGCTTGAACCAAGCACCTTTTTTCCCGACGGGCGATCCGCACGTCCATTGTTGCCAGGAACGGTGGCACGTGGCCAGGTTTCACCGCAGTCTCCTCTACAAACTCCCTGGGGAAGTCAGCGGAGTGATCCCACACCGGTGGTAACACTGGTAATGCAGGGGTTTGCCAATCCGCTCGGAGTTCTCTCAGTGCTTCCGGTGGTCGACAGGATTCTCGCGGTGGGCAGCTATACCGCCGAGTTTCCTTTCCAGGTGACTGAGGCCATCCTGGCACGTGGGAGAGAACGATACGACATCTATTGCGTCGTTTGTCACGATCCAACCGGAAACGGAGACGGGATCATTGTCCAGCGCGGCTATACGCACCCTCCTTCCTACATCTTTGATCACTCGCGCGGGTTTGAAAGAAGAGGGATTTCAATACTCTTGCGCGACGTGCCGGTTGGGTATTTCTTTGAAGTGATCACCAATGGGTACGGTGCCATGCCTGACTATCGGAGTCAGGTTCCGCTTCGCGATCGCTGGGCGATTGTTGCCTATATCCGTGCCATCCAACTGAGTCAGTTCGCTCGCGTGCAGTCTCTCCCCAGGCAGGAACGACGTCGAATCGAGAATGCTCTGGAGGGTTCCCGATGACACATGGTGACCCCGCAATCCACAGGTACTCGGGTCAGGCGCAACGGATCGCGTTGCTTTGCGCGCTTGGAGGGACGCTGGCATCTCTGGTTGGGTTGGTCTGGAACCCTGCGCTGTTCTTCCGTGCCTACCTGGTTGCCTACACCTTCTGGCTTGGGCTGGCGCTTGGTTGTCTGGTCCTCCTGATGATCCAGTATCTGACCGGGGGAGGTTGGGGGCTTCTTCTCCGACGGGTGCTGGAGGCTGGAAGCAGAACCCTCCTGCCCCTGGTGCTGCTCTTCCTTCCCCTTCTGATTGGGCTGCACTCCATCTATCCGTGGACCACTCAAGCGCCAGGGGACCAATCGGGGCGGGCAATCTACCTGAAGGTGGGTTTCTTTCTTGGGCGCGCGGCGTTCTACTTCGTTGTCTGGTTGATTCTGGGATATTTACTCAATCGTTGGTCGACAGATCTTGAATCCGGTCGAATTCCGCGTTCCACGCGCCGTTTTCGCTTGCTGAGCGGACCTGGGCTCGTGCTCTATGGCTTCACCATCACCTTCGCCTCGGTCGATTGGGTGATGTCACTGGAACCGAAATGGGTTTCCACCATCTTTCCGCCGCTGTATGCAGTGGGACAACTGCTCACCGGGTTGTCGTTTGCGGTGGCGACGCTCCTGCTGCTCAGTCGTTACTCCTCGATTGGAGTAAACCTGCGACCCAATCATCTCCGTGATCTTGGAAATCTGTTGCTCACCTTTGTCATGCTCTGGGCGTACATCTCCTTCTCTCAGTTCCTACTTATCTGGGTTGAGAGCCTTCCGGAGGAGATTCCCTGGTACTTGCGACGCACTCGAGGCGGGTGGCAGATGCTTGCGTTTCTCCTCGTCGTCTTTCAGTTTGGATTGCCCTTTCTCATGTTGCTCTCGCGGAAAGTGAAGGAGAATTCCCCGAGTCTTGCAACCATCGCTGGCCTGATCCTCGCGATGCGCTTTTTCGATTTGCTGTGGTGGATTGAGCCCGCCTACCCTGAACGAACTGCGTGGTTCCTGGTTCTCGATGTATCTACCTGGATCGGGCTTGGAGGTTTCCTGATGTGGTGGTTCCTCCGAAAGCTACGGGAACGATCGCTGCTTCCGCTGCACGATCCCTATCTTGCCCACTACTTGCCGGAGGCGGTTCCCAATGAGTGAAGCAACGATGTCTCCAGATCCTCCGACCCACGATTCGCCAAACACCCAGCACGAAGAATCGGACGTGCATCCCACGGGAATTGCACTCGCGGCAGCGGGTCTTGTTGTCGTGGGAGTTCTGGTGCAGTTCGGAAGTGTGTGGTTGTTTGACTGCCTGGAGTCCTCAGAACGCCGTGCACGTCCCACACCCTCGGGAATCGCTCTCCAGGAGGAGGAGCGGTTACCACCTCCACCCCGTCTGGAGGGAATCAATCAGATGGAAGCAAGAGAGCATGACCGCTCGCCCTTGCGCCGATACTCTCAGGAAGATGCCCGTCTGACCAGCTACGGATGGGTCGATAAGAACCAGGGTATCGCACATATACCAATCGATCAGGCAATGAAGTTGATCCTTCAACAACACCTCCTGTCCACGCGCCGAGCGGATCAACGAGAAATTGGTGTTGGAGAGAGACGGATGCCAAACCGCGCCAACTCAGGTCGATAACCACGAGGTGGGTGCAATGAGACCTGCTGCATTCCTCACCATCCTAGTTCTGCTCCAGGCTTCCAGGCCTTCCAGCGCTCAGGAATCTCTTTCCGGACAACTCCGGACAGTGGGCATCGAGCAACGATTGAACACCCAGATTCCGCTTGATTTACTTTTCCATGATGAATCGGGACAGGCGGTGCGACTGGGGGCCTACTTCGGTTCCGGGCCAGTGATACTGGTTCTTGCCTATTACCGATGTCCAATGCTCTGCACTCAGGTACTCAACGGATTGGTTGATGCAATTGGACCGCTAACTGTGGAGCCGGGCGAACACTTTCAGGTAGTTGTGGTCAGTTTCGATGCGCGGGAGCGTCCCGAACTTGCCGCGGCCAAGAAAGCGGCCTACCTGGGGCGCTATGGGCGTCCATATACCGGTGGGGGATGGCACTTTCTCACGGGTCCCGAGGACTCGATCACTCGGCTCACCAGCGCCGTCGGTTTTCGCTACACCTATGATCCCGACAAGGATCAATACGCTCATGCGAGTGGGATCATGATTCTCACCCCGCAAGGTCGCCTGTCCCGCTATTTTTACGGCATTTCATTTCCTTCCAATGATGTGCGTCTCAGCCTCGTTGAAGCATCTGCGGGCAAAATTGGCTCGCCAGTCGATCAAATCGTCCTGTTGTGTTATCATTTTGATCCCCGCACTGGCAAATACACCTTCGCAATCATGTCGCTGGTTCGGCTTGGAGGGATCCTCACCCTCCTCATTCTTGGAGGCTTTGTGGCACGCAGTTGGTGGAACGATTGGCGAAGGAAGCGACAACTTCCCCCAACGAGGGAGTGAATCATGGGGACACAGATGCCACTTTTTCCTGAACAGGCCTCAACCGCTGCAAGCAAGGTCGATACACTCTTCTTGTTCCTTCTCGCACTTACAGGAAGCGTTGCGATTGGTGTCACGGTGATGATCGTTTTCTACACGATCCGCTATCGCCGTCGCGACGACTCTCTCCAACCTCCACGTATTATGGGTTCGCTGAGGCTGGAATCCCTGTGGAGCGCCATTCCTCTGGTGATTTTTCTGGGGATTTTCATTTGGGGAGCAAAACTCTACTATTCCATGGCCAGTGCACCAGAGAATGCCCTGGAAATATACGTGGTCGGGAAGCAATGGATGTGGAAAATTCAACATCCAGAAGGACAGAGAGAGATCAATGAATTGCATGTTCCGATGGGACGCCCTGTCAAGCTGACCTTGACCTCCGAGGATGTGATCCATGATTTCTTCGTCCCTGCTTTTCGCACCAAGGTAGATGTTTTGCCAGGGAGATATGTTCACACCTGGTTCCAGGCAACTCAACCTGGCGAATATCACCTGTTCTGTGCTCAGTACTGCGGCACAAACCATGCGGGGATGATTGGGAAGATCGTCGTTCAGACTCCTTCTGACTACCAAGCATGGTTAAACAGCCACGCTGAGGGCTCACTCGCGCTTCAGGGACGGAAACTGTTTCTCAAGTTTCAGTGTGTAACGTGCCACAGCGCTGATTCTCAGGCTCGTGCACCTGTTCTAGGGAAGCTCTACGGTCGACAGGTACACCTTCAGGACGGTTCCAGTGTCGTTGCGGACGACCAGTACATCCGTGAATCCATTCTGAAGCCCGAAGCCCGGATCGTCGCAGGCTGGCAGCCCATTATGCCCACGTTTCAGGGGCAAGTGACTGAGGAAGACATCCTTCAGCTCCTTGCTTTCATCAAGGCACTTGAACCGGGTCAGACTCCTGAGCGGACCGAGGAAGCCACTGCCCCAACGAAGAACTCTCTAACCCCCTGATTGCCATGACCACGTTAACGACACCCTACCGACCGCAAGCAAAGGTCACCGAAACCACGGCGGAGAACTACCTCAACGTCGCGTACGGGGTCAAATCATGGCTGCTGACGACGGATCACAAGCGCATCGGATTGCTCTATCTGATGTCTGTTACGGTAATGTTTTTCGTTGGTGGAGTTGCCGCAACGTTAATCCGACTCAACCTGCTTACTCCTCACGGTCAACTGGTCACTGCCGACACTTACAACAAACTATTTAGTGCCCACGGCATTGTGATGGTTTTCTTTTTCCTGGTACCTGTGGTTCCCACGGTCCTCGGCAATTTCATGCTCCCCTTGATGATTGGTGCGCGCGATCTTGCGTTTCCACGACTCAACCTTGCCAGCTGGTATATCTATCTTGTTGGCGCCTTCCTCATGCTCCTCGTGCTATTCAGTGGCGGAGTGGATACTGGGTGGACCTTTTACACCCCCTTTAGCAGCAAGGCGTCTCATACCAATGTTCTCCCCGCGGTAACTGCCATCGTTATCGCGGGATTCTCGTCTATTTTCACTGGTCTGAATTTCGTTGTCACGGTTCACCGCCTGCGCGCCCCCGGGCTGACCTGGTTTCGCCTCCCCCTCTTTGTTTGGTCTCTTTACTCAACAAGCATCATCATGCTCCTGGCAACACCGGTACTTGCCATGTTGTTCGTACTCCTCGCCATCGAGCGCCTGTGGGGAGTGGGGATCTTCGATCCAGCGCTCGATGGGGATCCATTGCTCTTTCAGCATCTTTTCTGGTTTTATTCTCATCCAGCGGTGTACATCATGATCCTTCCGGGAATGGGGATTGTGAGTGAAATTCTCCCCTGCTTTTCTCGGAAAAATATCTTTGGCTATCAATTTATTGCCTTTTCCAGTATTAGCATTGCGGTGATCGGCTTTCTTGTCTGGGGGCATCACATGTTTGTCGCGGGGGAATCGGTTTACGCGGCCCTTGTATTCTCTCTCCTCAGTTATCTGGTGGCCGTTCCCTCTGCAATCAAGGTGTTCAACTGGACGGCCACGCTCTACAAGGGATCTGTCTCTTTTCAAACCCCAATGCTCTTTGCGCTCGGGTTTATCGGCCTTTTCACCATTGGAGGTCTGACCGGATTGATGCTGGCGGCGCTTGGACTGAACATTCATGTCCACGACACTTATTTCATTGTCGCTCACTTTCATTTTATCATGGTTGGCGGAATGGTGATGGGGTACATGGCGGGGCTTCATTACTGGTGGCCCAAGATGACAGGAAAAATGTACTCCGAATGGTGGGCGCGTCTCTCCGCCCTCATAATATTCGTTGGTTTTATTCTCACTTTCATGCCACAGTTCATTCTTGGGTATCTCGGGATGCCGCGACGTTATCACGTGTATCCCGCTGAATTTCAAGTACTCAATGTGCTTTCAACTGCAGGGGCGTCCATTCTCGGTGTGGGCTATTTGCTGCCCTTCGCTTACCTCATTGCCTCCCTGTTTGGGAGAACCCGCAGTGGGCCAAACCCCTGGGCAGCTACCGGGCTCGAATGGCAAACGCCGTCCCCTCCTCCCCCTCAGAATTTTCTTGTGACGCCGCATGTCACCTGCGGACCTTACGAATATGCTCTCTCTTCGGAGGGCGACCATGCCAGTTCGTGATCGTGGGCTGTGGCACCACTTTGACAGTCTCGATCACCAGGCCGACTCCAACCTCCTTGGGATGTGGGTCTTCCTGGCGACCGAACTCCTTGTCTTCGGCGCCCTCTTCACCGGCTACAGCGCCTACCGCTGGCGTTATCCGGCCGGGTTCGAGGCAGGGAGTCGCCATCTCAACCTCCTGATCGGCGGGGTGAACACAGTTGTCCTCCTCACAAGCAGTTTGACCATGGCGCTGGCCGTTCGTGCTGCCAGCCAGGGACGCCAAGCACTGCTGGTGCGCCTGCTCCTGGCCACACTGTTCCTTGGCTCCGCCTTCCTTGGACTCAAAGCGGTTGAGTATCGCCAGGATTACCTCGAACGTCTGGTTCCTGGTTTAGCCTTTGATCGTGGTGCGTGGCAAGAATTACACGTCAATCCAAACCATGTGCAACTTTTTCTTATCTTCTACTACGTAATGACAGGGATTCACGCCCTCCACCTCACCATTGGGATCGGCGTTCTTGGCATTCTTACTCTCAAGGCCAGCCGTGGTCATTTCACTCCACAGTATAGCGCCCCTGTCGAAATGTGGGGGCTCTACTGGCACTTTGTCGATATCATTTGGCTATTTCTTCTTCCCCTGCTCTATCTGGTAAGTACAAGGACCTCCTTTTACTGATCTCTCTGTCTGGACTGGTCCAACCCTACCTGGACTCCTCCAACCACTGCGTAGATTGGGAGTGCATCATGGCTGAAACTCTCGCTTCGAGCCGTTCGTACTACCTGGTCTTTTTCGCTCTCCTTGCTCTCACTTTTGTTACTATCGGGTTAACCTTCCTGCACCTTGGTCGCTGGCACACACCCATCGCGCTCCTCATCGCTTTTTCCAAGGCTCTAATCGTTGCGCTGTTCTTCATGCATTTGCGCCATGGCAATCGTTTGTACTGGCTCGCCCTTGGGAGCGGGCTGCTATGGCTCGGGATCTTGATGACGCTCACACTTTCCGATTTTCTCACGCGCGATTGGTTGAGCTATTGACCACCGGAGTTCCCCAAGGAAAGTGGACAGTGGGTTCACGGTTATGAGGGCTGTTCGTACGCCGCCGGGGTGACGTAGCCCAGCGAGGAGTGAAGGCGCTGGTTGTTGTAGAAGACCTCGATGTACTCGAAGATGCTTGCCCTGGCCTGGTCTCTGGTCGGGTAATCCTCCTGGTGCGTCAGCTCCTGCTTCAGAGAAGCGAAGAACGACTCGGCCGGGGCGTTGTCCCAGCACTGGCCCACCCCGCTCATGCTGCAGGTGATCCCGTGCTTACCAAGGAGCAGTTGGTAGTGCTCACTGGCGTACTGGTTGCACCGCCATCTCCAGGGCAG
>JAKOSN010000237.1 GCA_029777335.1 Planctomycetota bacterium
CGGGATTCTGCAGGATCTCCCCCAACGCCCGGCGCGGACCGGTGACTACGAGCCGATCACCGAGCGTCCGGGCTCGGTGATTGGTTCGTACCGGCTGATGGAGCAGATCGGGGAAGGCGGGTTTGGCCTGGTCTTCGTCGCCGAGCAAACGCACCCCGTCCGGCGCAAGGTGGCGCTGAAGATCATCAAGCCCGGAATGGATACACGCGACGTTGTGGCGCGCTTCGAGGCGGAGCGCCAGGCGCTGGCGCTGATGGATCATCCCAACATTGCCCGGGTCTTCGATGGCGGAACGACCGAGAGCGGCCGCCCCTTTTTTGTGATGGAGTTGGTCAAGGGCATTCCCATCACCGACTATTGCGATCAACATTTGCTGACAGCCGCCGAGCGCTTGCAGTTATTTGTCTCTGTCTGCCAGGCGGTGCAGCATGCGCACGCCAAGGGAGTGATTCATCGCGATCTCAAACCCTCGAATATCCTGGTGGCGCCACACGATGGGGTGCCCGTGGTGAAGGTGATCGACTTTGGCGTGGCCAAGGCCATCGGGCAGCAACTTACGGAAAAAACCATCTACACGCGGTTTGCGCAGATGGTTGGCACGCCCCTTTACATGAGCCCCGAACAGGCCGAGATCAATGCCCTGGATGTGGACATTCGCAGCGATGTTTACAGCCTCGGTGTGCTCCTTTATGAACTGCTCACGGGAACAACTCCCTTCGATCGCCAGCGCTTCCAGAAGGCAGCCTACGACGAGATCCGGCGCATCATCAAGGAAGAGGATCCGCCCAAACCAAGCACGCGTCTGAGCACGATGGGCGATGCCCTGTCACGGGTTTCCACCCGGCGGAAAACCGAGCCTGCGCAGTTGTCGGCTCTGGTGAAAGGCGACCTCGACTGGATCGTCATGAAGGCACTGGAGAAGGACCGCAGCCGGCGCTACGAAACGGCGGTGAGCCTGGCCAGGGATATCCAGCGCTATCTGGTGAACGACCCGGTGGAGGCGTGTCCGCCCTCGGTGGGCTATCGACTGCGCAAGTTTGTGCGTCGTAATCGTGGCCCCGTGCTGGCTACGAGTGCGATCGTGGCGTTGTTGTGCCTTGGGCTGGCGGGAACGATTGTGGGGATGGTGCGTGCGCAGCGAGCCGCTCAGGTCGCCGCCGAGGCCAGGATGGCCGCGCTCGAACAGCGCGACGAACGTGAGAAAGCCCTTCAGCTCGCGGCTCTCGCCCAGGAAAGGGCGATCCTCCAACGAGACCAGGCCCAGGCGGCGCGCCAGGCCCTCCGCGAAGCCCTTTATGTCTCCCACATGAACCTCCTTCAGTCTGCCTGGGAGGCGAACAACACCAGCCGGGTGCTGGAAATCCTGGAGGCCACTCGCCCAGGTCAGGGCGAACCCGATCTGCGAGGTTTTGAGTGGCACTACTGGGATCGACTTTGTCATGCGGAGTTGCGAACGAGGAAGCTCGATTTCGGCCCCGCTCCGCAACAGGCACGCGGAGAATTTGTCGCCTTCAGCCAGGATGGGCGGCGCTGTGCTGCCCTTGCATTGCGCGATCCGGCCCGGCCCAACGAGGTCCTCGTCCGAGTTTGGGATACCGCCCGTGCCCAGGAGCTGTGGGCCTTTCCACTCGACGAAACCGCTCCCCTGATGATCGCCCTCAGCGGCGACGGCCAACGACTCGCGGTCAGTGTCACTCCCCTGAATGGCGCAGCCGGGAAGATCACCGTCTGGGACATCAGCGCACGCAAGGAGGTGGCGACCGTGAAGACCGCAGCGAGTGGCAGGCTGCGGTCCCGTGTCCCTGCGTGGGATCTGCAACCCGTGCTGAACCGGGACGGTCATCGCCTGGCAGCCTTTGTTCGGGCGGGGGTAGGCGAGGCTCGCCTCCCGGGGTTCCTGGTTTGGGATCTCGATGCCGGCGCACAGGCCGCTCCGCGTACCTTTCCCGGGATTGCTCCAGGCGCAAGCCTCAGTCCCGACGGGAAGCAACTGGCGACGATCGGACTCACGACGAAAGATCCTGCGCAGGGTCTGCGCTACGAGTTGCGAATCCTCGATGTGGAGACCGGAAAGGTGGTGCAGAAAGCCCCCTGGCCGACGGCAGTGGGCCCCCAGGCGGCGGTCGGGCCAAACCACCTGGATGCCACGATGCTCCGCTTCAGTCCGGACGGCACACGAATCGCCGCCGTCCAGTTTCACCGCGCGATGCCAACCGCGCTTCCCCTCCACCAGGTGGCGGTGTGGGACACTCAGGGCAAGATGCTTTCTTCCTTTCAATCTACCACAAGAATCTCCTATCTCTCTTTTAGTCCGGATGGGCAACACCTGGTGACCTGGACAGGCGCACGCAATGGCGTCGGGGACGTCTGGGAGACTGCCACTGGTTCAAGGACGAGGACGTGGAAGGGTCCAATCAGCCCGATGGTGGGTGTGGCGTTCAACGCCGAAGGAACGCGCGTTTACTCCGTGGATCTTGGAGGCACGCTGCGGGAATGGGATGCCATCGCCTCCGACTTCCACCAATCGCCCCGTGAACGAGACCAGGCGACCATCTGGAGCATGGACGGAAGCCGCCACTGCCGGTTTGTGCGCGCGAGGGTCGCCGACGGAATCAGCGTGCGCGACGCGACTGGCCGTCCGGTGTTCACCTTCAAGGAGCACAAGGCGCCTATCTCGGGCGTTGTTCTCAGTTTCGACGGGCGTTTTGCCGTTTCCTTCGACGAAGGCGGAACGGTGCTGGTCTGGGAAACCGCCACCGGACAGGTCGGCGTGAGACAGCAGTGGCCCTCGGCGCAGCAAAAGACGCCCTCTCCGCGTTTCAGCAGCGACGGGAAGCGGTTGGCGATGAACGTCCCCGAGGGAGGGGTCAAGGTCTGGGATCTCACGCGAGAGACGATCGAACGGTTCACCTGCCCAGTCGGGGCACGCGAACTGGTGTTCGGGCCAGGGGGACATCGCCTGGTAACCAGCGCCGAGGGGGGAACGCGCGGCGTGCGCGAGCGCACCTTTACCATCTGGGATGTGGATAACGGTCGCCAACTCTGTGTTCTCAAGGGGCGCCTTTCGCATCTTGTCTTCAGCCCCGATGAACGCTGGATCGCCGCTCGCCTCCCGGTGGAAGGGCGTACCCCGTTGTTCGCGCTCAACGCTCCGATCGAGGTTGGGGTGTGGAATACCACGACGGGTGCAGTCCGGGCACACCTCAAGGGCGATCTGCTCTCCGGAGGGATCGCCTTCAGCCCGGACGGAAAATACCTGGCCACGCCGACTCGGTCCAGCATCGATAGTGCGGGCGATATTGTGGTCTGGGATCTGGAGAGCAGCAAACCACACCTCAAACTGAAAGGACACTCGGTCACTGCAAACGGGCTCCTGTTTAGCCCGGATGGTCGGCGGATCGTCTCGACAGCCCAGGGAGTTAATCCCTCCCACTGCGAGGTCAAGTTGTGGGAGGCGCGCGGTGGCACCGAAGTGCTCACCTTGAAGGCCCGAGGACTGGTCGATCTTGAGCCGTTGCTCTTCTTCAGCGCCAAGGGCCAGAAACTGTACATGATGGGGAACAACGGCGTGACCGAATGGGGCCAGGTGTGGAACGCCACTCCTCGCGAGGAGCCGCGGAAACCCTGAATGCCTGGGCATGGCTTCTGGCGAAGTGCAACGATCACCGTTCCTTCGAAGCCAGCAATTCCTACATTGTCACAGGGTTCGCGTGAGAAAGAGGGAGGGCGAAGCGCCGAACCGAGAGGTACAATGCTCTGGCGGAGTCCGCCTTGAGGGGAAGCACAGCGACTCGAGCAGAGGGTAACCTGCGATGATGCGCATTCTGCGAGTGGTCTTCGACAGTTTCGTGACGGTGCTCGGCTGGGTCCGTGACTTTCTCAGCTTCTGGATGCGAGAGATCGTCGGCTGGCTCCTGGTGTTCGCCTCGTTGGGGCTGTTTTTTTACTGTTTCTTGTTGATCCAGGATCGGCTGCCGCTGGAGGCCGGTCCGCTCACGATCATTGGCATTGTGGTCTTTCGTGGGGGCATCCATCTGCTCAAGGTATCGGCTGCGGCGCGCATCTGCTCGGAGGCGCGGCAACGCAGCCAGGACCCGAGTCGCCGGACTGCCTAAGGCCGAACCTTCGGGAGCGTCAGGGTTGGAGCAGACCAACGAGGATCAACGCCAGCCCCAGCCAGTTGGTCACCAGCAACAGCGAACCGAGAAAGATGGCGCCGTTCGTGAGGTTGCGCCCCGAGGGGTTCGGATTGTGTCGCTCCCGATAGCGATACCACAGAGCCATCCCCAGAGCCAGCGGCCCCAGGAGCAGCCCCGCCCCGGGGATCAATCCCCACAGGCTGGTCAGATACGCTCGTTGGGCCAGGGCCTGACGCGAATCGTTGAGAGCAACGAATGGCGTGTTTGATGCCTGTGCCAGCCCGCGGCGGCGCGGGCGCCTGGCTCGCTCCGGTTCCTCTGTTGCCATGCGGTGCCTCTTCTGGGGCGAGTCACTTGCCGAGAGTTTATCCGAGATCGTCATGCACTATTATCCCTCATTCGCCGAATGGTCCCAGCTGGCAAGCCAGGCCAATGTGGTCCCGGTATATCGCCAACTCACAGGCGACACCCTCACCCCGGTGAGCGCGTTTTGCAAGATCCAGGAAGGCGACTGGGCATTCCTCTTTGAAAGTGTGATCGGCGGCGAACGCCTGGGACGTTACAGCTTTCTGGGCTCGGGACCGTTCCTGCGCTTCCAGGCCCATGGTTCGCACGTGCATATTCAGTCCAGTCGGCCTGGGAGCGATGCCCCATTGACTGAAACGGTCGAACTGGACCATCCCGACCCCCTGCGCCTGCTCGAAGAAAAGGTGGCGCGTTTTCGCATGCCCTCGCTTCCGGGCCTGCCCCGCTTCCTGGGTGGATGTGTGGGCTATGCCGGCTACGATGCGGTGCGCTACGTGGAGCGTTTGCCTCATCCTCCCACTGACGACCGCCATCTCCCTGACCTCTGCTTCGGCTTCTATGATCGCATGGTGATCTTTGATCATCTTTACAAGACGATCATGGTGGTGGCGCTGGCGCACATCGATACAGGCAATCTGGAAGGCTGTTATCAACGCGCCTGTCAACGGGTGGATCGCCTGGTGGAACGGCTGCAACAAGGAGTGGCCGACCTGCAATTGACCGATATCGGCCCCCTCCCCCCTTCGGGAAAATCGCCCCCGCCCACGCGGGGCTATCGTTCCAACTTCGAACCTGAGAAGTTTGAGGACGCCGTGCGCAAATGTCAGGACTACATTCGCGCTGGCGATATCTTTCAGGTGGTGCTCAGCCAGCGGCTGCAAACGGAAACGCGCGCCCGGCCCTTCGACATCTACCGCACCCTGCGCGTGGTCAACCCCAGTCCCTTTCTGTTTTATCTCAAGTTCGGCCCACTGGCGCTGATTGGGTCGTCTCCCGAGATCATGGTTCGCGTGGAGGGAGACCGGGTCACAATCCGTCCTCTCGCTGGCACGCGTCCCCGGGGGCGCAGCGAGGAAGAAGACCAGGCGCTCGCCGAGGAACTGAGCACCGATGCCAAGGAACGAGCAGAACACATCATGCTCGTCGATCTGGGACGCAACGACGTGGGGCGGGTGGCTCAGTATGGCACCGTGCAGCTGAGCGATGTGCTCACGGTCGAACGCTACAGCCATGTCATGCATCTGTGCAGCACGGTGACGGGACGTTTGCAACCCGGGAAGACGGCCTTTGATGCCCTGCGCTCGTGTCTGCCCGCCGGAACGCTGAGCGGGGCTCCGAAGGTTCGCGCCATGGAGATCATCGACGAACTGGAACCGCATCGCCGCGGGCCGTATGGCGGGGCGGTCGGTTACATGGATTTCAGCGGCAACATGGATACCTGCATCGCGCTGCGCACCCTGGTGCTGAAAGGACAGACGGTTTATTTGCAAGCCGGGGCAGGAATTGTCATGGATAGCGTGCCCGAGAAGGAACGGGAGGAAACCCTGAACAAGGCGCGCGGCCTGTTGCGCGCCCTGGAAATGGCAGAAACACAGCTCTAACCACACCGACACGGCGCGTCGCGGTCCCGGCGGATCGCTACGCGTCTCTCCTTGCTTGCATCCGTTCCACTTTCTTGTCTGTGAACAAATGTTTCTAACGATTTTTTCACGGGAGGGCGCGTAGAATAGAGTGGCCAACCGTGATGGGGTAAGACAGGTTGTTGGTTTTCACACCTCCCCTCGTCTTCACTCCAACTCCAGGCTTTGTGTCTGGCAATCCAACCAGAAAACCAAACTGGAGAGAGTTGTGGATTCGTCTCCCCCTGATCCTCCCCCTGCCCGGCGCCGGCGAATTACGCGCCTGGGTGACTTTCAGCTCGGTCCCAAACTTGGGACGGGAGCCATGGGCGCGGTCTATCGTGCGCGACAGATCAGCCGTAAGCGCGCGGCCGCCGTCAAAATTCTCTTACCGCGGCTGGCTGCCAACCCCACCTTTCTCAACCGCTTCCAGCGTGAAGCGCGCGTGCTGGCGAGCCTCCATCACCCGAACATCGTCCGCTGCTATGGGCTGGGTAAACAACACGGTCGCTATTATCTGGCGATGGAACTTGTCGATGGCGGCAATCTGCGCGACTGGCTGGATCGCCTGGGGAAGTTTTCGGTCCCCGACGCCGTTCACGTCGTCCTCGCCTGTGCGCGGGCTCTGCAACACGCTCATGTGACGGGATTGGTCCACCGGGACATCAAGCCTGACAACCTCCTGCTGACCCGAAACGGGGAGATCAAGGTTGCCGATCTCGGCCTGGCCACCGACCTCGCCGAGAATCTTTCGGTGACTCAATCGGACCATGGAGCGGGCACCCCCGTCTATGTTGCCCCCGAGCAGGCCCGCCGTGCGCGCGATGCCGACGCCCGCAGCGACCTCTATGCCCTGGGGTGCATGTTTTATCAGATGGTGACGGGCGAACTCCCCTTTCGAGGCGACTCCTCGCTCGACATTGTGCTTTCCAAGCTCGAAGGGAATCATCTCCCCGTCCGCGCGCGCGCCCCCGAGGTGCCGGAAGCGATCGAGCAGATCATTGACCGTCTGCTGGCTCCGCATCCCGATGATCGCCTGGCGACAGCCTCCGAGTTGATCGACGCCCTCGAAGCACTCCAGCTCGCCAGTCCGTGCCTGAGTTTCCTCACCCCGGCAACGACCGAGCAACCCGGAACGAACCCCGATGTGCACCTGGACCCCTGTGCGGCCACGACGACCCTGGCGGTCGAGACCACTCGGGTCGATACCTGGTTCGTCATCTCCCACGCCGGCAATGGCACATGGGTCACGCAGCAGTTGACCGCGGAGGAGATCATCGATCGCATGTCGGACGAGGATTTTGTCCTCACTGCCCGTGTGGGAAAGCAAGAAGGCGACTATCAACCGCTCACGCGTTTCCCGGAGTTCCGTGCCGCGCAGCGAGCGCGCAAGGCGGCCAGAGAGGCATCCCGCCCCTCGCTTCCCGCGATCACCGACGAGGTTGTGATCACCCCGGAGGATCTCCGTCCGCGACGCGGGAATACCAACTGGGTCTGGTGGCTGGCTGGCGCTGCGCTCCTCCTCTTCCTCGGCGCGGGGCTCGGCGCAATCCTGCTCCTTGGCTAACGTTCCCTCTGCTTCGGGGCGATGGGTTCGGTCGCCTCCTCCCGTCCGTCGTCCTATACTGTCCCCACATGCCTTGACGTGCCACACCCGTCAGCCTGGGGGAACTCTGCGATGCAACTCGGCTTTGTCAGCGCCATCCTCGGTGATCTCTCTCTGGACGATGTGCTTGCCTTCGCGGCCGATGAAGGCTTTAGCTGTGTCGAGCTGATGTGCTGGCCGCCGGGCGGAGCCGACCGTCGCTACGCGGGTGTCACGCACGTCGATGTAACCACCCTCACTGCCGCGACGGCCGAGGGAATTCGCGAACAGGCGCGCCGACGGGGGGTGAGCATCTCGGGCCTCGGCTATTACCCCAATCCGCTCGACCCCAATCCAGAGCATCGCCGCATCGTGGTGGATCATCTCCGACGGGTGATCGCCGCCGCTCCGTTGCTGGATGTCAAGGTGGTGAATACCTTTATTGGGCGCGACCCCGCGCGCTCGGTCGAGGAGAACTGGCCCGCGGTTCAATCGCTCTGGCCGGATCTGGTTCAATTTGCCGAGTTGAATGGGGTCAAGATCGGCATCGAGAACTGCCCCATGCTGTTTAGCAACGACGAATGGCCGGGCGGCAAAAACCTGGCGATCTCGCCGGCCATCTGGCGTGATCTCTTCGCCGAGATTCCCAGTTCGCATCTCGGTTTGAACTTCGATCCCTCTCACCTGATCTGGCAACAGATCGATTATGTCCGCTGTATCCGTGAATTTGCCCCGCGCATTGTCCACGTTCATGCCAAGGACACCCACATCGACCGCGACCGTCTCTATGAGCAGGGCATCTTCGGGCTGGGATGGCAGACTCCCAAGCTCCCCGGGTTGGGCGATGTGAACTGGGGCTCGTTCTTCTGCGCCCTCACCGAGGTCGGGTATCGCGGCCCGGTGTGCATCGAGGTGGAGGACCGCGCCTACGAGGGCTCGCTGGAAGATCGCAAGCGCTCTCTCCGCCAGAGCAAACGCTACCTGGAACAATGGGTAACGCGCTGAGATTCCACGAACGGAAGCGGACCTGTTCGGTCGCGGTAATCTGCGCACGTTGGTGAAGAAGATTGTGCTTTTCGCCGAAGAAAAGGAGGATTTCCAGGCATGACTCGCTCTTGACCCACCGTCACGGGGTCGGTATAGCGACGCCTTCTCTCCGGATCATACGGAGCGTGCATCGCTGCCAGGCGACGCTACCGCGGCACCGGAATCGCCCGCGTGTTCTCTTGCCCCGGTGGGAGACAAGGCATGCAGTCCGCCAACCCGCTCCGCACTCGGTCTCAACCTGAGATCACTTTGATCTTGCCGACGTATAACGCGGCCCCGTTTCTGGCCCAAACCTGGCAGGCGATTCTCGCCTTGCTGGAGCGCGTCGGCGATCAGTGGGAGATCCTCTTTGTTTGCGATGGCTGCCGCGATACCTCGGCGGACAGTCTTACCCGCTGGGCTGCTCCGTACCAGGATCGCATTCGCGTGCTCAGCTACCATCCCAATCGCGGGAAGGGCTATGCGGTCCGCACGGGGCTGAGCGAGGCGCGCGGGCAGTGGTGTCTGTTCACCGATGTCGATCTGGCCTATGGATTTGACGAGATCGAACGAGTCGCGGAGGCTCTTCGCCGCGGCGCTCAGGTCGCGATCGCCTCGCGCGTCCATCCTGAGAGTCGCTTGCTGCTTCCCTCGGGACTGGAGGGCTACGCCTATCGGCGCTATCTCCAGAGTCTGGTCTTCTCCCGGGTCGTCCGGCAGTTTCTCCCCATCCCCCAGCGCGATACGCAGGCGGGACTCAAAGGGCTAAGCGCCGGCGCGGTCGAACATCTCCTCCCCCTGCTGCGCTGCAATGGGTTCGCCTTCGATTGTGAATTGCTCACCGCCTGTCAGGTAGCAGGTTTCCCCGTGGTCGAGATCCCTGTACTCGTGCGCCACGAGGGCCGAACGAGTACCACCAGCATGAAGTCCATGGGACGTATGTTGCGCGATATCTGGAAGATACGACGTCGGTTGCGCGCCGGAGCCTTCCATCGCTCGCCTCTCCCCTTCGCTCCATGGCCTGCCCCCTCTCCCTCGCGCGCGGCTGGATGAAGGTTTCTCCACAAGGATACTTTTTTTGAAGTAAGGAGCCCTTCATGATCGATGGGAGCGTTACTGTGGGAGCGCCTGCTCAGGGGAAGGGATCGTCATCCTCCCATCCCCACGCTTACCCGATCGAGGGGTGGGGGATACCGTGAAGACTGCACGCCGTCTACTGGTGGTGGCGGACGACTATGGCATGGGCCCCGCAACCTCGGAAGGGATTCTGGAACTCGCTCGCGCAGGTCATCTGTCCGCCACGGTTCTCCTCGTGAACACCCCTTATGCCGCGAGCAGCGTTGAGGCCTGGTTCCGCGCGGGTCGACCGCTCGCCCTCGGCTGGCATCCCAACCTCACACTCGATTCTCCCCTTCTCCCCGCCGAGCAGGTCCCCAGCCTGGTCAACCAGGAAGGCAGATTCTGGTCCCTGGGACAATTCATGATTCGCCTGATGGCCGGGCAGATCCAGGCAAGCGAGATTCATGCGGAACTCTCGGCGCAATATCGCACCTTTTGCGAGCTGGTCGGGCATCCGCCGGCGCTGGTCAATAGCCACCAGCACGTGCAGATCTTCCCCCCGGTGGGGACCATTTTGCAAACGATCCTCGCCGAGGGGCAATCGTGGCACCCCTATGTGCGCCGCGTTGGTGAACCCCTGGCGACCGTAACGAAGATTGCCGGAGGGCGACTCAAGCGCGCCTTCCTGACTCTGCGCGGCCGGGCCAATGCGCGCCAGCTGGCGTCGGCAGGCTTTCCGGGGAACGATGCCCTCGCCGGGGTGACCGATCCGGCGTTCGTCGCCGATCCACATTTCTTCACGCGCTGGCTGGAGACCGTTCCGGGTCAGACCGTGGAACTGGCCTGTCATCCCGGACGCCACGATCCCACCCTGATCGGCCGCGACTGTCGCAGGGAGGGCATCGACCTGTGGCGCCGCATGCATGAACTCGTTCTGGTGCGCCATCCCTCGTTCAATGAGGCGTGTCGTCGCGCAGGGTTTGTTCGTGTTCCTGCAGACGACGACCTTCTCTCGGTGCCGAGGAGATTTCGTCATGCAGGCTGAGCCTGTTGTTCCCTTCCGTCTCCGCTTGCCCGCCTTCGATGGCTGGCATCTGGCCTGGGCGGCCTGGTGGATCATTCTGCTCATCCTGTCTGTGCGACTCGGTCTGGCACCGCGCCACAACAGCACCTTCCCCATCTTCATGCGCGGAGCCAGCAAGTGGGTTCGTCAAGGGAGCCTCTACCATCCCGAACCGGGAGAGGACACTCACCCGTATCGCTACACTCCTGCTGCCACCCTGCTTCTCGTTCCGTTCACGGCGCTCCCTCTACGCGCAGGAGCGGTCTGCTGGATGCTCCTCAACAGCGCCGTCTTTCTGGGAGGGCTGGTGTGGTGGGCAAGGGCAACCCTCCCCCTGCCCCTGACCCCGAGCCATCAGGGGATTCTCCTCCTGCTGGTGATTCCCCTCAGTGTTGGCACCCTCAACAACGCACAAAGTAATGCCCTGATCATCGGCTGTCTGCTGGCGGCAACCGCCTGCGTGGCGGAACAACGGTGGACCCTGGCGACGCTGCTGATTGGCGTGGCGACGATCTTCAAGGTGTATCCCCTCGCTCTGGGGCTGCTCTTCCTGGTGCTGTGGCCGCGTCAGTTGTGGTGGCGTTTGCCCCTGATTCTCCTCACCTTGCTCGCCCTCCCCTTCCTGTTCAACAACACTGGCTGGGTTCAACAGCAATACGTGGACTGGCTTCACTCCGTCGATGACCGCCGCATGGCGCCCTATTCGGTGTGCTATCGTGATTGCTGGTATCTCTGTCGGCTCTGGCACCTCCCTGTCACGCTGACGGCCTACATGGGGCTTCAGCTCCTGGCTGCCGCTGGAGTGGCCGGGTTGACACTCTGGGCACGGCGCTGGTCTGCAGGGCGAAGCGATCGTGAGGTGCTCCCCTATGTGCTCACCCTTGCATTGTGCTGGATGATGCTCTTCGGCCCCAGCACGGAATCCTGCACCTACATTTTCCTCGCGCCGGTCCTCGCCTGGTACGGAGTGCGTTGCTGGCTGGATTCAACAAGCCGAGGGGTACGTGGTCTTCTTGGGGTCAGCAGTCTACTCTTCTTCGCGACCGCCATCTCGTGCTGGTTTCCGAATGGGGTGTACTTTCACATGCTGGGACCGCACCCCGTGGCGGCGCTTCTCTTCACCGTCGCCGTCCTCGCTCTTGGCACGCGCTGCACCAACCACACGGAGCAAACTCGCCCGATTTCGCTCCGGGCCGCGGCCTGAGGCGAGCTGCTTGTGGCACAAAATTGACCTACCGAAGGCAACTCCACGGAACTTCCGCCGCGCAGGAGGGTCTAACAGACAACCGTTCTCGCGTTGATCTTCTCCTCCTCCCGGAGCAGCATTCGATGAACAGCATCGTGAAGGGTCTGTGGATCGTCTGCGTGATGCCCATGGCCGCACCGGTGGCCGATGCGGCAGACGTGACCACGCTGGTCAAGCAGTTGAAAAGTCCCGAAGCGGATGTGCGGCGCAATGCGGCCCGCGAACTGGCGAACCTGGGGGAAGAAGCCAGACCCGCGGTCCCCGCCCTGATCACCGCGATCAAGCAGGACCGAGACCTGTTTGTGCGGCGTTTTGCCGTGCAGGCGTTGGGGACGGCAAAGGCCGATCCAAAGGTGGCGGTCCCCGTGTTAAAGCCGCTGATCAAGGACAATGAGAAGGAACTGGCCGAGGCAGCCATTACCGCGCTGGGGAGCATGGGACCAACGGCGGTCGCACCGTTGATCGATGCTCTGAATAACAAACCAAAACCGCTCGCCAAGAAGGAAAAGGGGAAGAAGACCCCGAAGGTGCCTGATTCCTCAGCCCATCTGCGCAACAAGGCCGCCGAGGCACTGGGCCAGATTGGCCCCGAGGCCAGGGCAGCTGTCCCCGCGCTGATTCAAACCCTGAAGGATCCGGAAGTTCGGGCGGCTGCGATCACGGCGCTGGGGGCGATGGGACCGGCCGCGAAGGAGGCTCTCCCCGCTTTGCAAGAATTGACCAAGGCCAAGGGCGCCAAGAAAGACAAGGCGCTCAAACAGCTTACCACCACCGCGATCAAGAAGATCCGTGGCCAGGCCTAGACCGCTGCGCGAAACAGGAAGAACCACGAGGCCAGGAGAGTGAACCCCTGGCCTCGAACGAATCGACCCCCTCCTTCAGGTCTGGCAGCAACTCAGGACTTCGGAATGCGTGCCAGCGCCTGCTTGGCAGCCTGGGTGAGCCACTCCTTC
Source organism: Planctomycetota bacterium (assembly GCA_029777335.1). GTDB lineage: Bacteria > Planctomycetota > Planctomycetia > Gemmatales > Gemmataceae > JAKOSN01. The sequence goes on from JAKOSN010000237.1 coordinate 12,997, forward strand.
TCCTCGCCCCTGGAGAGCTTCTCGAGCAGTTCCTTTGCCTCGGGGGTGCGCAGCGCGACGAGCACTTCCAGGGCCCGGCGACCCTGCGTCATCGTCGGCGACTCCTTGGCCCCTTCCTTCAAACGCTCCAGGCGCATCTTCTGTTCAGCCGACTTCGGCTCCTTCAATGCAGCATCGATGGCGGCGGCAGCGGCGGGCCCGAGCTTGGCGAGTTCCATCTCCGCCTTCTGGCGCGTGGCGAAGGCGCCCGCGTCGAGATCGGCGATCAGCTTCGCGATCGTCTTGGCATCGGCCTGCGGCTGGGTAAACTTGTCCGCCTTCAGGTTTTCCTTCATGAAGGGGATGACGTTCTTGGCGCCATAGAGGATGGCACAGGCCTGCACGCCGCGCGCAGGATCCTTGGCGGCCAGATCCGCCCACACGGCCTTCAGTTGCGCCTCTTTCAATTCGGTGGTGTTCGGCTTGACCGGAACGGTCGGCCCACCGTCCTCGCCACGCGCGCGGGTCGCGGCCCCTTCTTCGCCAAGGGCGCGTGTGGAGGGACCGCCTTCCTCGCCCAGAGCCAGTGTGGTCGCCGTGGGACCGCCATTCTCGCCGATGGCATCCGTAGCCGGTCCGCCGTTCTCTCCCTTCGCCCTGGTGACGGGTTTGGCTCCCCCATCTTCCAGGCCGGGAGCGGCTCGGCTGACCACGCGCCCCGCTTCCTCGCCAAACGGTTCGGTCGTCAACGGACGGGTCGCCGCCCCTTCTTCCCCCAGCGCCTTGGTCGTCGGTCCGCCTTCCTCGCCGAGCGCCAGGGTCGAGACCGCCGGTCCGCCTTCCTCCCCAATCGCCTGGGTGGTGGCGATCTGCGCCGAGGCGGTCGAAGTCATCCCCGTCAGACCAGCCACCGCAGCCCCCAGCGCCCCCAGCGCCGAGCGCCGGGTCAGCCCTTCTCCCCCCGTCAGGTTCACCCCATCAAACGGATGTCGCATGTCTTTGCTCCTTGTTATGTTGTGTCGGCGACGTTTTTTTCGATCCTGGCCCCGCCTCGTTCTCGCTCCCCGGGCAGACAACCACAGGTTGAGCGACTACTCTGCTAAAGACGAGACTCCTGCAGAAAAGTTTGAGAAGAAATGAGGACGCAATGCCAATTCTCATTTTTGGTGGCCTGGACGACCTGCATGCTTGCCACATGCTCGATAGCTTACGTGCGCAAGGCCACGACGTCGAGATCCTCGACAGTCGCTGGTTCCCCACTTCTCTGGGGATCACCTACGATCCAGCCACCAACCAGGGCGCTTTCCACCTGCCGACCGGACGGAGGCTCTCCTTTGCCGACATCCGTGCGGTTTACTGGCGCTGTTACAACAATGTCCACACCCCCGACCTGGCGGATCCCGAACAGGCCTACATTGCTGCCAACGATGCCCGCGGACTCTTTGAATCGGTGTTGCTCCGTCTCCGCGCACGCTGGGTCAACGGATTTCACGCCTATCAACTGCACCAGACCAAGCCAGTTCAGCTGGCGATGGTGGCAGCCCTGGGGGTCGCCATCCCCGCGACGGTGCTCAGCAACGACGCCGAGAGCGTCCGCGCCTTCGCCGCCAGCCATCCGCGTTGCATCTTCAAACCCGTGCAGGGCGGAGCACACACCCGCCCCTTGACGCCCGCGCATCTCACCGAGGAGAACTTGCAGAATCTCGCCTGCGCCCCGGTGACGCTTCAGGAAGAGGTGCCGGGGACAAACATCCGCGTTTTTGTTGCCGGGGAGCGTGTTCTCGCCTGTGAGGTTCGCACCGAGGCGCTTGATTTTCGCGATGACACCGAGGCCGTCATTCAACGCCACGCGCTCCCGGATCCCATCGCCGAGCAGAGCCTGCGCGTGGCGCGCACCCTTGACCTCCTCTGGACGGGAATCGACTATCGCCTCACTCCGGAGGGACAGTACATCTTTCTCGAGGCCAACCCCAGCCCGATGTTCCTTGGCTTCGAGTCACGCTGTGGTCTACCCCTGACGGAGAGCCTGGCAGCGCTTCTCACCGCTGACTAGCAGTTCCTTAACGCCAGACCAGACAGAGAGGTTTGTCGGCGCGGATCCATCCAGGGCGGTTGAGTGCCGGATCGATCGAGTAGAACGTCCTGGCGCCCTGCTTCTGCCGATACTCGTACAGCGCGACCATGGTTGCAGGGGGATTCTGTGTGTCTGGAGGGAGGGCGTAAAAGAGCGCGCCCCGCACCTCGCGTTTCCCCACTGCCAATCCATCTGGCGTCATCACGACGGGAACGGAGCGAGAAAACGGACGATCGGGCGCGAAGAAGGCCACCTCGGAGCCTTTGGCGTGGGCGGTACTCCCCGTGGCCAGCGTTTGCGGTTTGCCCTCCCTCGCGAGATTGTAGACAGGCACAGGAAGCACCGCGCGCGCATCACTCAGATCGAGGCGATAAAGGATCTGGTTATAGTCATATCGTGGAGTTGGTTCGGCATTGCCCGAAAAAGTGTGCGTGTAAGTCCCCTCGAAAAAGAGGACCCGCCCGTCTTCCTGGTCGAACATCGGATGTTGTTTCGGATTGTAGAAACTGTAGCGCTCGTGCGTGACCACCTTGACCGCATAGCGCCACGGTCCCACGGGCGAGTCGGCCTCCGCATACCACACCTCTCCCAGATAGGAAGTGCCCCCAGCCTGCACCGTGATCAGCACCCAGCGCTGGCGATACTTATTCCAGCAAACCGATCCGCCATGGGCGAGAACGGCCTTGCCACTGTCTCGCTCGCGCAACTGCAGCAGACCTTCCTCCTGTTTCATCTTCCCGGCCGCAATCAGACGGTTTTGTTCGGCGGGTCCCACCGGAGAGGTTTGCTTCTTCCAGCTATAGCGTAACTTCCCGGCGGAATCGCGATCGAGTTGCCCCTCGTCCAGACTAGTCCCTGCTTTCAAACAGGTGTAGGCCTCGTAGTCCTCCAGGCGCTGAAAACTCTCCACCGTGGCCCGCACCCGTGTAAGTGGATACGGATGGGCAAAGTAAACATAAGCGATTCCTTCCTCACGATGCACAAACCCGTGCCCCGTGGGAAAGAGCGGCGCCTTGAGATCCACCTCCTTGAGTGGTTCAAATTCATTCTTGTCGTCGTCAAAAACCGCTAGCCCCCGCGCATAGATCTTCAAGGGGGGCTCCACCTTTACATAGGAGCCATAGAGCCGTTCGCGCCCCTGGCGATCCTGGAGGGGAACGAGCGCCGTCAACCAGGTTGGGCCCTTGCCAGGCATCTTCATGGTGGGTTTGGCGAATCCTTGTTCATCCACCCAGTAAGTGAGATCCACTCCAACGGCAGGATCAAGTCCCCCCTTGCCAGGGAGGGCGGAGGTGGCGCCTGGAACATGGAAATTCCCGAGCGGATAGGAGGGCCGATTGGTATCTCCCCAGAACCAGTAAATCTTGCCGCGATGGACTGCATTGAGCACACTATCCGAGCCAAGAACCAGCCCATTCAACACTGGCTCCCTGAGTGGAACCTTTTCACCCACCAGCACACTGTCGCGATAGATCCCCGCCCCGGTGACACGATACAGTCGTTCGGCGAGATTCAGGCGACGAATCTTCAACGTGGCGCTGCCGCCTGCGGTCACGCGAAGCCTCTTGCCGCGCAGCCCAAAGCCATCCTTTGGGAATTCATAGCCGTGGCTACTCACCCCAAAGTAGACTTCCTTCCCCATCAATCCCGGCTCATGAAAGGCAGCCACCCCATTGCTATCGGTGTAAAGGCGAATGGCATGAACGGTGCGCAATTCAACCAGGGGCACTCCACGCCCTGTTTGTTCATCCACCACGCGGATCGTGAAGTATGGGTTCGCCTTCGCCGTGTCAGCGCCCAGGCACAGCGTGGAGAGAACCAGGAGTGAAAACACGGTGCACCTCGTTTCAGGGCTTTTTCTCAGGCATTGGCTCCACCTTGCGCACAACAAAGCGATAGGGCCGAGGACGCGCCACTAAACGCTGCATGGCGATCAGTTCCTCGTCGGTCTGGGCCGAAGGCTTCTGCAATGCCCCCGGCACCTCGCCGCGCGGAAGGTAGGTGCGCGCCTGCAAAGTGGCAATCGCCAGCTGATGGCGGGCATCGGTCAGCGACTGCAGGATGTTCGCCTGGGCGTTCCACGGCCCGCCCGGCTGCCAGGCATCGGTCGTGGTTGAGGCGATATTTACCCCCTGCGCCAGCAGACGCGCAGGAAAATGGCCCACCCCACGCCCCTCGGCCTGCACCTCGTACTTCCCTTCGGGGAGATTTTCGATCGTCAATGCATATCCATTCAGTTCGCTCCCCACCGGAACAAAGGCAAAGTTCAGCGCATAGAAGAGGCCATAGTTGAACGGCAGTCCGCCATCGAGACGCGTGAACTCCACCCGCCCTTCCCCTGTCACGACCTCGGTGATCTTGCAGTTCTGTGCTCGCTTGACCTTGCCCGTCTGCGCATCGAGGCTCACCGAGGAAACCTCGGCCGGAGCATTGAGCCCTTTCAGAATCGCGTAGGCCATCGCCAGTTGACCAAGATCATTCAGATGCACTCCATCGGCGGCGTGCAGCGTCGTTTTCTTCTGATCCGGCCTGAGTTTCTCGTTGTAGGCCCAGACGCGCTTCTGAATGGTTCGCATGGTCCGCTGCACATCGATCGCCTGTTCGCCCTCCCTGCGCGCAAGCGCCATCCCCTCGTCGCACATCTTCTGCAGAAAGCTGTCCTCGCTTTTGGCAGGGTCTGCCCCGGTGATGGCGGCCGAGCACAGAAAGACCCTGATCTTGCGTTTCTTGCACGCAGTCACAATGCCGCGCACCGCATCGAGATAGATTTTCCTGTGCTCGTCGTCCGCCTTGAGCCCCCAGCCAATGTCGTTGGTGCCATAAGCGACAATCACGACCGTGGGGTGATGGGGCAAAACATCACGCTCCAGGCGTGCCAACCCGCCCGCCGCCGTATCCCCTCCCCACCCCTCATTGAAAAAGCGCAGTTTGCGTTCCGGGAAACGCAGCAAGGTGTAGTTCTCGATGATCTTGCCGTAGGTGCGCGCCGCCGTGATGCTATCCCCCAGAAAAACGACGGTGTCACCGTCGCGCAAAGCAAAATCTGCTGCACGACTGTTGCCCTGAACGAGCAATACCACCAGCGTTCCCACCAGTGCTCGCATCTTCGTGTCCCCACTCGAGGCGTTCACCCTTTTCCCCAGTGCTCAACCTACTGCGAGGGGCGACGCGATGCCAGAGGTAGCGAACGGAGACTGTTCTCTCCCCGGCCACGATCCCTATTGATGAAGTGAGACGCTTGGCAAACTCGGCAGCAGGAGGTTCGACAGTGGAGCCACAAACCATCTATCGGGAGAAACTTACCTCTGCCGAGGCGGCCGTGGCGGCGATCTCCTCGGGGAGCACCCTCTCGATGGGGATGGCCATCGGCGAACCACCTGCCCTCCTTGGCGCTCTGGCGCGTCGCGTGGACGCTGGTGAGGTGGATGATCTCCGGATCTATTATTTTGAATCCAAGGAACATGCCCAAAAGACTCTTCTGCGCTATGACCTGATGGATCGGGTGAAACCGCATTGCATGTTTCTCACCTCCATTGAGCGTGAATTAATGGACCGCGGCGCTCGCGAGGGCCGCAAGGTGATTTATTTTGTTCCCAATCACTTTAGCCAGTCCGTGCGCGTGCTCAGTGAGAATGTGGCGATCGATACCTTTCTCATCACGGTAGCGCCAATGGATCGCCAGGGCTATTTGAGCCTCGGGACCAATAACGATTATGCCTCAACCATCGCACGCCGGGCGCGCCGCTTGCTTGTCGAGGTGAACCAGAACATGCCGCGCGTTTCGGGCGGCGATGCATGCCTGCACATCTCGGAAGTGACAGCGCTCGTGGAAAACGATCTTCCCTTGCTGGAATTCACCGAGCGCCAACCCAAACCCGAGGATGAAATCATCGCCCAGACCATCGCGGAGTTGATCCCCGATCGAGCAACCATTCAGCTGGGGATTGGGACCATTCCCCAATCGGTGTGTGTGCACCTCTCCCAGCACAAGGATCTTGGGATTCATACGGAACTTTTCTCTCCGGGGATGGTGGATTTGGTGGAAAAAGGGGTGGTCACCAACCGCTATAAAACCCTCCATCCACTCAAAAGTGTGTTCACCTTCGCCATGGGGAACAAACGGCTCTACGACTTTCTCCACGAGAATCCCACGGTGGCGAGCCATCCCGTGTGGTATGTAAACGACCCGGCCATCATGGCACAGAATGACACCATGGTGTCGGTCAATTCCACCGTGGAGATCGATCTGACGGGGGCGTGCAACTCCGAGTTTCTGCGCGGGCGCCAGTACAGTGCGTCGGGTGGGCAACTCGACTTCGTCCGTGGCGCCTACGCCTCCAGGGGAGGGAAATCGATCCTGGCCTGCCATTCCACTGCAGCCGGTGGAGAGATTTCACGCATCGTGCCGCGATTGAACGGACCCGTCACGGTGCCCCGAACCGATGTCCATTACGTGGTGACCGAGTTTGGCGCGTGCAACCTCAAAGGGCTCTCCGCTCATCAGCGGGCTCTCGCCCTGATTGAACTCGCGCATCCGCGCTTTCGCGCGGATCTGCATGAGGCCGCCGAGAAGGAGTTATTGCTGTGAGTGCTCCTGTGCTTCACTCCCAGGGGCCAGCCAGGGGAGCGGGCGGATCGGCGAGCGATTGAAAACGCCCCAGGCGCACACGATCGCTGCGCTGAATCGAGAGCAACGGCATCAACCCCTGCGCCACAATGCGGTCGATGGCCCGCTCACGCAGCACAAGCTCGGCGCAGGGTGTCAACTCCCTGTCACCATCATGCGTGCGCACATGCAGGGGCAGGGCCGAGATATCGAGCACCGTTCCAGGGCGCATGCCCCAGCCCTCCGCGGTAAAACTCTGCCCGAGCAACAGGGCGCAGGCCAGGGCGGGACTCCCCCAGAGATATTCCTCGTGGCCAGCGTCTTCGGGCAATTCCTCGAAGGCGAAGCTTTCCGTGGCATCGCTCTCCTTGCCATAAGGCATGCGCAGGAGAAAGCGCGGCAAGGCGAGGCCCAGATAGGCGGCCTCGGGCATCTGCCGCAAGGTCC
>JAKOSN010000238.1 GCA_029777335.1 Planctomycetota bacterium
CTGGGACCCTCTCAACAAGCGATTTATCAGGCCACGTACCACACTCGTTCATGGTCTGAATTGTGCACACAGGTTGAGGAAGCGGTGCGAGCCAGTTCTCCTCTCGACCGCAGGGTCGCTATTCAGGTGACCAGACACGTCAGCTGTCTCATCCGGGGCTATCGAGGAAGGACCGGTGGTTTCTCGGTTCAGTTGATTCCCCAATCGACACTCTCCGACGAAGGAACTGGTCTGCTGGTAATCAACCGCTGGTCGCGCTGGCATACGTGGTTTGTTCATCTCGCAACTGGCTGCTGGTTTTTCACACTATTTGGCTGCCTGGCCACCGTGGTCGTCAATGGCTGGGATCTCCCCGAAATCGGCTATCTCATTCTGGGCGCCTCGTTGGTTGTGACTTTCGTTGTGGCGCGGCTCTTGCATTCTGTGGCAGCACAACTTGAATCCGCAGGGAGAAATCGCCTCTCCGACGAGGAACTGGCTGCAGTTGTCGAACACGTCCGTGCGGTCGTTGAGCGAGGCCCCGAAGTTGCGGTGGTCCTGGAATAGGGGCAGCCGACCAGACCTCAGCCCACGTCCCGCAAGGGCGGAGCGCTCACGGCGTTCATGGGAATCAAGAAGCCCTTTGCCGTGGGCGAGACCTTCACATGCGGATGCGCAGAGGAAACAGGTGCGGGGAAGCCCCACGGGTCGCTCATGCTGCCTTCCACGCCGGCGAGTACATCGAATGCTCCGTGGGAAGTCAACAAGTCCTTCATCCAGAACATCCTGCTATTTCGCGTCGGTCGTGGGTCGATCAACCCATTCGCTCCGCCGGGCGGGCGCCTGCTTGTCGTCGGCTGGTTCGGGCGATAGGATGCGTTGCGTCGGGGTGTTCCCGCAAGGCATCCGTACATCCAGACGCCTTGGATCCATTGCCCTCATGAACAAGGAATTGCTGCCATGTACCTGTTTGCACGGAACGAGGAAGCCAACGCCTGGCTGGCCGAGCATCCGGTGGTCCTGGGGCTCGGAGCCCTGGTGCTGGGGTTGATTCTCCTCGGGCTGGGAATCTCGGCCCTGATTACCGGCCGTGCTAAAACCAAGCGTGGACCTGACCTGGAAGGCGGTAACGCCAAGACGATGGGAGTTGTCTGGCTGATCGGCGGGGGCATGTGTTTGCTTTTTGGCGTGTTCAAGATCGTCAGCGGGCTCCTTTGAGCAGCACTGCTGGGTAGAAGCCTCTGCCCCGGCTTCTGATCCGATGCTGAACTCTCCTCCCGGCCTCGGGGAATGTTGCGGTGTATCCCATTTTGCGCTGGACAGGGGAGGGTGATTGGGTATACTGAACGAAATTTCACTCAGTAGCAGGAGGCTTCTCATGCTCGAAATACCACAGATCACCCAGACCACGTCTCAGTTGACCGCGGTGATTCGTCTCACCATTCCCCGAGAAGAAATTCGCACGGTGATGGGGCCCGGGATCGGGGAACTGCTGGGGACGCTCGCCGCCCAGGGAGTTGCCCCCACCGGGCCGGTGTATTCCCATCACTTCAAGATGGATCCCCATGTCTTTGATTTTGAAATTGGGGTGCCGATAGCCACGCCGGTACGTCCTGTGGGACGGGTGCAACCAGGGCAACTCCCGGCGGCGACGGTGGCTCGGACGGTCTACCACGGACCGTACGAAGGACTTGGAGCTGCCTGGGGGGAATTTGAAGCCTGGCTCCGCTCCAACAACCATACCCCGGCCGCCAATCTGTGGGAGTGCTACACCGTGGGGCCAGAATCGAGCCCCGATCCCGCCACCTGGTGCACCGAACTGTATCGTCCCCTCCTTGAAGATGGGAACAACGTGTCCTTGCGGTGACGACGAGGTGTCAACCGGAGTCCGCAGGGCTATCCTTTCATGGTGCGGGGGCGGTGCATTCAGGAGCGTGTTGCGCGTTTGCGGCTCGTTCCTGGCAGAATCCCGACACAACCCAGAACGAAGACCAGAACGGTTCCAAGAGCAATCCAGGGCGCATTGGCGTGCGCGGACTGTTCGTTGATCTGCTTTTGAGCTTCCTCGGTGGCGGCGGTGAAACTGCCATCCAGTGCCATCCTGACAACCGCGGCAGCAACGCAGAACACAATGGGCCAGAGAACCACAAACACGCCCCGGACCAGATAACTCCGTTCCTGGCTGTACGACAGCGAGATATCCGGCGCAGCCCGGGATTCAAGTCCACGCAAGCCCAGTTCAAGCTGGGGCAGAGGATGCGACTCCAGAAGCGGCTTTCTGTGCCGACTGGTGGAGGGGAGCCAGCCGGCACAGCCAGCGATGAAAACGACGAGCGTTCCGCCCAGGAGCCACGGCGCCGTTTGCTGGTGGAATTCCGTTCGGGCCTGATCCGGGGGAGGCTGCGGTTCTGCCACGGCCGAGGAATCGCGATGGAGCGCTGGGGGTGCGGGCGGAGTTGGAACCGCCGCCGTGCCCGCCCCATCGAGAGCGCGCGGGGCCGAGGGGTTCGCTTCCCCGGGAGCGAGCATCCCCAGCACCATGGCTCCAGTGAAGAAGAAGACGAGGGGCCACAGGAAGATGAAAACGAGTCGGACCAGCAGATTGCGTTGCCACGGCGAGGTCGGGGTCACGGTCGGGGCAGGGGAGTTGACCGAGGTCCGCGGCAACAGCAAACCAGTGGGGGCTGGAACCTCGCTCCGAGCCGTGGGGGCCGTGGTCATGAGCAGTGAGGCGAGGGCTCCCAGAACCATCCCGACAAAGGCAGAGAGCAACCCCGCCAGGAAGGCTGGGATCAGACAGCCCGCCAGGAGGACGACCGGGTTACGGACCTCAGCGCCACGGAACATCTGGTCGCTGACCGTGTTGGCGAATTCGGGGCTCAGCACAATGCCGACGGCGAGGACAATCCAGAGGAGCACTCCGCCCACCCACCCGAAGTTGTAAGCCCAGTTCTGGAGAATGGCGGCGGTGGACACCTGCACGTTGGTGCCACAGCGCGAGCAACGGATGCACGGGGTGGTCATCAATCCAAATCGTCGCCCGAGATCGAGTCGACATCGGGGACAGCGGTACGTGTAAACCGTGTATTTGTACGTCGCCATGAGTGCCCTCGAACGAGGTGCATATGGGAAAACCCTCACGACCAATATAGCTCACAAAACGGCGTGGCCTGGTCCGAGGTGTGCCCAGGAGAAAGCGACTGTCCGGTGGCCGAAGGATGGGCGTCAGACCGTGTGCGAAGGGAGGAGGGGAACGGTGGCGGACTCAAAAAAAGAGCCACGCGGTGTGCGAGACGGTTCTTTGGCGTCGAGATTCACCAGGGGATGTGGCTGACGGCTCTGCAACGGCACGCCTTCAGCAACATCCCCCTGGGAGCGTCTCAATCCTGAGATCATTCCTGGTCTGTGCGTTATTTTTCTTTGGCCGCGTTGACACCGCTGTAAGGGTAACTGGTGACGGTGGCCCAGGCGAGTTCTTGCAAGGTGCGATTGAATCGCTCATCCCAGCCTTCTTTTTTGGCTTTTTTGAGCAGGCCGGGCATGGGCAGACCCACCGGGCTTTGGCGGTAGATCACGGCATAATGCAGGTAGGTGTTGAGCGCCTCCAGCGGAGGTGCCGGGTGGCTGATGGGATCCCTGAACAGCTCGGCCTGGCTGGTCAAGCCGGGGATCTCCTTGTTGTAAATCCTGGTACGCAAGGTCACGACTGCCTGGGCACTGGGAACGAGGTAGAGAACTTTCTTCCCCGCTTTCTTGTTGATGGCGTCGGCCTGTGCCTCTGCCGCCTTGATGTTGCGTTCATAGAGCTTCTTTAACTGCTCCGGAGTCTTGTTTCGATCAACCTTGTTGGTCTGACCTTTGGGGAAATCCTGGTTGTCGATATCCCACCCGCCCCAGGAGATCTGGACCAGGAAGCGCATGGTGGGATTATGTTCCAACCCGAGTTTGACAAAGTTATCAATGCCCTGGTCGGGGAACTGAATCGGCGACATTACAAAGACATCCACGTCACCCTTTTTGAGCGCCTCTCTGGCCTTGTTCCTGTCCTCGGGCACGTTCCAGTGTTGCAGAGTCTTGGAGGCACCCAGGCGCTGGACGCCAACCAGGCGGTGCTCCTTGATCCCCGCCGTTTCTGCGAGTTCGCCGAGCGGAGTAGGGACGTACCACATCAGGCTGTGCGAGGCGAAGAAGACGCGCTGGCCCTTGGGAACCGGCGTCGTCCCTTGTTTGGTCGGTGGAGGGGACTCCTGACTGCGAGCCACCCCCGGCGCAACGGTTATCATGACAAGCCAGGCCAGCAACCACGCACGTTTCACCAACGTCTTCATCGCAGACCTCCCGGTAATTCAGCGACACCACCGCGGGCAGAGAGACCTTGAACATTGAAGATGCTATTTACCATTGTGGCCTGTCGTAGCGGCGAATTGGGCTTCGAGGCAATTGTCCCCAGGGATCGGGCCTTCTCTGGAATGGGCATCTCTGGAGAACTTCGTTCCTGGATTTCAGGTGGTGAACCGAAAGCCGCAATGCGGACAATCCACGCGATCATGGGGAACTGGCTTTCCACATTTGAAGCAACTCCAATCGGGCATCTTCGCCGCGTGGCCGAAGGCGGTTTGTTCATCGTTGGCGAAATAGCTTCCACACCCTTCGCAGCGGACCTTCTCTGGGCTTTCTTGCCGGGTGATCGGAATGAAATAGATATGTCTGCGCTCGACATATTTCGTCACAACCGCTGGTTGACGCGTCCGACAACGGGGACAGTTGATGAATCCTCGATCGAGGATCTCGTCGCCACTCTTTTTTCCCCACAGGAAAAACATGGAAGCATCCCTCGCGTTGAGGTTGCAGACCCTCGGTCCAGGGCCCAGCCGTCGCTGGTGAACGGTGGACTCCCGAACGAAGTTGAGCCGAACTGTCTGTCAGCCTGATTCCACAGAAGACCATTGGTCGAATGGATCCCATCCCGCGCACTTCTCACCGCGTGGACCACGTCTCCTCCCGCTCCTGGTGCCGTGGGAATCCTCGCTAAAGATGGACACTGAACCGTTCCGCGACCCAGTATTCTGCCCAGAGGAGGAAGGCCAGGATCAGTGCGGCGACGAGTGCTCGCCGAGGCCACCGTTCTCTTTGTTGGCATTCGAAAAGGACCGCCACCAGGACCAGGGCCAGAAGCGCAAAGCATGTGTCGAGGACGATTGCCGTGGCGCTGACATGCCGCGAGCAAACCCAGCCTTCTGCGGATGACAGCATCTGGAACGGGGCAGTCCAAAGAACGCGTGAACTCAGCTCAGGATCATCAGACCGCAGCAACTCCGCTCTGTAGCAAGACGGCCAGCCATAATAGAGTTCCAGTTCGGAGCCAACGGGTCGCACGCCATTGACCCGATCCGTTCGCCCGCCAATCCCTGGCCGCCAACAATGCAGATTGAGCAATGCAAACAAGGTGGCGGCCACCCCAATGGCGAACCACGTCCCTCGATGAAAGTTCATTGCACCCCATTGTTGTGCGGCTGAACCAGGCTGGGGCGAGGGAAGGGGGAAGGTCCCTCCCACGTGACCTTGCCCACAGTCAATTCAGTGTCACACCGTACCCCCTGCCGGGGACTGGTGCAAGGGTTTTCCTCCGCTCTGTCCTCACATCCGCAGCACTCTCCCCACGGCTGGATCAGGCACCGCACTGACGCCACCAGCCTCGTGGTCTGCGCACCACCGGGGGAGTTGTCGAACCAGCGGACCCGGAAGGGCACCAGAGCCGCGGTGTCCGCCCCGTGGCGAGCGCTTCCTCTCCTCGGGTTCGTGGCCGGGCTCAAATGCCGAGGTTGGCCAGGGCGTCGAGCATCCTTCGCGCCAGCCCCGCCACCAGTGGGGCGCGCGCTTCCAGGGTGACAATCACCTGCTCGAACCCTTCCTGAACGGAATGCAACGCGCCTTCGGTCGGTTCGTGATGAAGCACCTTCGCCAGATTGGTCGTGGTGCTTTCGAGGTGGCTCAACTCGGTCGGCGATAGCTGGGCGGTGCGCAGCGTGGCGCTCAGTTCTTCCACCAACTCGGCCAGAATCTGGCGTGAGTCGGTATCGAGCCGTTTGGACTGGCGTACGAGTCGGGCCGCCTCTTCCAGGCGTGCGCGAATCTCGGCTGCGGAGGGGTCACCCGGAACCGCGTTCTCGGTCATGGCACGGAACCTCTGCTAGGAGCCTCAGGGATGAAGGGCCGCCGTTCGCTTCCTGGGCGTGACGGCTCTCATCGGCTGTTGTACGCAGGCTCCCTCCCCGGCTTCCACTTGATATTGCAGCCCATGCTCGGGATTTGCTCCCGGCGAACTGGTTGCCCCGCCAGCGCGGCGTCGAGCGCAGCGCGCAGATCGCCTCCATTATTGGGTTTGCCATTGCCCGGACGGCTGGCATCCATCTGGCCGCGATAAATTAAGCACCGGTGCTGATCGTAGACAAAGAAATCGGGAGTACAGGCCGCCTGGTAGGCCTGGGCGACGGCCTGAGTTTCATCGAAGAGGTAAGGAAAACAGTAACCCGCGGTCTGCTTCTCCTCGGCCATCTTCTCCTTGCTATCCTCGGGATAGAACACCGGATCGTTACTGTTGATCGCAACGACGGCCACGCCTTGGGGCTGGTAGTCGCGCGCCAGCTGCGCAAAGGAATGGCGAATGTGTTTGACATAGGGACAGTGATTGCAAAGGAACGCCACGACCAGCACGGGCGACTGGGCGAAATCGCTGAGAGAGACAAGCCGACCGTCGGTGTCGGGGAGACGAAAATCAGGGGCTGGCGTCCCGAGCGGGACCATGGTCGAGGGAATCAGGGCCATCGGGATTTCCTCCTCTGGGACTGGTGTCGGCGCAGGCCGACCGCCTGTCGAGTGGTTCTCGCACGATAGCGTCCATGCCGCTGAGGTCGAGCACCAAGCATCCTCCGGGGGAGAGGATGTGGCATCTTTCTTTGACTTTACCGCTCCGCGCCGGTCTCTGGTAGATGAACTCCAAGAGGATCGACCAGAGAGTCCACAGGAGGTTTTTTCTGGGGGGGATTCAAGAGAGCATACTGCCCCCATGAGTGTGTGCAAACTCGGAGCGCATCTTTCTGCGAGCGCTCAGGTGTTTCCCTCGGAAGAAAGGAGATTTGCCTCCGTGCTCTGGGGGAGGCCGTTGGGCTTTAGCCATGCCAGCAGCGGGGAGGTGGCCATCGTGGTTGTCAGTGCCATCATGACCATCATGGCAAAGAGTCGAGGGGAGATCACGTTCAACTGCAAGCCGATGTTCAAAACAATTAATTCCATCAGTCCGCGGGTATTCATCAGGGCGCCGAGCATGGCAGCCTCGCGCCAGGGCATTCCGGTGAGGCGGGCAGCCAGCACCGTCCCGCCAAACTTGCCCGCCGTCGCAACCACGATGATCACCAGACACAGCAGCCAGTCCCAACCGGTGTTCAGCAGGTCGATGCGTGTTTGCATCCCGGTCAGGGCAAAAAAGCTGGGCAGGAGCAACACGGTCACCACGTGCTGAACCTGCTGGATCAGGCTGCGCGCCACCGCGCTGTTGTGGGGAATCATGGCTCCCAGGATAAAGGCGCCGAAGATCGCATGGATGCCGATCGCTTCCGTCGCCAGGGCACTGAGCAGGACTGCCACAAAAAGCCAGCGCACGGTATCGCGCGAGGAATGGGTGGCTTCCCATCGCCGGGAGAGCCAGCCAACGAGCGGACGGCCACACGCGGCCATGAAAACCACGAAAAGAACCGTTCCGCCAATGACAAGAAACGCTCCGCCAACCTGGGCTTGTGCGACCCCAACCACGAACGCCAGCAAGGCCCACGCCGTCACATCGTCGATGGCGGCACAACTGAGCGCGACCACGCCCAGTTCGGTCTGGGCCAGGTTACGATCGGTCAGGATGCGGGCCAGCACCGGGAAAGCAGTGATCGAGATCGCAACTCCCATGAAGAGTGCGAAACTGGTAAAGCGCACACTCGGGCTGGCCAGGGTGGAATAAAAGCCCAGCGCCAGCACACCCCCGAGCAAAAAGGGCACCACGATGCTGACGTGCGAGGTTACCACCGTGGCATGGAGACGTCCGCGCAGCAACTCGGCGTTCAATTCCAGGCCCACGAGAAACATGTACAGGATAACGCCCAGTTGTGCGATGATCGCCAGCATGGGGGCCACCGCCGGGGGAAGGATATACGCGGAGCGTTCTGGCCCCAGCAGGGACGGGCCGAGCAGGATACCCGCGATCACCTCACCAATGACAGGAGGCTGTCCCAGATAGCCGACCACGCGCCCGACAATCTGCCCCACCACCAGAACGGCCACAAGGGCGATCAGAACCTGCAGGAGCGCGGGCGGCGAGGAAGTCGGCGTTAGAGGCCCCTCTGCCGGGAGCGGGGGGCTGGCCATGGTTTCACCGTACCGACAGATTCCGCTAAAGAGCACGATCGTTCCGAGCAGGCAGATCACATAGCTTGCGATGCTCCACAATCTTTCGCGCGTGCGGATCCCCAGGGGAGGATTCTTGGAGGCCATCGGTTTGGTTCTCTCGTCGACGGTTCTCTGGCGGAGCCCAGGGGCGCCGCCAGAGAACGCTGAGGAGGGGTTCACCCGAATCAACGATTCTCGACCGGATTCGGTGCGGATTCCTCAATGTAGGACAGGCCCTCGCGCGGGACGTAAGCAAGTCGGCCGTCGGGGTGCTTGAGCACCAACCAGCGATCATGGGACCATTCCCCTCCGCCTCCCAGTCGATTGCCACTCTCATCCATCGGGGTGGAGAAACCAATCAGCAGGCAGTTGAGGAAGACCTGAGCGATTCCACTGTAAAAGCGAAAGTGGAAATCGTGCGGTTTGCTGAAATCGATCCGTAACACCTGATCGGGGACGCGGGTGCCTCCCACCTTGGGCGGGCGCACCGGTTCGGGGGTTTTCTCCCAGGGCCACCTCATGAGGTTCTCCTGTTAGCGCCGGGTCTGCTGGAGATCGGAGACGCGAGGGGCGTTCGCACTCAGCGCGGGCGTGGCGGGGGCTTCGCCTGGCACTCGGCGAATCAGCGCCAGGAGCAATCCGCCATTGATCCCCAGCGACAAACCTTCTCCCAGGGTCCAGAACCATGGCATCTGCACCGCCAGATCGATCCCAACCACGGAGATCCCGAACGCCAGGTTCCCCGCGCCGAGCAAGAGAATCACGGGACGATAGCGACGCACATCGAACGAGAGCAACAGCAGCAACAAACCATGATAGGTGTAGAGCAGCGAGAGGGAGCGGGTCAAGTATCCCACCAGCGGTTCTGCTGGGGAGGGAAATTCGCCCAGGTGCAGCCAGCGATGGATAAGCATCATCTGCTCGGTAGGGAGAAACACAGCCGGCAAGGCCAGGAGCAGGATCACTGCATTGAGGCGCAACAGCCAGGCCAGCCACTTCTCCGTTCGCGTCACCACGATCGCTGTCTCCTCAATCGTCCCGGTCCGCGCAATTCTGTCCCGGTGTTTTGTAGCGAGTAACCACGGGAAAGGAACACAGCGCCGCGGCGTTTGCCTTTGTTGCGTGCACCTCCCACCGCCCCTTCCGCGCGGTTGTTGTGGCGCCGGGCTGACACGGAGAAGCAACGGCCTCTGACAGCCAGGTGTCTCTTGTTGCTCAATGGCGTGGAGGCTATCCATGCCAGGCAGGGCGCGGGTGACGGCGGTCCGGTGGACGTGGCCGGCCACGAGCAGGCTGGTGCGTCTGTCGACACCGAAACGCTGGCGACGAAGGAGAACGGTGAATGCCGGATCGGTGTGGGCAGGGACGCCCTTGCCATGGCACCCCTCGATTACCCCTGGCTGGCACCACCAGGGAGTGGAGGTGTTGTTCCCGCTGGTAAGGGTCTGCGACACGGGATGAACTCCCACAGAATTCTGCCCAGGGGGCTGGTCTGCTATGATAAGAACAGGCACTTTCAAGGAAGTGGTTTCTCCATGCGACCCCCCAGGCCGGATAGCCGGACTGCGCCGGGGCGCGGCGTTCTTGCTGGAGTGAAGGCCTCATGCCAGTGCTCCCTGTGGCTCTCCCAACAACGGTGACTCCTCCACCTGCCGATGTGCTGCGCTTTCTCAAGGAAGCGCGGGGACGCATCGAGGAGTTCCATATCGACCATTGTGTGCCGGCGTTTGTGCCCAGCGATTATGTGCGGGTCTACCACGCCCTGCGCACCCTGGAGGAAGTCGATCCAGTACTCGGGCGGTGGTTTTGCGAGTGGGGCAGTGGGTTCGGGGTGGTTACCTGCCTGGCCAGCATGCTTGGGTACGAGGCGTGGGGGATCGAGATCGAGGAAGAACTGATCCCCGCCGCTCGGCAACTGGCCGCCGACTTCGACGTGGTGGCGTCCTATGCCCAGGGGAACTTCTTGCCGCGTGGAGCCGAGCGCTTGCTCAAAAAGAGCGGCGGATTCAACTGGCTGCACACGGGCGGGGTGAGCGCCTACGAGGAGATCGGCCTGGATCCGGCGGATTTCGATGTGATCTTCGCCTATCCCTGGCCCGACGACGAACGCCTGACTCTGACACTCTTCGACGAATATGCCCGCCCTGGTGCGCTGTTGCTGACCTACCATAGCGACGGGGCGATTCGCCTGCATCGCAAGGTGAGCGCCTCGCGGCGCGGAAAGTGAGGGGCGAGCGTCGTTCACGCGAAAAAGCCAGGATGGGCTCTGCCAGCAAGGCGAGGCTGCGCTGAACATGGGAGACGAATGTCACTGCTCGGTGGCCTTCCGGTCCGCAGTGCGGCGATTCATGGTGGAGCGGTCCTGGCTCACCCACTCCTTGCGTGACAGGGGCCTGTCAATGGTGCGATAGGCTTCGCCGGTCGGCCAGGGTTCGCCCGGTTTGGGGATCAGGCACTGCTGGGGATGACAGTTGATGTGGAATTCGCCATCGCTCTGCAAAAAGAGAAACCACACCGCGCGCGTGCCGACCGGGTAGCGCAGATCCGTCGAAACCCGGTAGCTCAATGCACTGCCGTTCGGCGTTTCGGAGCCGGGGACCGTTGCATTGCTGGAGTGCATCAGGGCGAGGATCTCCCCTTTCTCCGCCACCTTCACATCGGTAAGCTGATTTTTATAGACTTTTTCGATCTTGATATGTGCTTTATCAAGATAGCGGGGGGGCTTGCTGGTGCGCTCCTGCGCCCTGGCCACGTCGATCTGAACGATCTCCCCCAGCACGATGATCGGCGCAAGGCGTGTGATAGAGCGCTGATCGTAAAGCTTCCAGCAACCCCGCACCGGGGGTTGATTGCCCAGCACGACCAGCAAGGCGGCGAGGATCAGGGGGCGTTGCAGGCGAGTCGACATCGGTGCGCTCCCGCAAGGATAAGGAGGAGTGTCTACTCTGCTATGACGACTGAAGCTCGCGCAACCAACCTGGTGCAACCAATCATGGGACCGTGCAGCCGCGTCCGGGAGCGAGGTGACTCCCCGCGCCCAGGGGCAAGGGAGCTATTGGGGGTGTTTCGGTTCTGGAGGGGAGGAGGGGTTTTGGCTTAACGAGTGCTCCCATTCGGTGAGGAGTTTCATGAAAGCGGGATTGGGATGCACCACCGGTCGTTTCTTTTGCAGAAAGCGCAGCGCTTCGTTGCGGGTCCAGTCATGGCGGACCATCAGAAACGCCGTCACCACCAGCGCACCACGGCTCCTGCCCGCCCAGCAGTGGACGTAGACCGGTCGCCTCTCCGCTCGCTGGTGCTGGATAAAGTCCACCTGCTGACGCAACCAGTCGAGTGATGGCGCGGGGGCGGCGTCCTTGATCGGCTGCCAGGAGTGAACTTCCGCCGTGTACGGATCCTCGATTTCGCAGAGATTGAGGACCGCATTTGTCCCTGGTGGCGGAGCGTCGACATATGCTCCCAGGTACAACCCGTCCTCGATCTGGGAATAGTCGGGGGCTTCGGTCAGGCGCTCGATGGCGCGAACCCCAACGATCAGCGCGCCCACCAGAAGGATCACTGCGAGAAGCGACCAGCGCTGGCGCCAGAGTGCTTTCATCCCTGTTCTTCTCGCTCAAGGAATGGTGAGTGTCCCTTGCTGCTCTGCGAACGAGCGTGCCTCTCTGGCACCGCTCAGGAATCGATCCGGGGTGCCTTGCGTTTGCGTTTTTGGGGACGTGGTTCAGGTTCCTCGCTCCCGGTGAGAATCTGCAGGAGGGAACGTTCGCCGCGTTCCATTTGAACCCAGCCCAGGACCAACAGCAGAATGGCCGCGAGGAAACCCACGGCAAACCCTGCGAGGTGCGCCACGTAGCCAATGGCTCCCTCCCCCTTGAGCGCGCCCCAGATATCGAATGCGAGCCAGAGCAGAACCATCCAGAAACTGCTCACGGAAAACTGGCCGGCATTAGCGACGCCAAAAAACCAGTAGCAATACCAGCAACTCAGCTCGTTGAGCAGATACCAGACCACAAACATCCCCACGATGCCGTTGATCGCTCCGCTGGCGCCGACTGCCGGGCGCGGGTCAATCAGGTAAGCAGTCATTCCGGCGAGGAACCCCAGGCCAAGGTAGATCAGGGGGTAGGCGAGGTTGCCCACCTTGGCACAGACGGCGTTGCCAAAGACCCACAAAAAGAGCATGTTGCCGAGCAGGTGCAGGAGGTTGGCGTGGACCAGCACATGGCCCACCATCCCCACCCAGCTGGTGCCGCCGAGCTTGAGCGTTTCCCCCAGGGGAGTGAATCCTTCCAGATTAATACAAAACGGAAAGAAAAGGACGGTGATGCCGATCAGCACCCAGTTCATCCAGGGGAGCCGGTGCATCGGCACATCCACGTGATAGGGAACGAGGAGAAACATGAGGAAAAGATCTCCACCGCCCGCAGTCAACCCGCCCGCCTCCTCGCAGGCGAAAAGAAGGTGGGCCGATGTGCCAGGTCCACAGGCGTTGCCTTGCAGGCCGAGCAGCACCTACCGGAAGCGGACCGGTTTGAACGTCGAATTGGCGGTTTGTGAGAGATAGTTCAGCCCCTGCTTGAAGACAGCACGGGGAGTCCAGCGCAGATGCCGAGCCCAGGCGGGGCGGTCCTCGTCGCGAAACCAGGCGAGGTGCGCCAGCGCATAGCCGATCATTGGTTCGGAGAGATATTCCGGCCTGTGCAAGGTGGTCCCTGGCCAGCGGCTCAGTTCGCCGGTGGATTTGCGCGGATTGTTGGCCAGGAAGACACCAAAGCCGTGATAGATGGCCGTCAGATCGGTGAGCAGTTCGTTGTCGAAGGACTCGGGGTCAAGGCGTTTCTCTCCCAGCAGGAGTTCATGGGAGAGTTCGTGCGCCATGGTCCCAACCAGGTCGGCGGGCCGATACACTCCGCCACGCTCCACCCGAACCTTGTTGCGTTGGCCGAAGCGCTCGGCGGGAGACCAGGTGGCTGCCGCAAAGCCCGCCTCTGGATTCAAGGAGTAATACGAGGTGGGCGTGGGATCATCGAAGAGTTCGAGCTTGATCGATTCCGGATCGATCCCCATGTAGCTGCAGACCCGTGCAAACATAAGCCGCACCGCGCGGGGCGAACCATCCCAGGGATCGGGGAAGAATTCCGGGGTTGGGAGGATGATGGGCCGCTCCAGGAGAATGTGCAGCCCGAACTGTTTGCTCAGCCATCGTAAACGGCTTTCGACCCATTCCTTGGCGACGGGATCACACGGACAGGTAGGCTTGAACCATCCGAACATGGAGAAAACCCTCGCGTTGAGCGAATCGCGTTCCGACTCCCGAAGTCGGTCCACGCCCTGCCAGGGGTGGGGACTGGTCCGAGAAAAACGATCGCGAAGATATCGAAACGATCCAAGGAGATGATCCCAAGGTCCGGCGTCCCAGGATCAGTCACCTGGAGGAAACCCCGAGTGATGGTGAAGTGAATGGTACCGCCGGACCGAGAAGGTCGACAACGATTTTCCGAACTTCTTCCATGCGCAGGCGGTGGGGGAAGTTGAGAGCGGCAAAGGGAAACGCCCTGGGTGAACCTGGGCAATCAGAAGGAGAGACAGGCCCATGACAAACGAAGAAAGTCAGATAGTCCGGCTCTCTGGCAAACGGCTGAAGTGGCGAGTGTCTGCTGTGCAAATACCCCCGGGGTGACTCGAACACCCGACCGGCGGTTTAGAAA
>JAKOSN010000239.1 GCA_029777335.1 Planctomycetota bacterium
CCCGACCTTGGTCAACGGCGACTGGTGACCGGGGTAAATTGGAGTCCCGGCATCATCAACCCGTTTCGAGAACTGGGGAAGTTCGGGCAGAGCCTTGACACCATCCTGACGCAGCAACGTTCCGGTCAGAAGGAGCCGATCTGTCTGGTCCTGCACATGAGTTGTCCACGCGTCGAGTACACCGATCGGGGCAAATCCGCTGTTGTGATTGCCAGTTAGCTAACAAGGAGTGACTAGCAATGGATAGCTCAAAAATTGTAGGCGCCATCGAGAGCGTTACCGCCAAATGGGCCAAGCAACGCAAGCAGGAGGAACGCAAGGCTTCCGCCGTCGAACGACGGTCCTATGCCTGGAATCGCTCGTGGAGGGTGACGATTCGTGATGCCGCCTTTGATTGCATGGAGGACGCCTACTTGAAGGTGAGCAACAACAACACCTATCCCGCCCATGCAAGGCAGATCATGTACGCCGCACGCGGGCCGATTCAGGAGGAAACCGAGCAGCCCCTGGATGATCAATACTTCACCCAGACCTTGCTTCCCGATTACCTCTTGGAGAACCCAGACACAACCAAGGACTGGGACGTCGTGTTTGACGCCCGGGGGCACTTCGAGGAACCGCACACAGGACGAAAAGTTCCTCTCGGAACCATCGACGTACGCCATTATCTGCGTCAACAGGAAACCACAAATGGCCGCTCCAAGCGACGGTTGCCTTATCCTACCATCGGGCCAGCCAATCGTTTTGGAGCGGTTCTCTTCATCGAGAAGGAAGGGTTTCTCCCTCTCTTTCGCCGCGCAGCCCTCGCGGAGCGCTATGACATCGCCATCATGAGCACCAAGGGTGTCTCGGTTTGCGCCGCTCGCAAACTCGTTGATGAACTCTCCGGGCAAGGGATTCCCTGTCTGGTACTCCGCGACTTCGACAAGGCTGGCTTCACCATCGCGAAGACGCTGCGCACGAGTGGTCGCCGCTACACGTTCCAGCATCGTCCGCGTGTTATCGATCTTGGGCTGCGTCTTGTTGATGTACAGCAGAACAATCTTCAATCGGAAACGGTCATCTATGGGAAATCCAACCCTCGCGCGAACCTGGTTCAGAATGGAGCGGCTCAGGAGGAGATTGACTATTTGTGCAAACAGGTTTCGGGTAACCACTACACTGGGCAACGAGTGGAGTTAAACGCCTTCACGAGTGCAGACTTCCTGGCGTGGATCGAGAAGAAACTCGCTGCGCATGGTGTTGAGAAGGTGATTCCCGACGACGAGATACTCGCGCAAGCGTATCGGGAGGCATACAGGGACAGGCTTCTTCGGCAGGGGATTCGCAAACTCAAGGCAGAGATTCAATCGCAGATCGCCACAGTGATACCACCTCCCGACCTGTACGATTGGGTGGAGTGCGAGTTGTCCAAGTCTCCACGCCTCGCCTGGGATGAAACACTCTCTCGACGCGCGGACGAGGACATTCAGCAAGCACAATCCCCTTCCTCGCCACCTTTGGATTTTACAAATCCAGCTTCCTGACATTTGGAAACCTGGCGTGATGGGACTGCGAGAGAGGCGGATTCGCCTCATGACATTGGTTGAGATGTGTACACTAATAACAGGTGGCACCAAGCGAGTCAGCTGGGGAAGGGGGGGGACAATCTCTGGAGCCCGCAAGCGTAGACCGTTCATGCAGTCGCACGCATTTTCTTCCCAGTTTTCGATTTTCGGGATAGAGGAGAGTAGCCATGGGGAGTCGCGGACCATCACCAAAGTCTCGACAGTATCTCCAATTGATCGGCTCGCACCGAGCGTCTTCGCGAGGAGACAAGCCGATCGCTCAGGGCAAACCCAAGTGTCCTACCTGGCTTGGACCGAGCGCAAAACGTGCCTGGAAACGTATCGTCGGTGAACTGACCCGCCTGGGTGTCGTCGGCAGCGCGGATGCTGACATTCTGACTGCATACTGTCAGGCCGTGGAGGAACTGGAACACGCAACGACGACGTTGACGCAAGAGGGACGATTCTGTCGGGGTCCAAAGGGTGGACTCAGTGCCCATCCGGCGGTGTCGCAGCAACGATCGGCGATGCGAGCGATCGCGACACTTTCAAACGCGCTGGGACTGAATCCCCTGGCCCGACAGAGACTGGAGGTGCCGCCACCCGAGGACGAAACCCCAGATCCCTTTGAGCAACTCCTCGGCGATGAGGACACCATCTGCGAGTTCCGACCGGGAACTCAAGCCTCCCCCCCATCGTCGCGTGGCTGGCGATCGGACAGGATCTGAGGGTGGGAATCCACGCGAATGAAGATAGACCGCGGTGTAACCTGCCCAAGAAAAAAGAGGAGTAGTGACCAACGTTACCGTGGTCACTACTCTCATCATGAAACGAGCTACTGCTTACCGTTGCCGGCAGGGGAGACTATTTCCACATCCAACTTACCGCGTCGACGATTCGTTCGCCCAGGAACTCACCACCGAGGTAGCCAGTCACGGCACCGACCGTTCCCCCGACCGCGGCACCGATTGGTGCACCCACCCCACCGAAGAACACACCAACGCTTCCCCCTGCGATGGCGCCTGCCTCGGCTCCTGCCCAGGCGCCCGAGAGACCTCCGGCCATCCCGGCTGCGTTCTTGGCGTGGGCGGTGATCCGCTCGTCCTGGGTGATCTCACCAGCCTGATACTTCTGCTCCGTGTCGATCGCTGACGCGGCACGCATGGCTCCGTCGACCGCAACCCCAGCAACTCCGGCAGCCTTGGCAACGCTAGAGAGGGATCTTGCACCGGCTGCCACCTTGCTGGCTGCCTTAGCCGTCGTTGCTGCCCGGCTGACAGAGCCTGCCATCTTGGTGGTGACAGTCACTTCCTTGAGCATCACAGAGGCGACCTTGCCTTCGGCCTGCGTTACCTTCAAGGTCGTTTCGACCACAGCCGCGAGTGGTTTCCCAAGAACGTGCCGGGTGCGAACAACCTGAACCGTCAGTTTGCCATCCCGCGCCGCCTCCAGGACAAGTCTGGCGGCTTGCTTCTCTGCAGCCGAGGCCTTGGTGCTCAGGGTAACTCGCCTGGCTGCTTGCACAGCCCACTCAGGAGTCCCTTGCTGGCAACCATAGGCGCGCCCAAGAGGACTCGTCCCTCCCTTTGCCTCGATCACGACAATGCTACCGTCCCTGGCCTGGTAGACCTGATCGAACCCTTGAGAGAGAGACTTGTCACCCTTGGTGAGGAGGGGTTTATAGCCCTGCTTCGCAGCAAAGGCATGAGCTCCTTCCTCCCCAATCCGCTCCGCGAGTTGGATGCGCTCCTGGTCTGTCGCCTTCATCCACTCATGCTGTCGATCGGTTGGCGTGTTCGCTGGGAGAGCTTTCTCTCCCGGTGGCTGCGCGTTCACCAACGATCCCATCAAGAAGACTACGCCGAATACATTGCAAATCGTCCTGGAAATGGTGAAACTCCTTGAAACGAGGAGGATGGAACCGACACCGCTACATTGCGGTGCCACGCATCTGTGTTCACAGTGCTTGCTGCAGTGGTGAAGTGTTTCACTGCAGGTTTTCGAGTGAAGTGAGCCGGATCCAGTACGTGGTAAACCTCCAAAGCGATTGCTGTCGGGATACTCGGATTGCAGTGAGGCCGGGCATGGATGCCCGGCCTATTAACCTGCTGATACCTACCTCGTTCAACTGGTTACTAAGGTTTGGGTTCCAACACCGCGGCAACGTTCTTGGCCTCGTCAAGCAGTGTTCCCCTGCCG
>JAKOSN010000043.1 GCA_029777335.1 Planctomycetota bacterium
ATCCCACACCTTCGCCTCACCTGGCATGCCTGGGTTGATCACATCCCCGCCGCCGGTGAGAATGCGTTGGCCATCGGGGCTGAACGCCACGCTGTTCACAACGCCTGTGTGCCCCTTCAGGGTAAAGACTTCCTGACCTTTCTCCGCATCCCACACCTTCGCCGTCCTGTCCCAACTCCCGGTGAGGAGGCGTTTACCATCGGGGCTAAACGCCACGCTGGTCACATAGCCTGTGTGCCCCTTGAGAGTGAGCACCTCCTGCCCCGTCTGGGCATTCCACACCTTCGCCGTCTTGTCCGAATTGCCGGTGAGAATGCGTTTGCCATCGGGGCTGAACGCCACGCTATTCACAACGCCTGCGTGCCCCTTGAGGGTCAAAACCTCCTGACCCTTCTGCGCATCCCACACCTTCGCCGTTTGGTCAGCGCTCCCAGTGAGAAGGCGTTTGCCATCCGGACTGAACGCCACGCTGTGCACAGCGCCGATGTGCCCCTTCAGGGGGAGGGCTTCCTGCCCCTTCTGGGCATCCCACACCTTCGCCTCACCTGGCATGCCTGGGTTGATCACATCCCCGCCGCCGGTGAGGAGGCGTTTGCCGTCGGGACTGAACGCCACGCTGCTCACAACGCCTGTGTGCCCCTTCAGGGTAAAGACCTCCTGACCTTTCTGGGCATCCCACAGCTTGGCTGTCCTGTCAACGCTCCCGGTGAGAATGCGTTGGCCATCGGGGCTAAACGCCACACTGAGCACACGGCTTATGTGCCCCTTCAGGGTGAGGACCTCCTGACCCGTCTCTGCGTCCCACACCTTCGCCGTTTGGTCATTGCTTCCGGTGAGAAGGCGTTTGCCATCCGGACTGAACGCCACACTGAGCACCCAGCCTATGTGCCCCTTCAGGGTGAGGACCTCCTGACCCGTCTCTGCGTCCCACACCTTCGCCTTGTTGTCCATGCTCCCAGTGAGAATACGTTGGCCATCGGGGCTGAACGCCACGCTGAGCACGCCCCTGATGCGGCCCTTGAGGGAGAGGACCTCCTGACCCTTCTGTGCATCCCACACCTTCGCTGTGCCGTCAATACTCCCGGTGAGGAGGCGTTGGCCATCGGGGCTGAACGCCACGCTGTGCACAGCGCCTGTGTGCCCTTTCAGGGTAAAAACCTCCTGACCCTTCTCTGCGTCCCACACCTTCGCCGTTTTGTCACTGCTGCCGGTGAGGATGCGTTTGCCATCGGGGCTGAACGCCACGCTGTAAACAGCATCTTTGTGCCCCTGGAGGGTGAGGAGTTCCTGACCCTTCTGTACATCCCACACCTTCGCCGTATGGTCCCAACTGCCGGTGAGGAGGCGTTGGCCATCGGGGCTGAACGCCACGCTGTGCACAGAGCCTGTGTGCCCTAACAATGTCTGTTCGCTGTTGATCTGTTTACTGTTGAAACGCGTCCAGAGATGGCGAAACTCGACATTCCGCAGGTTCCATTGGCAGCCATCCAGAATCTCCAGGGCGCGCGCCGCATGGCCATCCTGCCATTCACGCTGCGCCTGCGCCAGTTGCCCCGCATACAAACGCAACTCGGCCACTCCCAGCTGGTGATCCGCCCGTTGCTTTTCCGCCTCGGTAGTTCGACGAGCGTCGGCTTCCTGTTGGGCCAGATCCTGCGCGTGACGCCGTTCGTCGTCGGCCTGTGTGGCGGCCTTGTGGGCCTCGTCGGCGTTGTGGGTGGCTTGCACGGCAAAATGGGTCGAGACCGCCACCCCCAGCAGCAGCACCAGAAAGAGGCTCGTCAACGTCAGCGCCAGCGCGGGCTCCCGTCGGGACCAGCGCCACAGCCGTTCGACCCGCCCTATCGGCCGCGCCGTGATCGGCTCGCCACGCTGAAAACGTCCCAACTCCTCCGCCAACTCCGCCGCCGACCGATAACGTCGATGCGGCTCTTTCTGCAGACATTTCAGACAGATTGTCTCCAGATCGAGCGGCACCTGACCATTCAACGAACGCACGGACACCGGCTCGTCACTGACCACCTGCATCAATGTGTCCATCACCGTCGCCGCCTTGAAGGGCGGACGACCCGTC
The DNA here is from genome assembly GCA_029777335.1 of Planctomycetota bacterium. Classification (GTDB taxonomy): domain Bacteria; phylum Planctomycetota; class Planctomycetia; order Gemmatales; family Gemmataceae; genus JAKOSN01. The sequence goes on from JAKOSN010000043.1 coordinate 2,075, forward strand.
AGGCATTCATAAAGAATGGCTCCCAGCGCATAGATGTCACAGGCTGGTCCCACCTCCTTGCTCTTGCCACCCGCCTGCTCCGGGGCCATGTACGACGGCGTGCCCATGATGGCACCCGTCGCCGTCCGTGCGCTTTGATCGAGTTTCTTCGCCAATCCAAAGTCGGTGATTTTGGGTGTGCCGTCCTCGGTCAACAGCACATTGGCCGGATTGAGATCGCGATGCACGATCCCCTTCTCATGCGCCGCCTGCATCGCCTGCGCCAGCTTCTCCACCAGCGCTGCGGCGTCGCGGGGGGGCAACGGGGTGCCTCCCAGTTTGGCCCACAGGTTTCCCCCCGCGCAGAACTCCAGCGCCAGATAGGGCAAGCCCGCCTGTTCGCCGACCTCGTGGATCTGCACGATATTGGGATGATGCAGACGCGCGATCGCCTCTGCTTCGTTGTGGAAGCGTTGCAGATCGCCGTCGGCGGCATGCGCTCCAGCGAGAATCATCTTCAACGCCACGAGGCGATCAAGACGGACCTGGCGTGCCTCGTAAACCACGCCCATACCGCCACGCCCCAGTTCACGCACGATCTCGTAGCCAGCGATCCCGATCTGCTCCAGGGATTTGCCAGACGCCACTTCACCCGCTTCCGAGAGGGTCACGCAAGACGAGTCAGAAACTCGCTCGCAGGCCGGTCGCAGAACGGAGATCGTTTGGTCGGGACTGGTGACTGGAGTTCCGCAGATTGGACACACCTGGGGTTCGGTGGCCGAGACAGCCTCCCAGCGATGACCGAGCGGACAGGTTACGTCTCTGGACATGGGCGCTCAACTCCCCCAGGAATGATCAGGATGGCATCATTATCCCGTCGGGGGGAGTCAATGCAAGACCCCAGGACGACTTTACAGCCGAGAACAGAGGCACCACGCTCAACCGATGGCGGTCAACCGCGTGCGTTCCTCGCGTTGCAGCCATTTCTGAATGCGCGCCAGTTCACGCGCCCAGTTGTCGCTGGTACGGTCGCGATTGAAGGTGTCGTAGAGGAGATCGAGCGTCTCCAGAAGATGACGGAGCTGGGTCACGCGTTCTTCCAGGCGGGCGCGCTCGTCATCCGCCTCGGGCGCAGGGAGGCGCGCGCCGGACAGCACGAGGGACTCTCCCTGAAAAGTCAGCTCGTATTGCTGATCGTGGCGCACCATGATCAGTCCCACCTTGCGCGGGAGTTTCCCCGACTGGATCGCCTTGCGCGCCTCGGGCAAGCGCGTGGGCGCTTCGCTGGTGATCGTCTCCTTGCCGCTCTGTCCACGCGGGCACTCCAGCACCAGCGTGCGCGTCAGCATCAGCACCAGCTGGGAACCATCGGTCAAGGTGATGGTGTCCTGCTCGGCATCGAGGGTGAACCACAGCCAGAGCAGAAACTCATTGCCCAGGTAATCCCGGCTATTCTCGTCCGGGGTCCAGGCCACCGAACTGGAGGAGAGGCCCGGGACGAACGCCGACGGTTCAGCGTCGTCCACACCGCGCGTTTGCTGGCGCACTTCTGCCAGCAAGTAAGCCTGGCGTCCAGCAGTCAAGGGCTCAAAGCCCTGCCCAAAGGTCTGCTCGAAGAGCGTGTGCAGCCGGTCCAGGACCGTCACACTGGTGGTGCCCACGAGCAACTCATTGGAGACGCCATCCCACAGGAGGGGATAGGCTTTGCGGCGGAGAAAACGGCCATCGCGGGCCTCGTCCTCCAGTCGTTCGCGCGCCGTGACACGGGCCTCCCGCTTCTGGCGGGCACTGGGTCGGCCACTTGGGTTGGTCGCGGCCAGCGCTTGCAACTCCACCGCCGTGTAAGCTCGAAGCAGATCCCCTGGAATCTTCATCTGATCGACGCGCATCGCAAAGTGAAGCGTGTCGTTGACGATGTTCTTGGCGAGGTCGAAGGTGGTGTCGAGGATGTGATCCCCGGCAATCCAGCCCACTTCCACGCCCTCGCCATCCACGCTGCGCTGCTTGCCGATCGCACGGCCCTCAAGCCGTTCCAGATGGTCCGGTCCGAACATGCCGGGAGAATGACCGAGCACCCGAAAACGGGCACAGGTGACGCGGCCAGAGAAAAATCCCATGGTGCAGATCTCCTTGCGAGCGGGCAACCTCCCGGACGGGGAGCAGATCTGTTATCGGTCGAGGACGGGCGGTTCCTGCAGTCGGAGCGCGTGGCTTTCTGCGCGCCACGTTCCCAGGCTGAAGAAGCTGGGCGGGGACTGCTCCCTCGCCTCGAGCCTGGCCGAAGCCAGGGCGCAGCTGGCGCGGGTTTTGCCACGGTTGCCGACTCTGTCACAACCGGTGAGTTTTTCGTTGACAATTGACCAGCTAACAGCGACAACAAGGGAGCGGAGAAGGAGTGGTACACCCGAGACCATTTCCACGGCGTTCCGCCGTGGTGGAGCTTGCCTGCGCATGCATCCCCAGAGCCGTTATTCTTTTTGCCCGATACCCCCCAGCTAGGGGACGGGCTGAGACAACCGATGTTTCGTCCCCCAGCTGGGGGGTATCGGGCTCGGTGAACGTCCCTGGTCAGCGCTTCGAAGTCGGTGCGCCATCCTCTCCGCGTTTCTTTGTGTCTCGATTCGTTGCGCCTGGCCCGCAGGCGACGAGCGAACCTCTCTCGTCTGCTGCCCGGTCATCCCGCAACTGGTGCCGTGACCCTTCGAGCCGTTGCATGGATCTTCTTGAGCAACTGAAAAAGCTCCTCGGCTTGCATCGCAAGACAGCCCCTCGTCCGCGCAAGACGAAGAAGCCCACCCCCTCGCCCTCGGCCGCGTTTCTTCAACTCGATGCCAGCGATCTGCTCCCCATCACCCGCGAGGAGTTGCAGTCGTCGCTGGAAGAGTTGATTCGCAAGGGCGATTTCCGCTTCGCTGCACGCGGCACCATCCCCCATGGCGATGACCGCACCCGGCTGATCAACCGCGCCTTGCTCACCCAGGGTCTGCTCACCCCTGAGGAACTTGACCAGATTGTCCGGATTGCCCAGGAGCACGAGCGCCTGCAAAAAGCGCTGCTGCTGATTGACAAGGATGTCCAAAAAGCAGGGACGGCAGCGGTCAAGGCAGATCGGGAAGCACGGGCCAAACGCAAGGAACAGAAAAAAGCCGAGGCGGCGCAACGCAAGCAGGACCATGCCGACGCGGTCGCTCAGCGCCGTGCCACCGACATTGTCTTTCTGGGGCCGGGTGTTTCGGGACGGCTGGGCCAGCGCGAGAGCGAGGTTCCTCGCCTGGAAGCACTCGGTCTGCCGGTGCTGGCCACCCCCGCGGACGTCGCCCAGGCGCTGGGGTTGACCATTCCTCGGTTGCGCTGGCTGGCGTTTCACACCGAGGTCGCAAAACGGATCCACTATGTCCACTTCACGGTCCCGAAGCGCTCGGGAGGCACCCGCACCCTCAGTGCGCCCCATGGCCTGCTCGCGGCGGCTCAGCAGTGGATCCTGACCAACATCCTCAACAAACTGCCGCTCGAAGCACCGGCGCACGGCTTTCGCGCGGGCCATAGCATCCTGACCAATGCCCAGGCTCATGTGGGGCGCGCGGTTGTGGTCAACATGGACCTGGAGGGGTTCTTTCCGAGCATCGGGTTTCGCCGGGTGCGCAGCGTCTTCCAGCGCCTGGGCTATTCCCCCGCGGTCGCCACGCTCCTTGCCCTGCTCTGCACCGAGTGCCCGCGTGAACCGGTGGTCTACGCCGGCGAGGTCTATTATGTCGCCACGGGACCACGCGGATTGCCGCAAGGCGCCTGTACCAGCCCCGCGCTCTCCAACCAGGTCGCGCGTCGGCTCGACAAACGGCTGGGCGGACTGGCGAACAAAATGGGGCTGACCTACACGCGCTATGCCGATGACCTTTCCTTCTCGGGGGAGGCGGCCCTGAACGAGAAGATCGGCTATCTGATGACACGGGTGCGTCATCTGGCCGAGGAAGAAGGTTTCGCCGTCAACGAGAAAAAGAGCCGGGTTTTGCGGCGCAACACCGCCCAGACGGTGACGGGGCTGGTCGTCAATCAGAAGCCGAGCCTGCCACGCAAGGAACTGCGTCGTCTGCGTGCCCTTCTGCATCGCGCCCGCACCGAGGGGCTCGACGCGCAGAATCGCGAAGGGCGACCGAACTTCCGGGCCTGGCTGGCGGGCAAGATCGCTTATGTTCGAATGGTGCGTCCCGATGTCGGTGCGCGTTTGCAGGCCGAATTCCAGGCCTTGCTCAGTCGCTGAGTGTTGCGGAGAAGGTGATCATGGGTCCCGAGCAGTTGCCCCCGACCTGGAAAAAGGTCCTCGCTCCCGAGTTCGACAAACCCTACTTCAAGGCGCTGCAACAGTTTGTCGCCCAGGAGCGGCAGCAGCACGAGGTCTTTCCTCCCGAAAACGACGTTTTTAACGCGCTGAAATTCACCCCCTACGACCAGATGAAGGTATTGCTGCTCGGCCAGGATCCCTATCACGATGTGGGTCAGGCGCACGGGTTGTGTTTCTCGGTACGGCCGGGAATCAAACCCCCGCCCTCGCTGGTCAACATGTTCAAGGAGTTGCGTGACGACCTGGGATGCACCATTCCCAATCATGGCTGTTTGCAGGGGTGGGCCGAGCAGGGCATCCTGTTGCTCAATGCGGTGCTCACCGTGCGGGCGCACGAACCGAACTCCCACAAGGATCAGGGATGGGAGCACTTTACCGATGCTGTCATTCGGGCCGCCAGCGCCCGCACCGATCCGGTCGTTTTTGTGCTCTGGGGCAACTATGCTCAGAAGAAGGAAAAGCTGATCGACGCGAAGAAACACACCGTTGTCAAGTCCGCCCATCCCTCGCCGCTGTCGGCGAAGAAATTCTTCGGCAGCAAACCGTTCTCGGCGGTCAACAACGCTCTGACCCAGCTGGGCAAAACGCCGATCAACTGGCAACTCCCGAATCAGTGAGAACTCTCCTGTGTCTCGCCTGGGGTGACGAGGGCAGCAACGCGCAAATCGCCTTCCCGCCGAGTCACCCCGGCACGATCGAGATATTCACAGAGGGGAACCGCGAACTTTCTTGTGGTCCCTAACAGGTCGCGAATCTCCGCTACTGTCAGCCCGGTGCCATTGTGCAGCCGTTCCAGCACGCGCCGACGCATGTCCGCCTCGACGTCGGCATGCAGATAGAGGTCGTCGCTGACGCGCACCAGATGCCCCTCCGCCACACAAACCTCGAAGAGATCGTTGAGGTTGGCGGCATTGCCTCCAGCCTGGTTGGCGAAGCTCCCCGGCTCGGGCGGAGAGAAACTCGCCTCACGATAAGCGGTCACCAGCTTGTCCTTGAGTTTGCGCTGATTGCCGCTCAGTTTGGGCCGGAAGTCTGCGCGCCCGATGCGCCGCAGATCGCCGAGCAGCACCTTCTTTTGCAACAGCCGTTCGACCGTGGCCTGGACCAGTGCATCATCCCCGACATAATCGAGCTGGGATTGCAGTTTCTGCCGATCGTGCGTGGACATCAGCGGAAATTGCTCGTGTAACTGATCCAGCAAGGAAAGGATCCGTTCTTCCAGTTCCTTCACCATGTCGCCATGGAGCAGGAGCTTGCGCGATCCGCTGATGGTGATCTCGACCAGATCGCCGCGTTCCATCAGCCGGGCGATGAGCGGATCCACCTCGTTGGGAGCCAGCGCCGCGCCGCGCACCAGGTCGGCGGCGGTGAAGCCGCTGAAGCCGCCAAACCAGGCGACCGTGCGCGCCCGCTCCTCGGCGTCGCCGCTCCAGAGGCGCTCGATGCGCTCGAGAATCTCCAGATGACGCCGACGAATTTTGCGCGCCGTCGGTTGGAGCACCTGTCCGCCTCCCAGCGTCTGCGTGGCCGATGAGGTGCGCACGACAAACGGCTGCCCCCAGACCGCCATCACCGGTTCCTCGGTGAAAAGCTGCGCCAGCGCCCAGCCGTCGGGCTCCAGCGAATCGCAATCAAGAAGGGCGACCGACGCCATCACCTCCGCGGTCCCCAGGTGCAGGCGCACTTCCAGCCGATGCTTGATGCCCCGTCGAGCATCTTTCAGGCAATGTAACCGCACGGTCAAGGTGCGCGAGGGGATCAGATAGCCCGGGGTGGCGATCTCCTGGCCACGGACCACCTCGGTGTGTTCCACCCCGGCGAGGTTGATGGCGGCCCGCTGTCCGCGATGCACCTCCTCGCGAGTTTGCTCATGGCTTTGCAAGGAGCGCACCCGCACGCGCTGACCACGCGGCTGCCACTCCACCTCCTCGCCGACGCGCAAACTCCCCGACGTCACCGATCCGGTGACCACGGTGCCATGCCCCTGCACCACAAACGAGCGATCGATCGCCAGGCGAAACCACTCCTGGCCGCTCCGTGCTTCCACTCCGTCACAGAGGCGCGTCAGGTGCTCCTTCAGTTCCGCCAACCCGAGCCCGGTGTGGGCCGAGGTGCGGACGATCGGGGCATCCTGCAGAAAGGTGCCCTGGACCAGTTCGCGCACCTCCATCTCCACCACCTCGCACGAGGTTTCATCCACGGTGTCGCACTTGGTCAGCGCCAGCAAGCCGTGGCGCAAACCAAGCAGGCGCAGGATTTCCAGGTGCTCGCGTGTTTGCGGCATCACTGAATCGTCGGCCGCCACCACCAGCAGAGCCAGATCGATCCCCGTGGCGCCCGCCAGCATGTTCTTGACGAAGCGCTCATGACCCGGTACGTCGACGATACCGAGGCGATGGGTGCCCAGGTCCAGACGCGCGAAGCCAATATCGATGGTGATCCCGCGCGCCTTCTCCTCGGGGAGGCGGTCGCAATCGATCCCGGTCAACGCCTTGACCAGCGAGGTTTTGCCATGATCAATGTGTCCGGCTGTCCCCAGGATCAGATCGCGCTGCATGGAACGGTCCTTTGCGGTAAAGTCATAGCGTGACGGTATCCCATTGAACTACTCCGACGCCAGCAGCGCCAAGAGTTCTTTGAGCACGGCGGACGAGTGCGGGGAGATCTACAGAGGAAAGCACATGCTGGGAACGAAGCTCGATGCTCTGGCGTTTCTGGAACGGGTGGGCGTGGAACTGCGCCGCATCGACCCGGTCGAGGTGAAAAACCTCTCCGACGCCATTTATGAATGTTACCTGAACGATCGGACAGTTTTTATCTGCGGCAATGGCGGCAGCGGCTCGAACGCCTCGCACCTGTGCGAAGACCTGGGGAAGGGGACGCTGAAACGAGAGGATTTCGATCGCGACGACAAGAAGCGCCTGCGCGTGCTGAGTCTGACCGACAACACCCCGTATATCCTGGCCTGGGGGAACGACGAGGGCTTTGAGCGGGTCTTTGTGGAACAGCTGAAGAACCTGGCTCGTCCGGGCGATCTGCTCATCGCCATCAGCGGGTCGGGCAACAGTCCGAACATTCTGCGCGCCGTGGAATGGGCCAACCGCAACGGACTGAAGACGTATGGCTGCACCGGCTTCAACGGAGGCAAACTGCGCGCTCTGGCGCACCAGGGGATGCATGTTCCCCTGGACGACATGGGGATTGTGGAATCGATCCACCTGACCGCTTTCCACTGGGTAATCGACGATCTGTATCGGCGAATCTCGCTCTGATTCGCGCACTGAACCCATTCGTGGTCAGTAACTTCAGGCGAGTTATCGCGCCCCGTCTGAGGGTGCGAGCCCTCGCCTGTTGTCGCTTTCTGGGGGAAGTCCGCCTGAGGAGGGGCGCCTGCCCAGCGCACAGGTCAGCAACGGATCGTTCGCTTCCCTTCAGACTGACCTCTATCCCGTAGTGAACAGACGCTCTGATAAGCATCTGGTCAAACGTTGCTGCTTGTTTGGGATCGCCTGGGGAGTGCCTTGCCTACCACCATCGAACAACGAGACCGACAACCGCGAAAACCAGGAGCAGCCCGGCGAGCCAGACTTGCCGCTCGTACAATTCTGCGAGTCTCCCGACCGCCTCGGAAACCGCCGGAAGGCCCGCCGTCGGATTCCGCCCCGCCCGACGGAATGAGTGCGCGGCGGCAAGGGTAAGAGCGCCGATAAGGATCGAACCAATTGCCTGGAACAGGGGGAACCGTATCTCCGCAAAGGTAGCTTCCTGTCCAGGGATCATGCCAAGGACAGGCAGGAGAAAGGCCACGCCGGCCAGCGCGCCGAGGGTCACTTCCGCCCAGCCGACAAGCGCCATCCAGAAGCCCGCCGAACGAAACGCCGCCCGTTGCTCGCCGGTCAACATGCCGTTTGGATTCACATCGGATCCCGTCGCCGATGCCGATTCGTGCCCAGTCACTGCCAACCGTCCTCCTTCGCTGAATTACAAGTTCGTCTGCAACCGACTCACACACGGGAAGGACGCGAACGCCCGAAGACCCTTGCACCGCGTGAACGGTCTGCCTGCAGGGTCAAATCATCCTCCGGAGAGGATACAGAAAGTAGCCGTGAACGAGGAGCCGCGCGGGAGGCTTTTCGGTCTGCGGTGGCACCGCCTCTGGCTGAGGATCCGATCTGATGCGAACGTTTGCTCTGGCGCCCGCGCCGCGAACGGGAGCGGAGCAGAGGCACGGGAACGGTTAGACCATCGCGCTACAGAACCCCACCCTGCCGTCGTCGGGCGGGACGCACCCTGGTCACACCCCAGGCCAAGAAACATCTCGTCCTCACAGATGACGGGATGTGCCATCACGGGTCACATCTGTATCTGGTTCGGCTGCCCGCGGTATCCCCACCTCTCTCCCCGTCGTTCCCCCGGAGACCCCGTCCAGGAGTGGGACGCCCAGGAAGTTCGCCAACTCCATGCCATCCGCCCGAGTCTCTTGCCAGCGATTGTGATCCGACAGGCACAGGCGGTTTAGCCGGTCGCCCAGGAGAACCAGGTTCAGTTGATAACAGAGCCGCTGACCGCGTCCGGAAACCCGATGCCCAAGGAACTGGACGGCGACCACCTCGCAGAGCGGCCTTTCTCGGCGAGAACCGAGCCTTGTGACCCGAAACACGCCCGCCGTCCGGTCGAACTCGTAGGTGCTGGGCAAGACCAGGCACCCCACTCCGATCGCCAGGAAGACAATTCCTTGCAGCAGGACCAGGATGGCTGCGAAGCACGCGACGGCCGGGTGCCGCGCCTGATGCGCCCCTGCTGCCTGGCCGATGCTGACTCCGGTGAAGACAACACTGGCGAGAAACCAAATCAAGCTAAAGAACCGCCACCCCGTCGGTCTGAATACCAGTCGATCATCGCCCTCACGGCGGAGCCGCGCTGGCCGGAAACCCTTCGTCGAGGCAGCGGGCACTGGGCGGGTGCCAACGAGTAACTCCCGCGAGCCGACGGCGAGCCGGATGATTTTCTCGCACCCCGCGGCGGGGAACTCGAAGGTTTGTCCAGGTTTGACCCGCTCCGGAGCGTTCGCCCGCCACCACGCAGCCGCCGCAGGTGCGACCCGCTCCAGGGTGTTCAGTGCGGCATCCGCAGAGACGACGTAATACCACCTGGGCACCCCGAAGATCCGCCGGAGATGGCCGAGCCCCTGCGCCGTCTCCCGCCTTGGTCCGGTCTCCCCCTCCGCCAGCGGCAACACCAGCCCCACCCAAGCACCGCGAACATGCTCGGGTGAGTCATCAGCCGGGGCCTTGACGACGCGGATTTCCATAGTCTCCATGACCGAACACTGCAGCCCAGTAGCCCGAGCACGCGCGCGCCGTCGCTACCGAAAGAAGCGGGACGAGATCAGCACCATGCTCACCCCAACTCCCGCCGCCACGATGATCCACACCCCGGCCACGAGCCAGCCAAAGAGGAGGGTGCCAAACCCGACCGACGCGAGTCCGAGCATGCCGAATATCGCCGGGCCACCGACCACGGTATCCCAGACTTCTTTCCCCGGGGAAGCTTTCTGCGGACAGGCCAGTGGGACAAGCAGAGGGACTGGATCGTTCCAAGAGCGTTGCTTGCCTGTCGCGTGGCGGTGACCATCAGGGCCACGCGACAGGCAAGGGCGTTTCGCAACGGCGAGGGATCCGCCCGGGGTTGGAACAGGGTGGGATTCGCGAAGAGCGTCCCCCACAGGGCTATTCCTGCTTTTTCCATCGCCCCGTGTAGAGCTTCTCCCATTGACCTTTCCGCGACAGCGTTTCCGCGTGTTTTTCGAAGAGCCGGACATAGACCCGGCGGGTGTCGTCGTACAGGTCGATGAACTCTTTGGTCCGCTTTGCCTCACCGAACTTGGCCGGTTTGCCGAGTTTGCGGAAAGCGGTCTCATTGAATTCGGACCATGACCCGTCCTTCGCTTTTGCGAACCAACCACCTTCGTACACCCAGAGGGTACGAGTGTCCTCCTTGTCGTCGGCGAAGCAGCGTTCCGCCGTGCAGACGGCCGTGAGCAGAGCCAGGATCGCGATCAAACGCATCTTCGATTTCTCCAAGTTGATGTTCCGCGCCCGCTCACCGAGCGGACCACTCGAACAACCACCTCCGTGCCTTTCGCCTTCCCAGCCGAACGATGCCATTCACCTGACCGCGGCGGCTGGTGCGACGACGAACCATGGAAATCCGAAATACCGCCACTGACGGGTGCGCCGCGTGATTCGCTGGCGAAAGTCTCCCTCGGCGGAAGGACCATCTGCCCTTGGCGAGCAGGATCACGGTTTTCCCGACCGCTTCCAAAAAGCGGCCTGCAACTCTGAAACTGACAAATCGGTTGCTTGTTCGCCGGCCATCCTGGCCAACAACGTCGTTTTCCGAACTCCCCTCAGGATCTGCCGAATCGTATTTGCGGAACGCCTGGATTCATCAGCGCAGACCATGTCGCTCTGTCCGCTGCTAGCGCGTGGCCCAAACCTGCACGACCAACGGGAACCCGAACAGGGTTGTCTCGTCGTCCGCGAGGGCCATCAGGCTGCAAGTCACCTGATCGACCTCGTCCTGCGACGCCAGCCCCTCCTGCACCAACTCCGGAGCGAACTCGGCAAATGTCATCCCGAGCAGGCGCTTCTGCTCCCCCCGGACGGCCAGGGTCATGTTCGCCCCGACCTCGGGTCGGGTGAACCCCGCGTCGCGGAACAACCGATGCAAGGACGCGCCCAGGGAGAAATTCTCGCCCCGCCTCTCGCCCAGGGCACTGTTCAGAGCGAAGAACCGGGTCATCGCCTCGGCTGGCGGATCGCAGAGCCAGCACCCAAGATCCATCTCCTCGCAGACGACCACACCGCCGGGCCGAACCAGGGCTCGCATCGCGGCCAGGGCGTCGGCCGGGCGCGTGAGGTGCATCAGCACCAGTCGGCAGTAGGCTAGGTCGAAGGCCCCTTCGGGCACATGGGGGGTGTAGGCGTCGGCGACCTGAAACGTGATGTTCCGCAAGTTCCGGCTCTCCGCCTGTCGTCGCGCCTGATCGATCTGCTCCGGGGAGACGTCGAGCGCAAGCACCGACCCGTCCTGGCCAATCTGCTCAGCCACCCAGCAGGCGGTATTGCCGCTGCCGCACCCCACCTCAACAACCCGCATACCCGGGCTCAGGCCAACTCGGTGGAGGAGAGCCTCGGTCTGTGGGCCATACACCTCATGGAGCAGTCGGAGTCGCTTGGCATCTTTTCCGCCCGTAGCCAGGATGTAATGTTCAGAACCGTGAGCCATGGGACACCGTTCAGGGGATGACGGAAGCGATCGTTGGGAGACCCGTGCGCGGCGGCCAAAAGCATCCATGCAAGCCCGGGCAGCGTGGGAACCTGAGCGATGTCAGGAATCCCCACTCTCCCACTTTCCCGTGGCTTGCAGCCATGAAGACGATGCCTCCGACCACCCTTCGCCCCATTCTCGCGAGCGAGCTGGGCAATGACAAGGGTATCACCACGGATCACCATGCGAGGGAAAAGCGAAACAGCCCATACCCCATCACGCAGATGGTACCAGCGAGCAGCACGTTGGACTTTCGCTGCTCTTCGAAGTGAGGCCCCGCGAGGATGGTCACAAGGCCTAGGACCACACACATGGTCCCTTCGCAGGTATTGGTCGCGATGGGATCTCGCATCCAAACAAATGCGAATCACGTGAACGATGCTGGCGACGATTCCCAAGAGACCGAGGAACAACACTTTCAGCTCAGCTCCATCCCGGCCGAATTGAATGGCCGTGAGCACTCATGCGCTGCTGAGGAAGAGAAGGAGGAATACGGTAGGAAAATCCTTCGTTTGGAATCCAGTTCGTTCAGATCTCCTCCGTCGACGCCGACCCATTCCCAGGTGAGACCGCATGCCCAGCAAGTCAGATGCACCTTGCCCGGTTCTCGGGTCACTTCCTTCGGGTGCCGGCAACGCGGGCAGCAGACAATGTTCATAGCCCCCCCAAGGAGGCCGAGGCCCGGCGCCCGCCTGCAGACGCGTGCTCCCGGGTTGGAGGGTGATGTTGGTGGCTGCAACGTCGGGCTCGGTCGCCGGACCCACGGCTGCTGCCACCCCGGAGCCGAAACGCAACTCGCGTCCTCGTTGCAGGGACGGGAAGTTATTGTCTCTTGACTTCGAGAGCCTTCGGAGGCCTCGGCGGGGTCGCCTTTTCACCCGCTCGGTGGATTGCTTCGTCCGGTTCCACCCCGAGCCAGGTGAGTAACGATGCGCCCCACGATCGCACCGATTGTCTCGGGATCGCCCTCGCGCAGCAGTCGGTCCAGAATTGTACTCACCGCCCCGACCGGCATGCGCGCCAGGATCTCGCCGAAGTCCTGCTCGCTCAACTCGACCAGGTAGCGATAGGCCGGCGACCCCTCGGTCGGTTCTCCGTCTGTCTCCAGCCAGATGGCCCAAGGCCCCTCGCTGTCCCCGTAGTTGCCGAGCCAGCGAGGTTCTCTGCAAGCCTCAGCCTGCAACAGCGGGGCGTCAACGAGGATCGGCCAGTCCACGATGTCCAGCCACTCGGCGCCCTTCTCATGCCTGCGGATGAGCATACCGCCCCTTTCGCCGCCGAACGACCCCGCTCACCTGCCGGCGGGACCGGGTGAGCGATGAACCCCGGAAAGCCTACCTGCCCCGCCGGTCAGGTGCAGCGCCTGGTTCATGAGCTACTGTTCTCCCCATGAACAGCCCAACAGGGCAGACGCTCCAAGAAAACGGATCGAAGGTTCATCTTTCATCGGGCGCGCCTGGGGCGGCCTGCTCACTGGTCAACTCGGAAGACGACCCACCGCCCCGCATCAGCCGCCCGCTCGAAGAACGCCTGCAGGGAACGGAAGTTGTCCCACGTATACTCGAAGTCGTCTTCCGACATGTTGAGCGCGTAGAACGACTCCGGGTCGATCCCTTCGTACCCCCGCAGCAGCTCCGCCCGGTCGATTCCCCGGATGGCATCGGCAACGCGCCGAACCTCGCCCGGTTCGAGGACGTTGACGATGTACTCCAGTTGCCCGTCCTCGCGCCTGACCCAGAAGCGTTCCGTCGCCCCAAGGATGCACAGGTGCCGCGGGGTGCTGCCGAGTCCCAGCTTCCCGTCGGTCAAACTCCGGTGGATGCCGTCCCACGCATGCTCCGTCGGTTGCACCCACCCCTCAGCACGCAGGGCTGCGTACTGGCCCTCCAGGTACTCAATGAACTCGATCACGTCAGCGCCGGTGTGCGGCCGATAGCCGTTCAGCCACGCCGCGACCTCTGCGGTGACAGCGAAATGGGTACCGAGACAAGACATTCTCTCCCCTCGGAGGCCGAACGGCCAGAGTTCAGCGCCCGGCCGCGTGCGCGTGCTCCCCAGTTGGACCGTGACGCCGGTGGCTGCAACGACGGGTTGTGCCGCCGGGACATCACCCCCTGCTGAACTCAACAAGACCGGCAGAGGGTTGGAGCAGAACCACCCTGCCTAACGGTCCGTAACGCGGAAGGACTGTAATCCGTCAGTAACCCCACTCCTCAGCACCCACCGAGGGGGACCACTTCTCTCCTGCTTCCTGGGAACCTCGCACGCGTCCCCTGGCGGAGGCGGCCGAGCGATAAGAATAAGCTGCCGGGGCCGCCTGCAAGACCTTCATGCCGCACGGAACCGAGATGGCGGCCCGGTCAGCTTCAGCCGTTGGTTAGCCCGCGCCCTCGCCATCAACCCAACCGACGCCACCGCAACTGCATCCTACATGAGGCAGACCCGGTGGGTATCCGACACCAGAACAGACTGAACAGGTACGCGCAACTGCCGGACGAGGCGGGATCAATGGTTGCAAGCCCGGATACCGCTTGGAGCCTTCGACCAATCCAGTTCGTACCCAAATCGGGTCTTCAACCGACTGCACGCCGGTGTAATCGCCTTCCGTGCTCCAGCGAACTATTTCGCCGTCGCCCCGAAGCCCTATCGTTTCAGTCCATCCGACGTAGAGTAGTAACGCGCGAAACTCGGCCACATACCGCGTCAGCCACCGCAAATTCTCAGGGGCTTCGTCGGAAAAAGCGCCGATGCACCGAGCGATGTATTGGGAGGTCGCCGTAGTCACGGGAACCCGAGCCATCGAACTCTCCAGCGGCCTAAAGAATCCATGCAAGCCGTGGGGCGTGGTAATCTGGGAGTTATCACGTTTCCCATCACCCTCGCCCCACGGAGCTTGCACGATGACGACGCCCCTCACGACCGCCGCCGCTACCATTCTCGACTTCGACCTCGGCAAGTACAAGAGCGTTGCTTGCCTTTATCGCTCGGCCGCCGACACGCGCTTCACCACCTCACGACTCGAGCTGACACGGTTGCTCGCGAACCATCGCCCTGACGTCGTGCTCCTTGGGACCTGTCTGCTGTCGGGATGGGTGCGCGACCTGGGTGCCGAACTGGGCGTGACCTGCCGCGACGACCACCTCCCTCGGCCTTGCGAGGTGACTGTTGGGTGCGCTTCGCCTGCGTCGATAGCGCTGTGTGGGCCGCGTCCGCCGGGGAGAGCCAAAGCCCGGGTCGCCGAGGAGCGTTCTCCGCCACCGCTACGACCCTCGTTCGGAAATCCGGCAAGAAAAATGCTGCCGATTGCCGTTCCGGTGGACAATAATGTTACTTGTCACCACGAGCCTTATGACGGTTCGGCGGTCGGGCCTTGCTCAAGAATGGCCTTGCCGCCCCTGGCATTGGCCAGGAACTGTCTGGCGGTTCGGAGCCAATACGGCGTCCCGTAAATCAGTTGCCACGTTCTCATGTGCAGGTCCCGAATCTCCTCATCAAGCGAGTCACCCTCGGGTGGGAGCACCCTGGTGAGCGCTTCGATCGCCTGGTCGTAGTAGCGGGCGGACTCGGTCCGGTTGTCCCACTTTCGGTACAAGGTGCCGAGGTTGCACAACACCCCGGCCCAGTAGACCACGTTCTCTGCCTGCTCGGCCTGGTGTGCCTGGGAACGAGAAGCCGCCTCGCGAGCCAGGAGGGCCGCCCGGAAGGCTCTTTCCGCCGCCGCGAGGTCGCCGCGGTTCAGAGCGATCAACCCGAGATGGTTGTGGCACCCGGCCAGCTGAGTCAGGGTCTCGAAGTCGGCCAGTAATGCCGCCCAGCGGTCGCGGGCTTGCTCGTATCCCCATTCGGTATCGGACGCGCGCCCGAGTTGCTCGAGGTAGTAGGTGAGATCGAAGTAACCATACGCGATCTGCCGACGCGTTCGTTCGTTCGCATCCGCTGCGTCCAGCGAACGCAGGATTGCGACTACCCGCTCGCACCCAGCGCTGACACCGGCTGCGTCCTGGCGCCCGAGTTGTCCGTTCATCTCCGCAAAGATCTCGCGGACAGCAGCGGGCCAGCGGTCATGTACCTGTGGTGGCATTGATCCTACCAGCGACCTCTGTGGCCGAACAGAAAGCTCACCTGCCCGGCCCGCATCAGTGAGCTATGAACTCCCAGAAACGAATCCTGCCCGCTGGGTCCGGTGGAGTGCCGGGCTCGGCAGCCACTGCTCGCTATCCGTAGAATCCCATGATGACCGACCCGCGCTGGTCGGCGGCCTTCTCCAGCCAGGCGGCGACCACCCTCAGCGACTCGGCTACCGCAGGCGACGCGGGCTCACGCACCGCTGCCGCCAGGGGCCGCCGCGCCGCCTCGATCACGGAGAACGGCCAGTGCCCGATGCAGGGAAGCTCGCGCGGCTCGGGCAGGGCAATCGGGCAATGATCAACCAGTTGGGCGAACCGGAGTGGCACGTCCCTCCCGGCAAGGAACTTATCCAACTCGGCGAACCAGCGATAAGGGCACGGCGAGAACGGGTTCCAGGGAAGCCACTCCCCCAGGTACGAGCAATACAGTTCGTAGGCCCAACCGTAGATCGGCCCGCAGTCCGGCCGCGTTAGTTCGCCAGCGAACAACTCGCGCATCGCATTGGCGTGGCTGATCCTCCCATTCTCGTGGACATCCCCCTGCTCATCATAATCCGCGAAGCGCTCGGCCAGCGCTTCCAACACCTCCTCCAGCAGCGCACGACGGTGGCATCCGTAGACGCGGATATCGCGTTCGTCCGCGATGAGGTAGGCGCGAAGACTCTCGCTCATCGTTTCGCCTCCGCCGCCGAACGAGGATTCGGCCCATTTCCTGCGGCATTGACCCCCTACTCGCCCCGTCCCGACAGCTCGATGAACAAGCCGCAGAAGTTGATGAGATTGTGCTCTGGCCCCTCGGTCAGTCGCTTACGGACCTTGTTGGTCGGAAAGACGGTAAACCCGCCGAGTTGGAGTGCCGGGGTGTTGTGCGACAGCACCCACTTCGCCCGGCTATGCCGCCGGATCACCTCGCCGATGTACGCTCCCCACAGCGTCCCCATGAGGTCGGTGTCTGCCGACGAGTCCCACTCGTTCAGTCCGGTGTCATACTCCCAGATCAACTCCTCTAGCCATTCAAGGCTTTCGACCGAGAAATCGAACTCGTCCCGATGCCGCACCCGTGTCTCCCCGACGGCCCGATTTGCCAGCGCGGCCATTGCGGATGCCAACTCTGCGGGATCGAACGTTCTTGGCAGCATCCCTCGTCTCCGATTGGCCGAACGACACAACGCACCAGCCCGGCGGGCGCGGGGAGCGATGAACTCCAGAAAACCTACTTACCCGCCGGGTCAGGTGGAGCGCCTGGGGCGGCGTGGCTGGAGGCCATCAGGTAAGATACGAACCGTTCAAAGGGGGGTAAGAACTCCCCTTCGCCTATCGCGAGCAACTGCGCCCGGTATGCGGCCAGAAGTTTCTGGAGTCTGGGGTCTCCCGCGAGATGAGCGACGGTGAAGCCCGTTATTGCCCGGTAGGGGTGCGGCGTCCCACAAAAGCTGGCTCGGCTCGCCGGCCAGCGCAGCAGATGTTCCGCTCCTTCGGGATTCAGGCCACGGTTGAGGGCCGTCAGATCGCGGTATTCTTCGAAGAACGGCAGGATGCGCTCTTCGAGCACCGGGCGAAAGCCGCGCAACACGTCCTCGAGTTCTGCTTCCGACCTGACCTCGAAGAGGACCCCACTCCCTGGGCGGGCGGGCAGCCCGAAATACTCCAACTGGGTCATTGAGGTGAGTGTGGTGTCGTAATATTTCGGCGTGGTCATGAAGGGATTGACCAACGCCTCGACCGCATCGAGCCGGACGCAGAGGGTGAACGAAAACTCGAAATGGGGACTGTAATCAAAGAGCGCAATCGAGAGTTCTTGACGACCGCCCTCAATCCGGCGAACGAACTGTCCGTAAGGGCGGCGGATGCCGAAACCGGCCCCCTTCATGGCGGGGGCCAGATCCCTCGCGATCAGCCGTCGCACCTCGCTCGCAATCCACCGACCCACTCCGAAGCCCTCCGTCGTCGAACAACCAAGCTCACCCGCCGGGCCACTGCAACGGCGTGGTGTCGCGGGAAACAACAATCCCGCCCCGGTCCAAGCGCACCGCCTGGTTCGGCCGGACCTTCTCACCCGACCGCCCATGCCCGGGGGACAGCCTTCCGCAAATACCAGCGCCAGAACGCGCGTCGCTTCTCCACGTCCGAATTCTCCTGGTTTGGCCAGCTCCCGGTGACGACGGCGGCCACGAGATAGCTCGCATCCATCGACTCAGGGTCGAATGAGCCGTACCTGCCGGTCCAGTCCGGAGGAGGTCTGTGGGGCTCAAACCGCTCGTCCCAAACGGCCACCAGCAACGCTCGGCTCGCGGCGTGGCAAACGAGGCCGGCATTTACGCTCGGCGCCCCCTCCCGATTCGCCAGCTCGCCATCGATGTCGTCGCCGTGAACCCATCCCAGACCGATCAGGGCTTCTGCATCCGCGGCTCCGAGCCTCTTGGCGAGATACTTTTCCCCGGCGCGGATGAGTCGCTGTGGCATGTCGTCGTTTGGTAGCTCGGCCCTCCAAAGGGGAAGTGCCCGGCGAACGCACAGGGCGGCCAAGGCGAACCGGCGGCGGACCCCAGGCCCGCGGAGCGCACGCCCTCCTCGATGCCGGGCTGGACCGAGCGCCGACCAAATTTCCTGACGCCGTGCCAGGGTGAGCCCGCCACAGGGATCGCGCCCCAGTTCCTTCGTTGCCTCGCGGAGTAATGCCGTCAAGTCGTCGGGCAATGCCATTCGCATCACTCAGGCTGAGGCCGAACAGAACGCTCACCTGCCCGGTCCGTTCGGTGAGCTACGAACTCCCACAAACCTACATGCCCGCCGGGTCGGGTGCAGTAACTGGGTTCGGCCTCTTCGGGGCTCACAGGTGGAAGATGACGCCCATCCCCTGCGCCGCCGCCTGCTCGTAGAACGAGGCCATCTCCAGGATCAACTCGAACAACCGCTCGCACTCCTCATCCTCACACAGACCCATCGCGCGCTCACGCCCGGTATAGCCATAGATCCGCAACGCGGCCAGCTGCCCGAAGTCGAACCGGGCGCGGACGTCCTCCTCCGAGAGGAACCACAGGCAGTCGAGTCGGTCCACCTGCTCGGGGGTCAGGTACGTGGGGGGGCCGTAGCCCAGGTCCACGTTGCGGAAGACCGGGGCGCCCAGGACGGCCCAGCTGTCGGGTGGGGAGCCACCGTCCCGCTCCCCGGTGACCAGGTAATGCAGGACGTGCCAATCCTTCCCGAGGTCGCAACGCAGCGCCGCATGCTCGCTGAGGTGGTTCAGGAACGCGACGACTTCTGCCGGGGTGGTGCCGACCCGATCCGCCTCACTTGCGTCGACCGCGTACAGCTTGCCGGTCATCGACACCGCTTGAACCCCTCCGGCACCCTCCGCCGAACGACCCGCTCAGCGGCTGGCGGGGCAGCGGTGAGCTATGAAGTCCAGAACCGTTACCTGCCCTGTCGGTTTGCTGCAGCGGATGGATTGGTGAACTCATGCCGCCCCCAATGCGACCGCTTGCCTCAACTCCTCCGCAAATCGGAGGCAAGTCGGGAAGCGCTGGCCGGGAGTTTTCGCCAGCGCGCGGGCCAGCACCCGCCGCTCCGCATCGCTGCAGCCGGCGAGATCCGGGTCCGACTCCAGGTGGGCCTGCATGACCTCCAGCACGCTCGCTCCGCGAAAGGGCGGATGGCCGGCCCGCAGCTCGGCGTACGTGCAGGCCAGGGCGTACTGGTCGCTGCCAGCCGTCCGCATCCCGCCCCAGACCTCCGGAGCCATGTAAACCGGTGCCCCGCGAACGGTGCCCCGCCCCGGAGATGGGAACCGGTCCGCCACCGGCTCTGTGGACAGCACAGCGCGGCCGGCGTCGATCCGGATGGTGTCCGGCGTGACCTCGCCATGGGGACGGCCAGGGGTGTCCAGGATGTGTGCCACAGCCGAGATGTACCCGATCAGCTCGGAGACCGGTAAGCCGGGCCGCCCCTCTTGCAGGCACGACTGGAGCCGATCCCGGAGGCTCTCCCCGCGTGGGGAAAGGCTGTCTTCCATTCCTGTCGCGATCATGGCAATCCTCCCGACGTCCTCTCCTCGCCGAACGACCGAGTTCACCCGCCGGCGGGCAGAAAAGGCCTGGAGATTGTAGTGACGTCATACCCCGCCGGTCAGGCGCAGCGGATGGAGAATCCTGAAAGTCTCAACCAGTTTCCATTCGGAGCTTTTCGGTTCTGAAAAAAGAGGTGTTTTGCTCGCCAGGAGCAGTCACGGGGAGAACCATCTGTCGGAGTGGGTTGGGGCTCACGCCAAGTCTCGACAAGGTCGATCGGGGAGTTTACGATACAGGGAAGGTCGGTGCCATCTCCCAAGGTGTGGCGATGATTCAATTTCACTGCCCCTGCTGTGCCACCCTCATGATTTTCCCGCGCACGAAGATGGGCACGTCCTTCTACTGTCCGCGTTCGGGTGCACGGCTGACGGTGCCCGACCATGCGCGCATCTGTCACTCGGAAGACTGGCTGGAACGCTGGACGCCGTGGGAGATGCTGGTTTTTATCACACGGCTCGCCACCGGGCGGAAACTGCGGTTGCTCGCCTGTGGCTGTTGTCGGCTCTGTGGCGTGGCGGACGATCTGCCAGAACTGGCCGCGCTTTTGCAATTGACCGAGCACCTCGCCGATCAGGAAGAATGCCGAGCAGACCTTCTTGCCGCCCACGCCCGGGTGAGCCGAACCGAGCGGGGGCCGCCAGGCGATGCCGAAGGGTGGCTGACCCAGGCGGGGAGGGCGATGGTGCGGTGCACAATGCTCTCTGATGCGCGCCTGGCGGCCGGAGCGACCTTTCACCACGCCCTCCACACCCATGGCACCTTGCGCTCTGCCACGCGCGAGAAACTGCGCGGGCTGCTGTTCGAGATCTTTGGGAATCCTTTCACTCCGGTCGCGCTTGAGCCGGCCTGTATGGCCTGGCAGGGCGGCAAGGTGCGCACCATGGCGCAGCAGATCTATGCCGAGCGGGCCTTTCGCGAACTGCCGATCCTCGCGGATGCCCTGGAGGAAGCCGGCTGTGAGCAAGCAGGGTTGCTCGCCCATTTGCGGGCGGCGCAGACCCATCTGCGCGGCTGCTGGGCGCTTGATCTCCTCTTGACGTTGCCTGCGCAGACGGTATAGGACCCCCTCTCGTATTCCTGTCTCGTTACTCCTGTCTTTTCTGCACCTTCCGTTCGCTCCATTCACGGGACGGTGCTCAACCGAATAGAAAGGGATGCTTATGCGGATTGGGGGCCTGGCACTGGCATGCGCGATGCTGCTGGCGACCGTGGGCACCGCCAAAGCCCAGCAGGTGAACGACAAGCTCTATGTCCCGTCGAGTAATCAGGCCCTTCCCTTCGACGACAAGACGCTTTTTAGCGGACCAAGCGCTGCCACGAGCGCTCCGCTCAAGGAAACGCCCTGGTGTGGCGGAGTGGAAGTAGGGTTGGTGGGCAGCGATGGAAATAGCAATGTTTTCAAGGCGCGCCTGGGAGCCAACACCAAGCGCAGCACCGAGGATAACTACTTCATGGCCGATCTCGCCTACGGCTATGCTACTCAAAATGGCAAGATCTCCGAGAACAAGGCGCTGTTCAACACCCGCGACGAGATTCTCTTTGCGAACAGCCCATGGACAATTTTTGGCAGCGGCCAGGTGGAGTATGATCAGTTCCGGGCCTTCGATTTTCGTGTTGCCAGTCATACGGGTGTGGGCAATCTGCTGTTAAAAACAGACACCACCTGCATCCGGGGGCGGGTGGGTGCTGGTTTTTCACGCGAGATTGGCGGACCGCAGGATCGGTGGGTGCCTGAAGGTCTGGTCGGCGGTGATTTTGAGCATCGCCTCACGGAGCGGCAACGGGTGCTCGCCACCGTCGATTGGTATCCCGATCTGGGTGCCTTTGGGCAGTATCGTCTGCGTTCGCGCGCGGGCTATGAAATTCTGATCGATCCCAGCATGGGGTTGACGCTCCGGCTGGGGATTCAGGATCGCTACGACAGCAACCCGGGACCGGCCAAGCGCAATGACCTCGATTATTTCATGACGCTGCTGTTCAAGTTTTAGACAGGCAGATACGCGTGTTGACCGGATCGGACCCGGGCGGCCGACAGGAGCAGATGGTCGAGGTCGGCAGAAGAGAAAGTGGGGGGTACCCCCTATGCGCGCTTGCGCCCGGCATGGTAAGATGCGCTCTTCCGTGACGGCTGCGCAGATGCTCATCGGGAGAGACGATTCATGTCTGCCAGACTCCTTCTTGCGCTCGGACTCGGACTGTTCCTGGCGGCGTCAGGAAGCGGAGCGGACCAATCCAGTCCCTCGCCCCCCTTGCCACAATTGATCAAGCAGCTGGGAAGTGCGCGGTTCAAGGAGCGCGAGGAGGCGACTCGGTTACTGCGTGCCAGCGGACCAGAGGCGCTCCCGCTGCTCCGGCAGGCGGCGCGGGGCGGAGATCTTGAAGTACGCCGGCGTGCGCAGGCGTTGCTCGAAGAACTGGAACGCCTGGAAAACACCCGGCGATTGTTGACGCCACAAAAGATTCGGCTGTCCTTTCGCGACACCCCGCTCGGAGAGGCGGTGGCGGAACTGGCGCGCAAAACGGGGTGGTCCATCACGCTGGAGGAAAAGCAACAGGCCGAACTGGCCAAGCGCAAGATTACCCTCGAAACGGGGGAGATCAGTCACTGGGAGGCGCTGGAACGTTTCTGCGCGGTGGCGCGCTTGCGGGAAGAGCCTCCGCCTGCTCCGCGTGTGGAGGATGTCGCCGAACTCCTTGGGGAGCGGCGCCGGGTGATCTGGGTGGATCAGAATCACACGCGCGAGGAGACCACGGAACCGCGCTTTGTGTTGCGCGCGGGCCAGAGCAGTTCGCCGACCTATCGGGCGGGTGCGCTGCGTATTCAGACCGTCGGGATTCCTGTACTGCATCTGGGAACGGGGAAACTCGATCTCACCCTCGCGGTCGCCACCGAGGCGCGCCTGCGCTGGCATCGGCTGCTCTATCTGCGCGTGGACAGCGCGCTGACCGGCGAGGGGCACCGGTGCAAGGTGGGGACGCCCTTTATCGGAAATGCCCCGGCAGTGGTGGGCACGGGCCAGGAAGTGATCATTCTCTGGGATGGCTTCACCGAATGGCCCTACCAGAATCGCGTGCAACAGGGAACGGTGTCGCTGACCGTTCCCCCGCGTCATACCACGCGATTGAAGCAAGTGACCGGCGTTGTCGGTGCCCAGATCGAGACGGCGCCCGAACCGCTGGTGCGCGTGGACAGGGTCATGAAATCGGCCGAGCGCACGGTCAAAGGGGAGGATGGGACCGAGATCACCATCACTTCAGCCCAGGCGGAGAGCGATGGCCAGTATGTGCTGCAGGTGGCGGTGCGACGTCCGCCACGCGCGACCGATCCCCCCACGGGGCCAGGCGTGCGACTGATGCGTGTCAATCGGCGCCGGGCTCGCCAGGCAGAACCGATCCTCCTTTCGCGCGAGGATGCGGAGAAGCACGGGCTGGCGTTGCTGGACAGCAAGGACAAACCGCTGAAATTTGTCACCGGGGAGCTGGCGCGGCCAACGCTCAACGGCTTCCTCGAATACACCCTTTATTTCCAGGCGGAGAAGGACCAGGGGGACCCTGCGACCCTGGTTTACAGCGGCCGACGCCTGGTTTCTGTCGAGGTGCCCTTCACGCTCACCAATATCCCGGTGGAGTGAAGCGCCACATCAGCAGGCGCGATGACCGGAAGGGGGAAGTTCCCCTCGAACCTCGCCCTTCGGGAAGGCGCGCCCCCTGCCCCGGAGTGCCGCGTCGCCCTCACTGTGGCAACAACTTCAGGAAGCGCGCGTAGGCCTCGTCCCAGGCGGCGGGTTGGCGGGGCTCATAGGTCTGCACTGGGAACGAACGCAACACCACCGCACGGGCATCGGCGAGCGAACCCAGCACCCCCAGACCGATGGCCTGGACGAGCACATTGCCGATCGCCGTTGCCTCCACCGGGCCGGCCAGCACCGGGCGATGGCAGGCATCGGCAGTGAACTGGCAAAGCAGAGCGTTTTGACTCCCTCCGCCCACCACGTGAATAACCTCGATCTTCTGCCCGGTCAGTTCCTCCAGCCGTTCCAGGACCCAGCGATAACGGAGGGCGAGACTTTCCAGAGCGCAGCGCACCACCGCTCCTGGTTCCTGGGGAACGGGTTGATTGGTGCGGCGGCAGAACTCACCCAGCGCCACCGGCATGCTGGGCGGGAGCAGGAACGAGGTGTCGTCGGGATCGACCAGGCTGACAAAGGGCGGAGCGCTCTCGGCCAGGCGGGCGAGTTCCTCGTACCCGTA
The DNA here is from genome assembly GCA_029777335.1 of Planctomycetota bacterium. Classification (GTDB taxonomy): domain Bacteria; phylum Planctomycetota; class Planctomycetia; order Gemmatales; family Gemmataceae; genus JAKOSN01. Next base: position 26,170 of record JAKOSN010000043.1, read on the forward strand.
ACTGCGTCCCTGCCGTTCCCAGACGCGCCGGCACTCCTGCACCAGCCACAAGCCCATGATGTTCTTGAGTAAACGGATCGTGCCGCCGACACCGCCCTCGTTGGTGAAGTTGTACTTGCGGGTGGCAGGGGTGAGCAACGGCGCGGGGAGTTCCATTCCCATCAACGACCACGTGCCCGAACTGATGTAAGCCCACGAAGACGCCTGCGCGGGGACGGCCGCCACCGCGGACCCCGTATCGTGCGAGGCCGGCGTCACCACCGGAGCGGCGTTGATTCCGGTATCGGTGACAATGGAGGTCCGTAAAGGGCCAAGAACGGTTCCAGGGGGAACGATGGTCCCCAGAATCTGCGTGGGCAGAGCAAAGGTGCGCAGCAGATCATAGGCCCAGCGCCTGGCGGTCGGATCGTACATTTGCGACGTACTGACATCGCTAAACTCGTTGACCTTCACGCCGGTGAAGAAGAAGTGGAATAAATCGGGCATGAAGAGCAGCGACTCGGCCACATCGAGCAGAGGCGAGCGATCGCGTTTCAATGCCAGGAGTTGAAAGAGCGAATTGAAACGCATGAACTGCAACCCGGTCTGGCGAAACATCTCCTCGCGCGAGACCTGGGCAAAGGCCAGTTCCATGATGCCCTCGGTATGCGGATCCCGGTAGTGCCGGGGGTTGCCCAGCAGAGTGTTGCCCCGGCCCAGCAAGGCGAAATCAACGCCCCAGGTATCGACCCCCAGGCTGTCGATCGTCCCATGTTGAGCGGCACACAGCCGCAGAGCGGTGAGCATTTCGCTGTACAGCCGCAGCACATCCCAGTGCAGTGTGTCGAGCGTTTGTACCGGACCATTGCTAAAGCGGTGAATGGGCTCCAACCGCAGTTGCTTGCCATCGAAAAGGCCGAGCAGGCCCCGTCCGCTCTCGGCACCCAGATCAAAGGCCAGAAACTTCTTCATGGAGCACCTATCTTGGGTCAATCGGCAGTAGTCGCGAGATAGCCGATAGTGTACAGTGAGCGGAAGTAGGTGAAAAGGAATCTCCCGGGCGGTTCCGCGAAGGCGGGGGTTGGCCGGGAGCACCGAGCAACCCCGTCTCACGGTCCAGGACTGATGATTCAAGCACCCCGACGGTATGTGCAACAACTGGCTGATGGCGATCCGCTGGACGAGATTTACCTGGTCAGCAACAAGCAACTGCGTGCGAATCGCAACGGCAATCTCTATCTGCAACTGGAACTCCGCGATCGCACCGGCGCCATCAGTGCCCGGCTGTGGAATGCCGGGGAACCACTTTTTCGCTCCTTTGAAGAAGGCGATTTTTTGCTGGTGCGCGGCAAGGTGCAGATGTTTCAGGGGTCGCTGCAGATCATCCTCAATGGGGTGGAGAAGGTCGAACCGCACCTGGTGAACCTGGGCGACTTCCTCCCCCACACCGACAAGGACATCGGCAAACTGCAGCAGCAACTGCAGACGATCCTGATGCGCGTTTCCAATCCCCATCTGCGCGCGCTGGTGGAGTGTTTTCAGATCGATCACAAGCTGATGACCAGTTTCTGTCGCGCCCCGGCGGGGATTCGCAATCACCATGCGTACGTCGGCGGGCTCCTCGAACACGTGGTAACCTTGCTGGAGATGGCCGACCGGATTGCTCCCTTGTATCCGCGTTTGGATCGGGATCTGCTCGTGCTGGGGATCTTTTTGCACGACATTGGCAAGGTGCGCGAACTGAGCTACGACCGCATCTTCGGCTACACCGACGAGGGCCAGTTGATCGGGCACATCGCCATCGGGGTGCAGATGCTCAACGAGAAGGTGGCTCAGGTGCCTGATCTCACGGGGGAACCTTTTCCCCCCGAATTGCTTCTCCGCTTGCAGCACCTGATTTTGAGCCATCATGGAACGCACGAGTTTGGCAGTCCCCGTTTGCCCATGACGCCCGAGGCGATTGCCCTGCATTTGCTGGACAACCTCGACGCCAAGATTCACACGTTCACCCGCGACATTGCCGAGGACAATAACCCCGAAGCGGCGTGGACGCCCTTCAATCAAGCGCTGCAGCGCCGGCTGTTCAAGGGACGGCGGGACGGCGCGGGAGGAGTGGTGGCAGACGGTGCAGGGGAAGAGAATCGCTAACCAGTTCGAAGCGTGGCCCTCCGCCACGCGGACTCCTTCGGACACCCTGTCAATCCATGAGCGACCTTATCGAACAGATTCTGGCCACCGTGAGCCGCAGAAGTTACCTCCCCCTCAAGCCAAAGGCGCTGGCACGCAAGGTGGGCGTTCCCGGGCATCAATATGCCGAGTTTCGCAAGGTCCTGCGGCAACTGATCAAGAGTGGCCGTGTGGAGATGGGGAAGAATCACACGGTGCGCGCCGTGGCCAGCCAGGGAACGGTGGTGGGCATTTTTCGCAAGCATCCCACCTCGGGTGGCTTTGTGCGCCCGCACGCCACCGATGGCAAGGTTGGGCCCGAGATCCGCATTCGCGACGACGATTGCCTGGATGCCTCCAGTGGCGACGAGGTGCTGGTCAAGTTGACGCGCAAGGCGCGTGGGCCCGATCTGCTGGCCCGCGGCGAAATCCTGCAGGTGATACAGCGTGCGACCAATCAGTTTGTGGGCACCTATTTCGAGCGCGAGGGCGACGGGTTGGTGCGGGTCGACGGCACTGTCTTCAGCCACAGCGTCTTTGTGGGCGATCCCGGAGCCAAGGGCGCGCGCCCAGGCGATAAGGTCGTTTTCGAGATGCTGCGCTTTCCCACGCCGGAAGATCGCGGCGAGGGGGTGATCACCGAGGTGCTTGGTCCCCACGGGCAGCCGGGGGTCGATACCCTGTCCATTATTCGGGCGTTTGGCCTGCCCACCGAGTTTGCCCCGCAAGCGCTGGACGAGGCGCGCGCCGTGGCGGCCAACTTTCGCGAAACCGATCTGCAAGACCGGCGCGATCTGACACGCGACTTGATTGTGACCATTGACCCCGCCGATGCACGCGATTTCGACGATGCCATTTCGCTGTCCCGCGATGCCGAGACCGGGCACTGGTCGCTGGGGGTCCACATCGCGGATGTGAGCTACTTTGCCCCTCCGGGAAGTGCGCTCGATCAGGAAGCCCGCAAGCGCGCCACGAGTGTCTATTTGCCGCAACGCGTCTTGCCGATGTTCCCGGAGATCATCTCCAACAGCCTGGCGAGTTTGCAGGAAGGGCGGGTGCGCTACGTTAAAACGGTCTTCATGGAGTTTACGCCCCAGGGCCAACGCACCCGGGTTTCCTTCTGCAACGCCGCCATCAAGGTGCGGCAGCGATTTACCTACGAGCAGGTCTTTGCCGTTCTCACTGCGGTGGAGAAACACGAACCTCCGCCCCTGGAACTGGCTCCGGAAGTACTCGATCTGCTGCAGCGGATGCGTGATCTGGCCACGATCCTGAGGCGGCGACGACGCAATCGCGGGGCGCTGGAACTGACGATGCCGGAAGCCGAGCTGGAATACGACGAGGAGGGGCGAGTCGCGGGAGCGCACTTCGCTGTCCACGATTTCAGCCACCAGATGATTGAGGAGTTCATGCTCTCCGCCAACGAGGCAGTGGCGGAGCATCTGGCGAGTCAGGAGGTGGCCTTTCTCCGTCGTATCCACCCCGCACCGGAGCCGAACAAGCTGCGTGCCTTCGCCGAGTTTGCGCGTGGCCTGGGTTACAAGATGGAGATGGACGGCGATCGCTTTGCGCTGCAGCGCATTCTGGAACTGTCGGCGAAGCGCCCCGATGTGTACGCCGTCCACTACGCCCTGCTGCGCAGCCTGAAACAGGCGATCTACAGTCCGCAGGAAGAAGGCCATTACGCGCTGGCAAGCGATTGTTATTGCCACTTTACCTCTCCGATTCGTCGCTATCCGGATCTGGTGGTGCATCGCTTGCTGGAGCAGTGGCTGTCCCGAGGGCGGGTGGGGAGCGACGCAACCGAGCTGGCCGCGCTGGGCGAGCACTGCAGCAAGATGGAACGGCGCGCGGAGATGGCCGAACGCGAGCTGGTGAAGCTCAAACTGCTCACCTATCTGGACGAGCGGATTGGAATGGAGCTGGAGGTGATCATCACGGGGGTGGCCGATTACGGCTTTTTTGGCCAGGCGGAGCACTTGCCCGTGGAGGGGCTGGTTCACATCAGCACGCTCACCGACGACTATTACTACTACGACGAGGCCAGCCACACGCTCATGGGTCGGCGACAGCGCCATCGCTATCGGCTGGGCGACAAGGTCAAGGTCAACGTGGTCCGCGTGGATCTGCAACGGCGCCAGCTCGATTTCCGTGTGGCGGGGAAGAAGAAAGAGTCCCGCGCCCCGCAGCAATGAGCGCACTTCCCCTCCGAGAGCGCGTGGGCACAGAGTTGCCTGGTAAAGGACGGCGACTTTGCGGGTTGTTCTCAGGAACCCTGTTCGCGCGATCCTGACTGAGCCCCGCACAACTGATGCTGCCAAAGCGGACGGCATAACACACACTCTGGGCAAGAGCCAGACGATAACTAGGAGGTCAGGACGACGCTTCAACAGTCCCGGAATGGAAGGACGACAGCGGCACCGATCCGGAATCTGCAGCGCCCGTGCGCGCTCGCACCCCGAGACCCCGCGCACAGGATCCTTCCCGAGCCAAGGATAAGGCTATATGGACAGACACCGAGCATTATGGTTAGGGGGACTGGGGGCCCTGCTCGGGCTCTGGTCGCTAGGCTGTCAGGCAGGCCCGCAACTGCCCAGCGTCTCGCGTCAGACCTCCTCGAGTCCCACGGTCGTCGTGCAAAAACCGCCCGTGCCAGTCTCGTTCCAGGCACAGCAGGTCGCGCAGATTGCCCAGCTTGCTCCACCGGCGCATTACGCTCCCTCGGGGGTGAAGCAGATGCCGGTGGAGGCAGTGACCCATCGGTGCAATAGCGGCGATGCATACGCCTCCCCGGAGATTGTTCGGGTGGCCCAGGTGACGGTGGAGGAAATGCCTGCCACCCCGGTGCCGAGTGTGTCGCTGGGGCGACCCCGGGCGCTCAGCGGATCAACTCCCTCGATCCAGCAGGTGTCCGGAGTCACCCCTCCCCCTCCGGTCAGCCACCCCTTTGAGATGCGCCCCGAAGAGGTTTCCCGGGAGATGGTTGCCAGCTCCTGGCGTCCGCTGCCCCGGGTCAACCCAACTCCTGGGGCTCCGGTGGAAGCGCCTGGGAACGTATCGATGGCGCCCGTGGTGTCCACGGGAATCGAGGCAGGCCGGCGCGAACCTGAGCTATCGTCGCCGAATCCGCTGCCCCTGGAAAATCCGCCGGGCCAACCCATGGCCGAGGCCGCCCCGATGCAGCCCCCCCAGCAGAGAACCCCGCCGATGCAGATGACTCACGGGGGGCGCGTGATGCAAATGCAACCTCCAGGGATGGTTGCGCAAGGGATGGCGACGCCAGGCATGGGGGCGCCGGCGATGCCCATGGTTCCTCCGGGAGCGACCGCTCAGGCCGCCTTGCCCGTGGCTGGAATGGGCGGCTATCCGGTGCCTGGGAGGGTGCCGCGTGAGTTGAACAAACGGCCGCTGCCGCCCTATGTCATTGAACCGCCAGATATTCTGCGCATCCAGGTGCGGTTGCCGCTCAAGCCGCGTTATGTCGAACAGCCGATCGATGGCAATCACCTGGTCCGGCCTGATGGTACGGTCAACCTGGGCATCTACGGATCGGTACGGCTGGCCGGGTTAACGCTGGACCAGGCCCGCTATGCAATCGCGGATCTGCTTCGCCAATATCTGCAGGATGAACCCGAAACGGGCGAGGTCGATCCGGCTCTGGGGGCAGGCGCCGGGGCGGCCGGGGCGCTGGCGATCAACGCGGCTCCGCCACCGCGCCAATCGCGCTTCACCGAACGCGATGTGAATATCGATGTGGTGGCTTATAATAGCAAGGTGTACTATGTCATCACCGATGGGGCGGGTTACGGGGAGCAGGTGTTCCGTTTGCCTGTAACCGGCAACGAGACGGTCCTCGACGCCATCAGTCAGATCTATGGTCTGCCCGCGGTGGCATCGAAGAAAAGCAAGATCTGGGTGGCCCGGGCGCATCCGGGAGAAACCAAACCGCACATTCTGCCCGTGGACTGGGTGGCGGTCACTCAGTGCGGCACCGCGAGCAGTAACTACCAGTTGATGCCGGGGGATCGTGTCTATGTGAAGGCCGATCCGCTCACCAAGGCCGATACCAGCCTGGCCCGCATTCTGTCGCCGATCGAACGGTTGTTCGGCACAACGCTGCTAGGCGCCAGCACGGTGAATACCATCCGCAACACGACCACGGGAACCTCCACGGGTCGATAACCAACTTCCCCGGAACGGAAGAGGTATGGCAGCCCGAAGCATCGTCACGACAGAACCCTCTCGCGACGGTGTTTCGGGTTGATCCCTGGCCAGGCGGTTGCGAATCAAGGAGTCTCGCAATGAAACGGCTCGGAGTGATCGTCGGTTTCGGCCTTGCCCTCCTCCTGGGGGCGCTGACGCCGGGGAGTGTGTCGGCCCAGTTCCCCGGTGGGTTGCCCTACGGCTATGGCGGGGGTGGCTATGGTGGAGGCGGGGGGTACGGCGGGATTGGCGGATATGGCATCGGCCGTCCGGGCCAGGGGTTCCGTGTTCCGCCCCCGCAGTTGAATCCCTACCTGAACCTGCTTCGTGGCGGCAACAACAGCGCCTCGCCAGCGGCCAATTACTACCTGGGCGTGGTCCCTGAACGTGTCAACCGCGCTGCCCAGGCCCAGTACGGCATGGCGATTCGGGAACTCTTCGACGATGTCGGCCAGCAGGCGCGTTTTCCTGGGGATGAACTCCTCGATGAACCCCTGGGGGGCGAAGTGGGGCAACTCTCTGCCACCGGCCACGTAGCAGTCTTCGGCAACACCGGGGGGTTTTATCCTTACGGGCCGAACTATCGTGTGCTGCGTCGCCTTCAGGGTTCGGGGGTCGCGAGCCAGCAATCGCGCCGCCGGCGCTAAGGCATGAAACCGAGTGTGTCGCGAAGGCAGGGGACGCGCTTCGGCAGCTCCCCTGCCTTTCCTCTTTTTACGCTCTCTTTTCTCTTCCAATCGCTGCGGGCTGGCAGACACAAGGCAGTTAACGCAGATCGAGCGCTCCCAGAAGGAGATCGTGGACCCCGGTGATGGGGAGGGGATCGGCGGACGGTTCCGGGCCATTGCCAATCAGGATCGGGCAATCCCGGGGCTCGATCGCGGCCAGTCCATGGCTTCCCTTGACCAGGGTGGCATCGAGCGGAATCACATCGAAGAGGGTGCGAAACCCAAGTGTCTTTTGCACCAGGCGGCGCAGGACTCGCCCCCTGGGCCACCACAGCGTCGGATCCAGAAAGAGTTCGCACGGGTCAAAACCCGGTTTGCGGTGAATGTCCACCGTGCGGGCGTAGTCGGGCGCGTGGCGATCGTCGAGCCAGAACGGGTAGGCAAACCAGGCGTTGGGTTCCGCCAGCAGGATCACCTCGCCGGCCCGCTCATGATCCAGCCCCAGTTCGGCGCGCTCGGCGCCGTGGACCAGGCGCCCCACTCCGGGGACAGGCGCCAGCAGATCCACCACGCGGGGAAGGTCCGCCGGGTTCTTCACATAGACGTGGGCAATTTGATGATCGCAAACGGCGAAGGCGTGGCTCTCGAAGAGTTCCAGAATTTCGCCAAAGGGACCGGGACGAACGGTGAGCAGGCCGGCCCGGCGCAGGATCCGGTTGGGTTCGACCACGCGCGACACATCACAATGCCCGTATTCGCTGAGCACCCAGACATTCGCCCCGATCGCCTGCGCGGCGGCAAGTAATGGGGTGCAGGCAGTATCGAGTTCCGCCACCAGGCGGGCCATGTCGCAGCCACCCGGTCCGGCGCGCTGGGGTTCGTAATCGAGATGAGGAAGGTAAACGAGCGTCAATTCGGGTTGATGGGTGCGCACCACCTCGGCGGCGCAGCGAGCGATCCACTGGGTGCAGGGCAGGCCAGCGAGCGGACCCCAGAAGGTGGGAAAAGGAAAGGGGCCCAGTTTGGCTTCGAGCTGAGCGGTCAGACCCTGCGGGGTGCCATGGATACCGAACGCCTTGCTTCCATCGGCACCGTAATAGGGTTTGGGAGTGACACTGAAATCGACCGCGGCTCCCTGATTAAACCACCAGAAGAGCTTGGCGCACCGAAAGGGCCGGCCGCGTTCCAGGGCGCGGCGCCGCGCCGTGGCATAGAGGGGTTCGGCCTGGATTAACTGGTTGGCCTGCTGCCAGAAGCGCACCTCGTTGGTGTCGCGAAACAGCCAGCCGTTGGCAACAATGCCGTGCTGCGCCGGCGTCTGGCCGGTCAGGAGTGAAGCCTGAGCGGTGCAGGTGACGGCGGGGATGACCTCGTACAGGCGGCGCAGCCATCCCGCCTTGGCCAGGGCGTGCAGGTGAGGGGCCTCCTCCAGCCAGCGCGAAGTCAGACCGACAGCGTTGAGCACGATCAGCGGAGGCATGGCCATAGATCCCTTCTTCGCGGAGCCCGGCATTCCCGGCGCTGGTTGCGATTGCCACCACTGGGCGGTTCATCCTATAATCGCCCTGTTGTGTAGTCAGACCCTCGCCCTGGATGGCTCCATTGTAGGAAACGACCCCCGGCAGAGAGCAGTCGTGCCACGCCCGTGCTGCGGTGACTGTTCCCGCCAGGCCCTTTTTTCACGAGGATGTGCTTATCGTGAGCATGGATCGATACCTCTTTACCAGCGAATCCGTTTCCATGGGGCATCCGGACAAGGTGTCGGATCAAATTAGCGACACCATCCTGGATCACTGTCTCAAGGTCGATCCCTACAGTCGGGTGGCCTGTGAAACGCTGGTGACCACCGATCTGGTGGTGGTGGCGGGGGAGATCACTACCAACGCGGACCTGAGCAAGGCGACGGTCGACCATCTGGTGCGGAGCACCATTCGCGAGATCGGCTATGTCGATCCGCGCATCGGTTTTGCAGCCGACACCTGCAAGATCGAAAGCCACCTCCATGCTCAGTCGGGCGATATCGCCATGGGGGTGGACACAGGCGGGGCTGGCGACCAGGGGATGATGTTCGGCTTCGCCTGCGATGAAACACACACCTTGATGCCGTTGCCGATTCACCTCGCGCATCGCCTGGTGGAGAATCAGGCGCGCCTGCGCAAGAACGGCGAATTGACCTGGTTGCGCCCCGACGCCAAGAGCCAGGTGACGGTGGAATACAACGCCGATGGCACCCCCAACCGTATCCACACCATCGTCCTGTCCACGCAGCACGATGAAAGCGTGATCGTGCGGCGCGACGGCAAGGACTACTTCTCCAACGAGGCACGACAGCTGATCATCGATAAGCTGATTCTCCCCACGCTCAAGGCGGAGCGGTCCGATCTGATCGAGGGGAAGGGAAAGCTGACGATGATCACGCCGGACATGAAGGTGGATCCCACCGACGAGAGCATCATCGCCTGTCACATCAACCCGACGGGATGCTTTCTGCAGGGCGGACCGCACGGCGACTGTGGGTTGACCGGGCGCAAGATCATTGTCGATACCTATGGCGGACGGGGCCGGCACGGAGGCGGGGCATTTAGCGGCAAGGATCCGACCAAGGTGGATCGTTCGGCGGCCTACATGGCGCGCTACATCGCGAAGAATGTGGTGGCGGCTGGGCTGGCGTCGCAGTGCGAGGTGCAGCTGTCTTACGCCATTGGTTATCCCGATCCGATCAACATCTGGGTCTCGACCTACGGCACCGCTGCCCAGGGCTTGCAGGATCGCGAGATTGCCACGCTGATTGGGAAGCATTTCAAGCTGACCCCGCGCGGCATCATCGAGACGCTTGATCTGCGCCGGCCGATCTACAAGGAAACGTCACGCCATGGGCACTTTGGCCGTGAACTGACCACCTTCACCTGGGAGCGCACCGACAAGGCCGCGGCGCTGCGTGCCGCCGCTCTGGGAACGGGCAGCTTGCCCGGCCGAACCGCCGCGACCGCCAAGCTCTAGAGCGCTGGGTTGCGCGGGGCGTCCTCCCCAGCGCCCCGCACAACCCTGGGATCTCCACCACGATGACCTCCGCACGGCTGCGTCTGCTCCTGCTGGGTGTGCTGGTCACGGCGATCCTTCTGGCATGGGCCTTTCTCCCCATCGGCGCCTATCTGGAAGCGTTCAATCGCTGGTTGCAGGGATTGGGTCTGTGGGGACTGGTTCTGCTCGCCGTCGCCTACACCCCTGCCAGTCTGCTCCTCTTTCCGGGTTCGGTCTTGACGCTCGGCGCGGGAGCGGCCTTTGGCTTCCTCCCGGCCCTGGTGGCCATCTCGCTGGGGAGCACCACGGCGGCCGGCGTGGCCTTCCTCGTGGCGCGTTATCTGGGGCGCGACTGGATCGAACAGAAGGTGGCTCAGCATCCGCGGTTTCAAGCGCTTGATCAGGCAGTCGGCGCCCAGGGGTTTCGGATCGTTCTGCTCACCCGCCTCTCGCCCGCCTTTCCCTTCACCCTTCTGAACTATGCGTATGGCCTAACGAAGATCTCTTTTCGCTCTTATCTCCTCGCTTCGTGGCTTGGCATGTTGCCGGGGACAGTCCTGTACGTCTACCTGGGTCGGGCGGCGCGCGGGATGTTCGCTGTGCTGGACGACGTGATCCATGGCCGTCCGCTGGAAAATCCCGGACAAACGCTGCTGATGTGCATCGGCCTGCTGGCGACGATCGCGGTGACGGTGAGCATCACGCGCCTGGCTCGACGTGCCCTGAACACCGCGCTCTCCGCGCCGCACCACTGAGCGCCTCTGCATTCCACCTTGCCGGGACGGCTCTCGGCGTCGCCAAAGGCGAGTTTGGACCGGCAGCCGCTCGTTCCTCTGCTACAATGGGTCTTCAAGGAGGGACTTATGTGGCAGGCGCTGTCCGAGCATCTGGTACACATCGGCATTGCGGGGGTGCTCGACATCGTCGTGGCATCCACCGTCATCATCTGGATTCTGATGACCAAGCGCGACTCGACCGCGGCGACGGCGTGGTGCCTGGTCGTGCTCATGGTGCCGCTGTTTGGCGCCGTGCTGTTCTGGGTCTTTGGCTACAACCGGGTGCATCGGCCCTTGCAACGCAAGCGTGCCCATCACTCGCGGTTTCGGGCGGCTCATCCCGCGCGCAATCCGGAGGCAATTCCCGGCGAAAAAGGGGCGGCGGAGGGGACGCCCACGTGGGGCAACCTGGGCCACCTGGCCCTGCATGTGAATGCCTTCCCCGTGAGCGCTGGGAATGAGGTTGCTCTCTATCCCGAGACGAACACCGCCTTTGCCCGTCTCCTCGCGGCCATTCGCGCCGCACGCCACCATGTGCATCTGGAGTTTTTTATCTTTCGCAGTGATGAGACGGGCAAGCAACTGGCCGATGCCCTGATTGAGAAGGCGCGGCAAGGCGTGGAGGTGCGCTTGCTGGTGGATGGCGTGGGGACCGGAACGCTGCGTCGGCGACTGCGCAAACCGCTGGAGGAGGCAGGGGTCAAGATTGCCACCTTTATTCCGGTCAGCCTGTTGCGGCTGCGGATTCGGGTCAATCTGCGCAACCATCGCAAGATCGTGGTTGTCGATGGCGAGGTGGCGTTCACGGGCGGAATGAACATTGGCGACGAGTATCTGGGGAAGGATCCGACCTTTGGCTACTGGCGCGACACCTTTCTGGAGTTGCGCGGCCCGGCGGCGGCGGCGCTGCAGCGGGTGTTCACCGAGGACTGGGATTTTGCTGCTCACGAGGCCCTCACTGGGGCCAACTATTTTCCGGTGGTGCCGGGGAAGGGATCGCACCTGGTGCAGGTGATCGCCTCGGGGCCGGATGAGGAGTTAAACGGCATTCGTGAGATCTACTTTGCCGCCATTCTGGCGGCCAAAACGCGCGTGTGGATCGCCAGCCCCTATTTCGTTCCCGATGCAGGGCTTCTCGACGCGTTGCGCCTCGCCTCCATGCGCGGGGTGGAGGTGCGCCTGCTCTCGTTGTTGCGGCCCGATCACTACCTGTCGTTCTACGCGGGGCGCTACTACTGGGCCGATCTGCTGGCTGCCGGCGCCGATGTGTACCAGTATCGCAAAGGGATGATGCACTCGAAAATGCTTTTGATCGACGACGACTGGGCCATGGTCGGCTCGGCCAACCTGGACAATCGCAGCCTGCATCTCAACTTTGAAGTCGCCTGCTTGATCTATGCGCGGGAACTGATCGCCGAGGTGGAAAAATCCTTTTGTCGCGACTGGCAAGATGCTATCTTGCTGGATGCCCGCACCTACCGACAGCGCTCTTTTGCCACGCGCCTGGCTGAGAATGCCTGCCGTCTGTTTGCGCCGACCCTGTGAGGATCTTCCCGATGAAGCCGCTTGCCGCCAAACGTTCTCTCCTGGCTGGTTGCGTTGCTTTGCTCGTCTGTGGCCTGTTGCTGTCTCACACCTGGAGTGTCGAACCGCCGTCAGCCAAACCCATGGGGCCAGAACCCCCCAAGGGCGGACCCGACAAGGAAACGCAGGGGCTCGACGAGGCCTTGCGCCGACTGCATGCCCCGCTGGCCGGAGGCAATCCGCTCTCCCCCCAGGAATCGCTCAAACGGCTGAAAGCACAGGAGGGGCTGGCCATCGACCTGGTCGCCAGCGAACCCGTCGTCCGGCAACCGCTCGCCCTGAGCTGGGATGAACGGGGGCGCTTGTGGGTGATGCAGTATCTGCAATATCCGTTTCCTGCTGGCCTGAAGATCCTTTCGTACGATCAGTACATTCGCGCTCGCTTCGACAAGGTGCCTCCGCCTCCGCCGAAACACTTCAAGGGCGCCGACAAGATCACGATCCACAGTTCGAGCAAACACGACGGCGTGCTCGATCAGCACAAGACCTTTGTCGAGGGGTTGAACATTGCCACCTCGGTTTTGCATGGCCGCGGGGGCCTGTGGGTCATGAATCCGCCCTATCTGCTCTTTTATCCCGACAAGAATCGCGACGATGTGCCGGACGGCGATCCGGTGGTGCATCTCTCCGGGTTTGGTCTGGAGGATACCCACGCCGTCGCCAGCAATCTGATGTGGGGGCCCGATGGCTGGATCTATGGCACCCAGGGGAGCACCTGCACGGCCAAGGTCAAGGTGGAGATTGGACCCGCGCGGCCGACGACCGACTTTCTGGGGCAGGCGATCTGGCGCTATCACCCCGAGAAGCATCTGTTCGAGCTGTATGCCGAGGGGGGCGGAAACACCTTTGGCCTGGAGTTCGACGACGAGGGCCGCATCTACAGCGGCACCAACTGGGGCACCTATCGCGGGCTGCACTATGTTCAGGGAGGCTACTATGTGAAGGGGTGGGGGAAGCATGGTCCGCTCACCAACCCCTACGCCTTTGGCTATTTCCCGCACATGCCCCACACCGGCAATGCCGATCGCCTCACCCACACCTTTGTTGTCTATGGCGGAGGCGCGCTTCCGGAGCGCTTTAATGGCCGGCTCATTGGTCCCAGTCCGCTGCAAAAGCGCGTGCAGGCCACCCGCCTGGAACCGCTGCTGTCGTCGTACCGCACCATCGAGGAACCGTTTGTGATGACCAGTGGCGATGGCTGGTTTCGCCCGGTCGATTGCAAGGTCGGCCCCGATGGCGCGCTCTACCTCGCCGATATGTATGAAAACCGCATCAGCCATGTGGATCCACGCGATAACTGGCATCGCGAAAGTGGCAGAATCTATCGTATTCGCAGCGCGGACCATTCGCCGGCGCTGGCCTCGTTTGACCTTGGGAAACTCTCCAGCAAGGAGCTGGTCGATCTGCTCACGCACAAGAATCGCTGGTATCGCCAGACCGCGCGGCGCTTGCTCGCTGATCGCAAGGATAAAAGTGTTGCGCCCCGGCTGCGTGAACAGATCCAGAAGGAGAGCGGGCTGCTCGCCCTGGAGTCATTGTGGGCGTTGCACGTGGTCGGCGCCCGGACCGAGGCCGATACCCTGCAGGCGCTGGGACACAAGAACCCCGCAGTGCGTGCCTGGGCGGCGCGCCTGGCAGCGGACGAACGCACCGTCTCGGCGCGGGTGGCGAGTCGGCTGGTCGCGCTGGCGACGAAGGAGAGCGATCCCCAGGTGCGCAGCCAACTGGCCAGCAGCGCCAGGCGGATTCAGGGACCGGCCGCGCTCCCAGTGCTCCGGGAACTGCTGCGCCACGATGAGGATGTGAAAGATCCGCATATTCCGCTTTTGTTGTGGTGGGCCCTGGAAGCTCATGCCGAGAGCGCTCGGCAGGAAGTGGTTGCTCTCTTCAAGGACGCGACGTTCTGGAAGCATCCGCTGGTCGAGGGGACCATCACCGAGCGCTTGATGCAGCGCTACGGGGCGGCGGGTGGAAAGGAGAATCTGCGCAGCGCGGGGCAGTTGCTTGAACTGGCTCCCACCACGGCCGACAAGGATCGTTTGCTGGTCGGGTTGGAAAAAGCCTTTACGGGCCGCGCGGTGGATGATTTGCCGGACGAACTGAAGACGGCGATCACCCGGGCGTGGGCAGCCGGGGCGTCGGCGAGTCGCGTCGGGCTGGGGTTGCGGATCGGTCATGAGGCATCGGTGGCCGAAGCGTTGCGGCTGATTGCCGACGGCAAGGCCAACCCGACCCAGCGCCAGGAGGCGATTCGCATTCTGGGCGAGGTCTCGCAGCCGCGCTCGGTGCCGGTGTTGCTCAACGTGATGCGCACCGGGCCGAAGACTCTGCAACTGGAAGCGTTGACGGCGCTCCAACGCTACGACGAGAAGCAAATCAGCAAGGAAGTGCTGGCCTTTGCGCTTGACCGCAAAACCACCGATCCGGCTCTGCGCGAAGGCGCGATCAGTCTGCTCAGCAGCCGGCCGGCGTGGTCGCTGGAATTGCTCCAGGTGATCGATGGCGGAAAGATATCGCCGCGTTCGGTGTCGATGGACATTGTCCGCAAGATTCACCTGTACAAGGATCCGGCGATCATCAAATTGATCGAGAAACACTGGGGAAAGGTGCGTGCCAGCACCGCCGTGGAGAAGAAACGCGAAATGGTGCGGCTGGGGACGATCCTCAAGGGCGCAAAGGGGAATGCGACGGCGGGCAAGATTGTCTTCACCAATACCTGCGGCAAGTGTCACAAGCTGTTTGGCGAGGGCGGCGCCGTCGGTCCGGAACTGACCGGCTATGAACGGGATAACCTGATGTACTGGCTCGAAAATATCGCCGATCCCAGCGCGGCGATTCGCGACGAGTACATGACGTTTGTCATCACCACCACCGATGGCCGCACGCTGACCGGGTTGATCGCCGAGCAGGACAAGCAAACGGTCACGCTGAAGACAGCAGAAGGGCAGGCGGTCCGGTTGAGCCGCAGCAAGATCGAGGACCTGCGTGCCTCGCTCGTGTCGCTGATGCCGGAAGATCAATTAAAACCGTTGACCGAGCAGCAGGTGCGCGATCTGTTCGCCTACCTGTCGAGCAAACGATAAGGCTGGCTGGGGAGAGGTGGAGCATGCGCTTGTGCCGTTGTTTGATCGCGGGCGAGGTGCAGGTGGCCCTGTACGAGGAGACTGCCGTGGTGCCCTTGCCGCGGCTCCCGTCGGCGCAGGCTGCGATCCCGCAGATTCTGGACTATCTCACGCCCGACGGCCCGGGCGCCGCGGCCCTGGCGAGAGTGGCGGCACTTTCACCCGGCGAGCGGGAACTGCTGCAGGTTCCGCTGGAGCAAGTGAAGTTGCTGGTGCCGATCGCCGAGCCGCGCAAGATCATCTTGCTCGCGGGCAATTACGCCGAGCACATCGTGGAAGGAGGCGGACAGGCCGCCGAGCGCAAGGACACCTTCCCCTACTACTTCATGAAACCGCCGACCACCACCCTGACGCACCCGGGCGATCCGGTGCGCATCCCCGCGGTGTCGCCGCACCACATCGACTGGGAAATTGAGCTGGGAGTGGTGATGGGTCGGCGTTGTCACCGCGTGAGCGAGGCCGAGGCGCTGGCCCATGTTGCGGGCTACACGGTTTGCAACGATATTTCAGATCGCAAATTTCAGATTAACCCCGAGCGCAAGAAACGCGAGAAGGATGGCTTTTTCGACTGGCTGCATGGCAAGTGGCACGATACGTTTCTGCCGATGGGGCCGTGTGTCCGCGTGGCAGAGCCAGGGCTCGATCCGCAGACCTTCCGGTTGCAGCTGCGCCTCAATGGTCAGGTGATGCAGGATGCGACGACGGGACAGATGGTCTTTCCCGTCGCCGCGCTGGTGGCGGGGCTCTCGCAGTTTGTCACCCTGGAGCCAGGCGACATCCTCTCGACTGGCACGCCGAGTGGAGTGGGTTTTGCTCGCAAACCGCCGATTTTCCTCCAGGCGGGGGATCGCCTGGAGGCGGAAATCGCCGGGATTGGAACGCTGAGCAACCCTGTCGTCGGTGAATGACTGCGCTGCTCATTTCGGAGCGAGAATCAGGACATCCTTGGCGAAGAGTTTGCGATAGGCGGGATCGAGCGGTTCTTTGCCCGGGAGGCGCAGGACGATTTTCCCTGCCGTCAACCGCTTCCACACCAGGTCGCGCTCGATCTCCTTGCCGTCGATGTCGAGCACCCGGAACTGGTTGAGCGCCAGGTTCGACTCCACATGCACCAGGGAATACTCGGTGACAGCGACCTTCCTCGCGATCACCTGGCCGTTGACCTCCTCAGTCACGGTTTTCTCGACGGTTACGGGGACCATGTTGACCAGGCGCACGGTGAGGAGTCCTTGCTCCTTGTTCACCTTGGCGATCGGGAGGAACTGGGGGGCGCCTCCGGTGGGGAGAGTCGGTTCGGCAGCGCATGCCGCTGAGCAGCAGAACGCGGTGAGCAACACCGAGGCCAGAAGAGGACGACGCATGGAGCCAACTCCTGAGAAAGGGAGAGGAGAGTGATCCCTAGAATGATAGCGCGGCGAGGCGCAGGATCAACCTTTAAACACGGCGGAGGCGATCGAGCCAGAAGAGAGCGAGGATCGTCTTGGCGTCGCGAATGGTGCCATCGGTCGCCCAGCGCAGGGCCTCGGTGAAGGCGACGCGGCAGGGTTCCATCTGCTCGTCGGCCTCGAGCTTTTGCGGTCCGGGAGTGAGATCCTCGGCAAGAAACAGGTGAATGATTTCGCTGAGCACTCCGGGGGAGGGGATCAACTCGCCCAGCTTGGTCCAGCGCGCCGCCTGGTAGCCGGTCTCCTCGGCCAGTTCGCGGCAGGCGGCATGGGGCGGCGGTTCACCAGGCTCCAGGGTGCCGGCGGGAATTTCCCAGAGCACCTCGTCCAGGATGGGGCGCTGATTGCGCACCAGGCAGATGTGCTCGGCGTCGAGGATGGGGAGAACCGCCACGGCGCCGGGATGCAGAACCACATCGCGCCGAATGGTGGTGCCATCGGGCAACAGCTCCTCATCCAGAGCCACACGAATCTTGCGGCCCACATGAACAATCGTTCGCGCCATGATGTCTCCGCTTCAAGGTCCGCCGGTGACGCCGAACAAAACGAACGTATCAGGGATATAGTGTAGGCAGATGATTGCGTCCCTGGGAGGACGGTGGTAGAATCTTGCAGAGTGGATTCTTTTGCCCGCAGTCGATTCCAGCGAGTGGCTCCGATGCGTGATCCTTTTGCCTGGTCCATTCCTCTGGGACGGATGTTTGGCATCACGGTGCGGGTACACGTCCTTTTCCCGATCGTGGCCCTGGGGTTGATTCTTCGCTTTGCCCTGCAGGAACCCAAACTGTACTACCCCGGGACGTGGATCGATGCGACCCTGATTCTCGCACTCCTTTTCCTTTCGGTCCTGCTGCACGAGTTTGGCCACTGCTTCGGAGCCCGGGCGGTCAACGGCGACGCCCAGGAGGTGCTCCTCTGGCCTCTGGGTGGTCTGGCGCAGCTGGAAGTACCGAATACCCCACGCGCCAACCTGATCACCACCCTGGCCGGACCGGGAGTGAACCTGATCCTGGCTCTGGGCTGTCTGATCGCTCTCGCCTTTATCGATCCCTCGTTGCGACCGAGTTTCAATCCCTTCTATTTTCCCGCCCGCGAACTGGGGGGGAAGTTTATTCTCTCCACCTGGACCGGAAGCGAGATCGCCGTCTCGCCCTATGCCTTCAGCGCGATGCTGACCCGCTTCTTCTGGGTGAACTATGTGCTCTTTCTGCTCAACGTGGTGCTGATCGGCTTTCCGCTGGATGGCGGACGGATCTTTCAATGCATCCTGTGGCACTATGTTGGGTATCGTCGAGCAACGCTCGCCGCGGTCTTTGCCGGCTTCCTGACGATGCTCGTGGTTGGGTTGGCCTCCATTGTGTGGAATGAGCTGCTGCCTCTGTGCCTCGCCATCTTTATCTATGTTTCTTGCAAGCAGCAGTACATCATTCTGGAGAGCGATGGCGAAGCCTCTCTCTTTGGGTATGATTTCTCGCAGGGCTATACCAGCCTGGAACGCGATCAACCGGCGGCCGCTCCTCCGCGCAAGCGACAGAGTTGGTGGCAGCGCTGGTGGCAGCGCCGCCAGGCGAAGAAGATGCAAAAAGAAGAAGAGCAGCGCATCGCCGAGGAACAGCGCCTCGACGAACTGCTCGACAAGGTGGCCCGCGAAGGGATGGCTGCCCTGACCGACGAGGAACGGCGCTTCATGAAACGGGTCAGCGATCGCTATCGCAACAATCGCCATTCCTGAACCAGTCTGTATCCTGTTCAACGGGGAGGTGCTGGCCTCGGGGTCAACCCGTCGTCAGCAGCTCCCCGTTGAGCGTCTCAGGATCGGTCGTCACGCCGAGGAGCTAGGTGCAGGATGTCCACGCCGCGCATTGAACCACGTACGTTGAAGGGCTTTCGTGACTACCTGCCGCCGTTGATGATTCCGCGCGAGCATCTGCTGGAGAAGGTCCGCCATGTGTACCGCTCCTATGGCTACGCTCCCATCGACACCCCCGCGCTGGAGTACACCGAGATCCTGCTCGGCAAGGGTGGCGAGGAATCGGACAAGTTGATCTATCGCTTTCAGGATCATGGCGGGCGCGATGTGGCGTTGCGTTTCGATCTGACGGTTCCCTTTGCGCGCTTTGCCGCCCAGTACATCAACGAGCTGGGCACTCCCTTCAAACGCTATCACATGGGGCCGGTCTGGCGCGGGGAGAATACCGCCCATGGCCGTTTTCGCGAGTTCTGGCAGTGTGATTTCGATACCATCGGAACCACTGCCAATGCCGCGGATATCGAGACGGCTCTCGTGATTCACGATCTGATGCAGGCGCTTGGCTTTGAGCGCTTTCAGGTTCGAGTCAACAATCGACTGGTGCTCAACGGACTGCTGGAGGAACTGGGGTTGGCGCAGCACGCGGTCGCTCTGCTGCGCGCCCTCGACAAACTGGGAAAGATCGGGCGCGACAAGGTGATCGCCGAGATGTGCGAGCGAACCGCCATTGGCGAGGAGCAGGCGGCGCGCGTGCTGACGTTGGCGACGATGGAGGGGAGCAACGAGGAGATCCTCCATCGACTGGAGCAGGAGTTTGGGGGGAACGCCAAGGCTGCCGAGGGGATTCGGCGATTGCGTCAGCTGGTGGAGGTAGCGCGGGCGACGGGAATCAGCGAGGAGCGCATCCACCTCGATCTTTCCATCGCGCGAGGACTGGATTATTATACAGGTACGATCTACGAGACGTTCCTGGGCGATATGCCCGACATTGGCAGTGTCTGTTCGGGCGGGCGCTACGACAACCTCGCGGGGCTGTACACCAAACAGTTACTTCCCGGGGTGGGGGCCTCGCTGGGACTCGATCGACTGCTGGCAGCGATGGAAGAGTTGCACCTGCTCCCCAAAGCCGCCACCCCGGCGCCGGTCCTGGTGGTGCAGTTTAGCGCGGATCGACTGGCGGACTATCAGAACATGGCGCGTCGGTTGCGTCAGGCGGGGATCGGGGTGGAGGTGTATCCGGAGGCGAAGAAGGTGGGGCAGCAGTTCCAGTACGCCGAGCGGCGCGGGCATCGCCTGGCGCTGATCGCGGGCCCCGATGAGTTCGCCCAGGGGGTGTGGAAGGTGAAGGACCTGGCCCAGCGGGCCGAAACGACCGTGGAGGAGTCCGCCGTGCTGTCTGCGGTGCGGACGGCGTTGGCGGGCGGCTGACGCATGGATCGCAGCAACCACTACGAGGCCGCCTTTGAAGCCTATTTGCAGGACCATGGCCATTGCTACGTGGCCGTGGATGAGACGCGTCGTTCGTGGATGGGCGACAGTCGGGTGAAAAGCCTCGATTTTGTGGTGTATGGGCCGCAGGGGGCGCGGCTGGTGATCGATGTCAAGGGACGCCGTTTTCCCGGTGGCAAGGAAGGAAAATGGCGCCGCGTCTGGGAGAACTGGTGCAACGACGAGGACGTCGAGGGGCTGGAACGCTGGACGGAGTGTTTCGGTCCCGGCTACCAGGGGGTGTTTGTCTTCGGCTATCACCTTTTACCGGTGGTGGAACTCGCCGACGACACACCGGATCTCTATCACTGGCGCGGTCGGCGCTATCTGTTCCGTGCCATCGATGTACGCATCTACCGCCAGCATCTGCAGGTACGCAGTCCGCGCTGGCGCACCGTCTGCATGCCCGGTGCCATCTTTCGCCAGGAAGTTCGCCCGGTGCGCGAGTTTCTCCTCGCTGCGCCTGCCTACCTGGAAGAAGTCCCCTTTTAACCACCGACGCCTGTGGTGATTTTCCGCCATGAATCGTCTCAAACTCGCCATTCGTCTGGAATCGCTTGGCCTGCCACTGCGCCGGGCGCTGGAAGAAGCGCAGAAACTTGGCGTGCCCGGCGTGCAGGTCGATGCCCTTGGTCCCCTGTCGCCGCAACAACTGACCGAGACGGGCCGCCGCGAATTCCGCAATCTGCTCCGTGCCCACAATCTCGAACTCAGCGCGCTCGGCTGCCCGCTTCGCCGTGGGCTCGATGTGGCGGTCGATCAGCAGCCGCGCATTGAACATGTGCGCAAGGTGATGAAGCTGAGTTACGATCTGGGCGCACGCCTCGTTATCTTCCAGCCTGGGCGCATTCCGGAGAAGGACGACGATCCCCGGGCCGATCTGCTGCGTGAATCCTTGCTCGCCCTGACCCTGTACGGCGATCGAGTGGGGACCACGCTGGCCTGGGAAACCGGGCTGGAAGCGGGCGCGGTGCTGGCGGACTATCTGGCACGCTACGACACCGCCAGTCTGGGGGTGAACTTCGACCCGGCCAATCTGCTCATGCATGGACACTCCGTGTTCGACAGTCTGCGCGCCCTGCGCGGAAAGGTGGTTCATGCGCATGCTCGCGATGCACGAAGTTCCACTGCCAGCCTCACCGCCCAGGAGGTGCCGCTCGGGCACGGCGACATCGACTGGCTGACTCTGCTCGGAGTTCTGGAAGAAATCGAATATCGCGGCTGGATGGCGATCGAACGCGAGAGCGGCGAGAACCGGCTGGCCGATGTAGCAGGCGGAGTCAGCTTTTTGCGGCGGTTTCTGTACTGAGCGGCAAACGCCCGTGGATGTACAGATCGCCATCCAGCGCCTCCACCGTCATCTCCGCCAGGCGCAATGCCTCGTCCATGCGCGCCGCGCCGACACCTCCGAGCGGGCTCAGGGCGCCGGCTCCCCCGGCGAGCAACGGGGCGACAAAGACGTGAACCTCATCGATGGCGCGGGCATCGAGAAAACTCCCCAGGACCCCAGCTCCCCCTTCCACCAGGAGATTGGTCCAGCGCCGCCGACCACATTCGACAAGCAGAGGATCGAGCGCGACCCGACCCGCTTCTTCCGGGAACACCAGCACCTCGACGCCCGCCTGTTCGAGGCGCGTCCGGCGCTCCCCCGAGCACGCGCAGGTGGCGAGGAGGGTGGGAACCTCACGGGCAGTCTGGACAAGGGTGCTGTGCAGTGGAAGGCGGCCGGTGCGATCGAGGACAACACGAACCGGGGTCCGGGGGCCAGGAGGGCGGGCCGTCAGGGTCGGATTGTCGGCCAGGGCCGTCCCGATACCCACGAGGATCGCATCCATCTGGCCGCGGAGGTGGTGCACCCGTGCCCGTGAGGTGGGGTTGCTGATCCACTGCGAATGTCCGCGGTGGGTGGCAATTTTGCCATCGAGGGTCATGGCCCACTTGGCATGCACATGGGGCCGTCCCGTGCGCAGCCGCTTCAGATAGGGAGCGTTGAGCCGTTGCGCCTCGGCTTCGCCCACGCCGACCGTGACCGCCACCCCGGCCGCGCGCAGAAGCGCAATTCCCTTGCCGCTCACCTCCGGGAACGGATCGAGCATGGCGGCGACAACCCGTGGAATCCCCGCGCGCAGGATGGCGTCGGTGCAGGGCGGCGTTTTGCCCTGATGGCAGCACGGTTCCAGGGTGACATAGAGCGTCGCCCCGCGCGGATCGGCCACCGCCGCCAGGGCATTCACCTCGGCATGCGGTCCGCCATAGCGCTGATGCCAGCCGGCGCCGAGCAACTGTCCGTCGCGCACCACCACCGCGCCAACCAGCGGATTGGGTTCGACCTGGCCTCGTCCCTGCTCGGCGAGCGCAAGCGCCTGCGCCATCCACTCCTGATCGGTTGGCATGGGGACTATTCCTGCAAACGAAAGAGCTTGCGCATGGCGTCGAGGAGGGTGTGACCGCCAGCGCCAGGAACCTCGTGGGATTCCTCGGTCAACGCCGTGATCGGGCCGTGCAGAAACTGGTTTTGCAGCAGGCGGAAAGCTCCCTCAAGGTAGGAGCGCTCGGCCTCGGTGAGTTTCCCATTCAACCGCGCCAGGAGTTGCCGTACGATGGCTTCGCGCTTGGTTTCCAGCTCCTGCGTTAAGCGAGCGATCACCGGGCCATTGCGGCGCCGCGCCCACTCCTTCAGAAAGCGCCGGGTCTCCGTTTCCACAATGGTTTCCGCCGGTGCGACGTGCTTGAGACGATCGGCGAGAGTGGCCTCACGAATCCTTTTCAGATCGTCAATGTTGAAAAGACACGTTTGATCGCCATCGTGAATGCGCGGATCGAAGTCGCGCGGGACGGCGATGTCGAGGATGACCACGGTACCGCTGGTGCGGCGCGCGGCAATACGCTGCCAGCGATCCAGCGTCACGATTGGTTGCGGAGCGCCCGTGGTGCTCAGGACAATATCGGCTCGCGCCAGGACCTCGTCGAGGCGTTCCCAGAGGACCGGCTCTCCGCCACAACCCCGTGCCACGGTTTGCGCCTTCTCGGGGCTGCGATTGGTCACCAGAATCTTCCCCGGCCTCAACTCGCGCAGATGCCGTAAGGTGAGTTCCCCCATCTTGCCGGCACCGATCACCAGAATGGTCTTGTCGCCAAAGTGGTCGAAGACCTGACGCACATAATCGACGGCGGCACTGGAGACGGACACATGGCCGCGCGCGATGCCGGTTTCGGTGCGCACCCGGCGCGCTACCTGCCGCGCATGCTGAAAGAGCGCATGGAGCAGCGGGCCAGCGGTGCCACGTTCCTGGGCCTGTTCATAGGCCTTCTTCACCTGGCCGGCAATCTGTCCCTCGCCAATGATCATGCTGTCGAGGCTGGCGATCACCCGGAAAAGGTGACGCACCGCATCGCCGTGATGATGCGTGTAGAGGTGCGGCTGAATGGCCTCGGGGGGCACCCCATGAAATTCGCTGAGAAAGTGGATGACCTGATCGGCGGTCAACTTGCTCGCGGCGGCTACTGCGGCCAGGTAGAGTTCCACGCGATTGCAGGTGCTGAGGATGACCGCCTCGCAATCGTAGCGTCGGCTCAACTCGTCCAGCGCGCGCGGCAGTTTGTCGCCATCGAAGGCCAGCCGTTCGCGGAGATCGACCGTGGTGGTGCGAAAACTGCAACCGACATCGAGGAGGATCATGGCAGACCTCCCCTGCCCATGTGCGGCACGATGAGGGTGACCAGAAGGAGAGTAAACGCGGCGATGGTCAGGAGAGCAACCCGTCGGCCGCGCAGATGAAAACTGAAACGCAGCAGGAGGAGCACAACAAAGACCAGCCAGAGTGAGAGGGTGCTGAGCACGCGCGGATCGTTCCAGGTGGCGACCGGCTCGGTGAGCATCAACCACACCCCCAATCCCATCCCCGCCGTGAGCAGGGGAAAGGCAAGGGTGAGGGCCCGATCATTCATTGCTTCCAGCCGTTCAAGGCTGGGGAGTTTCAACCCCTGCCCCGGCAGGAGTTTGACCTTGAGCCGGCGCGCCTGAACGAGATACATCACGCTGGCGAGAAAGCCAACGCAGACGCCGACCGCCGCCAGCAAGGCGAGACTGCCGTGAATGATGTAGAGCAACCGGCGATCATCCCGGGAAAAGAGCCCGGCCAGACGCGCCCCGCTCTCATCTGTGGGGGGGCCAAAGACGGTGGCCGCGCTGACCAGGATCAGAATGAGCGGCAAAACAAAGAGTCCCCACGCTTGCTGGCGACGATGAATCGAACCAAAGAGATAGAAAATAGAGAGAATCCAGGCCAGCACCAGGAGAATGCCGAACTGCCAGGCGAGCGGTGGTTGCCAGACCCCCAGATACAGAGTCTGGGCGACCAGTCCGGCTGCCCCGAACAGGGTAGCGAACAGACGCTGAACGGGCCGCGGGCGGAGTTGATGCCACAACTCCAGAGCGAAGGCCACGAAGTAACTGGCCCCAAAACAGAACAAGCTGATGCGTTCCACGGCAGGACACTCCAGCGCGGGCGAGCGCCGACAAGGGAGGCGAAGGTTCATTATAGCGGAGGCATTCCCTCGCCAACCAGGGTTTGTAGCTCCGCCCAAAGATCACGGCGCACGACAGCGCGACTCTCACGCCGCAGACGCTCCAGCCAGACCGGGGCACAAAGTCGTTGCCACAACGCAGCCTGTTTCTCAGAGGGCACTTGCGCCAGGAGCGTCGGCCGGACCTCGGCGAGCAGGTCGAGCCACACCCCATGGACCGGATCGATTTCGTCTTCCAGGCGCTGGCGCAGGGCACGACTGAAAGCCGGCGCCTGCCCTCCCGTGCTGACACTTACCACCAGCGCTCCCCGGCGCAGCGTGGCCGGCAGATAAAAGTCGCCTTCCTCGGGTGCACTTGCCGAGTTGACCCACAGCCCCAGCGCCTGAGCATCGGCGACCACCTGACGATTCACCTCCGGCGTGGCGGCAGCGAACACCAGCGCGGCTCCCTGCAGATGGGCCCGTTCATACGGTTGCTGACGCCACTCCAGGCGGGGATGAGTGCAGTTGGCGGGGGCGGGTTCCAGGGCGACCAGAAGCACGCGCGCCCCGGCGTCGAGCACGGCCTCCGCCTTGCGTTGCCCCACGGGGCCTCCTCCAATCACAAGACAAAGACGATCGCTTAACTTTAAAAAGAGCGGCAAGAGGGACGGTGGCTGGCTCACGAGCGACGCGCATCCTCCCAGATCGGGCCGTAGATGTCCTTGTCGAAGGGGGGACAGCCGGTGGCGAACTGTCCCAGTTCGTTGTGCTTGGCCCGCATCAGCGCGGTGCAGTAACTAAAGGTGCGGCAGATCCGTTTGCGTTCGAGTTTGCCGTGCTCCTGCAACTGCCGGGCAAAGTCCGGTTGCGGCAGAGCGGCACGACCAACGCCGACAAAGGTGATGCGTCCCTCGCGAACGTTGGCGGCCCCGGCCTGGGCGAAAAACTCCTGCAGGTAGCTATACCCGGAGCCAACCATGGGGAGGGTGGGAAACGTCTGCTGCAACTCGCCGGCCAGCCGAAAATGCCTATCCACGCCGAGCAGCGGATGTTCCGGCGTTTCGTAGCCATCCGGGGGAGGATATTCAAAGGGACGGGTGACGTGCGGCGTGGCATAGGGGTTGCCCATGCTCACATTGACCAGCGCCACCCCAAGTTTTTGCATCTCCCCGATCCACCATTTCGGCTCGGTCAGATCCGGGGTAAAGGGATCGTCGGCGGCGGTGCCCCAGGCAGTGAGCACCGGGGCAGACCACGGCGCGGGCACTCCTTCCTCGGTGAGCGGTTTTTTGCCAAAGGGGATACCATCGAAAACATTCAGCCGGGTCGCCAGCACCAGGCCAGGCACCTCGGCACGAATGCGCTCGAAGATCGTGCGGGCCAGGCGGGTGCGATTCTCCAGGCTGCCGCCAAAGGGCCCTGGCCGCGTCCGCGCCGCCAGCAATTCGCTGAGCAAATAGCGATGGCACTGCTTGATATCGACAAACTGAAAACCAATGCGCGAAGCGAGTTTCGCTGCCGCGACATAGTGATCGGGGAGTGCCTGCAGGATCTCATCGCTCAGCAAGGGATAGGAGCTATCGACGGTCTTGTTAGTCGCTTTCTCGACGATCGTTCGAGGATCGAGAAGGGGATCGTGGCAGGCCAGCAGGGGGCGGCGATAGCTGTAGCGTCCGGAATGGGTCAACTGCAAGCCGATCACCAGATCGTCGTCGGTGCCGTGGGCTTCACGATGCGCCTGGCGACATCGTCGAAGCATGGTTTCCAGGGTGGAGGCGGTGCTCTCGTTGAGCACCAACTGACGCGAGTTGGCGCGTCCCTCCTCGACCACGGCAGTCGCTTCGCCCCAGATGAGTTTCGCTCCGCCAGCCCCAAACCGTTCATAGCGGCGATAGGTTAGCTCGTCGGGGCGACCGTCGAGAGTGCCATCGCATCCTTCCATCGGCTGAATGCACAGGGCGTTGCCGACGCGCAGAGGACCGACGATGACCGGGCGGAACAAGGGCGTGAGATCGTCGCTCAGGCGCAGGGCGATACCGAGGCGGGCGTTCTCCGCCAGCAGATCGCCCGCCGAACGATATTTGAAGTAGTGTGCCATCAACGCGGGTCCGGTGAGTGCAGTGCGCGGTCAGGAATGCCCCCTCTGCCTTGTCATAGCGAAGGGGGCGCAGTCTGTCCGCACGGGCGCGCGGTCACCCGACCAGGCATTCGCGCAGCAAACGGATGCCGTGGGCGATATCCGCGAAGCGTTGGTCCTGATCGCCCACCTCGCGTTCAATGCAGAGAGGCCCCTGGTAGCCGACCTTCTTCAGCGTTTGTACAAAGGCGCGAATGTTGACCTGGCCCTGGCCGAGCGGAACTTCTTCTCCCCAGGTTCCCGGCACGCGCGTGCGATTGGCGTCCTTGACGTGCACGCTCCGGATGTCCGGCCCCAGGATTTCGACCGCGCGTAACGGATCGCCCTTGTCGTAGAGGAGCATGTTGGCGGGATCGAAGTTGACCTTCAGATTCGGGCAGCGCAGCTCGTCGAGGGTCAGGCGCAGCAGATCCGCCGTCTCCTGCCCGGTCTCGAAGGCGATGGTAATGCCTTTCTCCTGGCCAAGCTGGCTGACCTGGCCGAGCGTGTCGAGAAAGCCAGTGCGCTCGGGGTCGCCCGGTTCGGGGATAAAGCCCGCGTGGAGCATCATGTCACTGAGCCCCAGGGCGCGGGTGCGGTCCAGCGCCCAGCGCAGCCGTTCCAGGCGTTCGGGGCGCGTGGCTGGATCGCCGAAGCCGCCAGTCTTTTGAATGGTTTGTGGCGTGGTGTAATCTTCTCCTGGGAAGCCGAGCATGGTGCCGGTCATCTGCAAGCCGGCGGCCCGGGCGGCCTCGGGCATGGCCTCCCCCTCGTCCCAGGAGGCATGGTGCGGATCACCACAGGCAATCTGAACCACGGTGATTCCCAGCCGATCCATGAACCTTTTCAACTCGGGAATGTTCTTGACCTGCAACGACCAGCTACAAACCCCAATACTCAGTGGTGCCATACTCATCACGCGAACTCCCTGTCAGGCGCCGGGTGCCGGTTCGATCGAACAGCCGAGCGGACCGAGCTTGGCGCCATCGCTCGCCCGGATCTCGTGGAAGCTGGTAATCTGATCGACCTTGAGCTCGGCCACTTCCTTCGAGCCCGTCCAGACGACCGCGCGCCCGGAGGTGTGGGCCTGCATCATCAGGTGATAACACTTTTCCACGTTGTAGCCGAGCGATTTCGACAGGGTTTCGATCACGAATTCCATCGAATGCTGATCGTCGTTCTCCAGGATGACGTGATAGGGCGGAACACGGCGCGTTTTGGTCTGCTCCTCGCTCTGAGGTTTGGTAGTCATGATCACATCGTCGAGTGGGGGTTCGCTCACGGATATCCCTTGTGGTTAGCGAGTTCAGGGAATCAATGAGTCTATTTTACCACCTGCCTCGTGGGAACCAAGGAATTCTGCGCGGGGAACCTCTGCCTGGGCGAGGGCAGAAGGCGGCCCGTCACAACTACTTGGAGGGAGCGAGTTTTGCGCGGGCACGCTCCAGGGCGATCTCTGCATCCAGGCGCTGCAGTTGGGTTTCTTGCACTTCCGTGGCCGAAACCCGGGCTGCCATGCGGAGCTGGTGAACGCGCTCTTCCATCTGCTTGCACAGGTTCACGATCTTCTCCAGGACCGCGACGCGCTCCTTGTCTGTTTTGCACAGCTCAAGCTCGGCATTGCTTCGACGCAGGCTTATTTTTTGAACCTCGTGCATTGTCATCGTTCCGTTCTTGAACCGCATTTGAGCGACCTCCTCCATCTGAGTGAGAAGGTCGAGCCGTCGCTTCAGGAGTTGCTCGATTTTCGCCTCGGAGGTTTGCTTTGGCGGTGGCGCGGGAGGCTGGGCCGCGTGAGGTAGCGCTGGCTGGACGGGGGCTGGTTCGCCGGCCTGGACGGGATTGTGGACGACTTGCGCGCCAAAATGGCTTGCCGCGGCGAGCATGCCGAGCAGAACAACGATCGCCCCAAGGCTTTTGAATTTGCTGAGAACCATGGCGTGGATCACTCCTTCGGCAAGAGCCACCGCGTGCGCGGAGAACGCCTCCGGGAGGGCGCGATGGCTCGTGGCCAGTTCACGGATCCCCTGGAGAGTAACGCCAAGCACCGCGGGCGGGATCGAGGCAGACGCGGTGCTCGTCGAGAACAAGGCCATTGCCCCGGCCGAAACGGCCACGCCACGACGGAGGAGCCGTTTGGCCAGCAACGCTCGTGCGCGCGCGAGCCGCCCCGCCACCGTCCCTTCGGGCCACCCCAGCTGCTGGGCCGCTTCCTTGCGGGTCTTCCCTTCCAGATCACACAGGACCACCACCACGCGGTAGCGATCCGGCAACCGGCTTACTTCCTGATCGAGCACCACCCCAAGTTCGGTGCTGGCGACTTCTGGGGCAACGGCGACTTCGGAAAGATCGCTGCGCGGGTGTTCGCGCTGGGCACGTTTGGCCGCCAGGGCGCGGGCTTTCAGGGCGGTGCGCTGAGCGACGCCATGCAACCAGTTCCCCACGCGCTCTGGGGGCTGAACAGAATCGGCCCGGCGTAACAGCACCAGGAAGGTCGCCTGGAAGGCATCCTCGGCGTCCTGCGGGGAGGGCAGCAAGCGGCGACAGACACCCCAGACCATGGGACCATGCCGGCGAACCAATTCCGCCAGGGCCGAGGAATCGCGCCCTTTCAGAAACCGGGTGAGCAGTTCCCCATCTGAGGCGCCCTCGCGCGCCAGCTGGTCGAACACCTCAAGCAATCGGGCAGTGGTCAACATGGGCTAAAACATCCTCGGCATCGTTCTCCATCGATCCATTGCCCGACGAGGGCGGTTCTGATACAGATTTTTTTCACCGCGCCAGAATCTTCCCTCCCCAGCTGCTCAATACCCCCATTCGAGATCGACCCTCCCTTCCAGCGGTTGCCCATCGAGCCAGGCAGACAGGTTGCGCACAAACCGACGTGCAGGTCGATCGGAGAGATTGATCGTCTCTCCGCTGTAATGGGGCGTCAACACCACGCGTGGCATGGTCCACAAGGGGTGATCGGGTGGGAGGGGTTCGGTGGCAAACACATCGAGCCCCGCCGAGCCGACGTGCCCGGAGCGCAGCGCTTCGACCAGGGTGGCTTCCTCGGCAATGGGGCCACGCGAGACGTTGATGTACATCACCCCCCGTTTCATGGCGCGGAACTCCGCCGCGCCAAGCATCCCCTCGGTGTGCCGGGTGAGCGGGGCGGCAACCGCGACAATATCGGCCTCGGCCAGCATGGCGTGGAGTTCCGTGAGCGGATAAAGGCGATCAACGTGAGGGGTCGGTTTCCCCGTGCGCCGACAGCCGAGCACGCGCATGCCGTAGGCTTTTCCCAGCCGCGCGATCGATTGACCGATGTTCCCCAGCCCGACAATCGCCAGCGTTTTCTCCTGCAAATCGGTCATGGTACGCGCCAGGCTGCGCTCCCAGCGACGCTCCGCCTGTTGCCGGAGGGCCACCTGGAGATTACGCGCCAGGATGGTCATGAGCCCCAGGGCGTGCTCGGCAATGGAGGGGCCGTACAGACCGGCGAGGTTCGTCACCTGGACCTGATGTTGCTGCGCCAGCGGGCAGAGTTCCTGCGGCACACCTGCCGAGATCAGTTGAATCCAGCGCAACGCTGGCATCGCCCCCAGGCGCTCCAGAGGCGGCAGGCCATAGGTGATGGTGGCCTGAGCCAGGAGCGCATCACGCGGGGCGGGCTCCTGACCCTCGAGGAATTCCACCTGAGGAAAACGCGCCGGCAGCTCGGCCCGGACGTTGCTGGGGACATCCGCAATCAGCAACACCTTGATTGTGCTCATCAGCCATTTTCTCCTGGTCGGGGCGAGGATCTGGTCGGGGCAGGGCGCTGTGCGGACTGGTCGGTTGAGCGCCAGCCGCTAAGCTGGCCACAGACGACCCCTGCATGGATCAACGGGCCCGATCATGAACAGTGTACGAGTTCATCTGGGTGAACGCAGCTATGATATCGCCGTTGGCAGCGACGCCGGGACAGACGCTCTGGGGGCGTTTGCGCGCGCCCGAACGGCGGGTCAGCGCGCGGTTGTCATCACCGATGCGAATGTGCGGCCTCTGCTCCCCTCGGTGCAGACCGCGCTGCAGAAGGCACAGTTCACCACCGAGGCAGTGGTCCTTCCGCCCGGCGAGGGACAAAAAGCGCTCGCCGTGGTGAGCGATCTGTACGATCGACTGGCCGAGCTACGAGCAGATCGAAAAACGCTGATCGTGGCGCTGGGAGGGGGGGTGATCGGCGACCTGGCCGGCTTTGTCGCCGCAACCTTCAATCGTGGGTTGCCGCTGCTGATGGTGCCCACAACGCTCCTCGCCATGGTGGATAGCTCCGTGGGCGGCAAGGTGGGGATCAATCATCCACGCGGCAAGAACCTGATTGGGGCCTTTCATCAGCCGGCGGGGGTGTGGATCGATCCCACCGCGCTCAATACCTTGCCCGATCGTGAATATCGCAGTGGCCTGGCCGAGGTGGTGAAATATGGCGTGATTCTCGATGCCGAGTTCTTCGCCTATCTGGAACACGCGAGCAGCGCCATTCGCTCGCGCAACCCCGAGGCGGTCGCTCGGGTGGTGCAGCGCTGCTGCGAGTTGAAGGCCAGCGTGGTGGAACGCGATGAGCGCGAGGAGACGGGGCTGCGCGCCATACTCAACTACGGCCACACCTTCGCCCATGCCTTCGAGACCGTGGGCGGCTATGGCGCCTGGCTGCATGGCGAGGCGGTGTCAGCCGGAATGATCTGCGCCAGCCGGCTGGCGGAGCGACGTGGAATGATTGAACCGGAGTTAACCGAGCGACAAAAGCGGTTATTGCTCGCTTTTGGTCTCCCCCTCGCGCCCCTCGCCTGGCCGGTGGAGGCCCTCCTGGACGTGATGCGCAGCGATAAGAAAAACGTGGCGGGAAAGCTGCGGTTGGTGCTGCCGCGCGCGCTCGGGGAGGTGCTCCTGGTCGACGAGGTTCCCGAGGCGGAGGTGCGCCAGATTCTGGAGTCGGTCCAGCAGTGATTGCGGCTTACTTGTGCAGATTCTCCAGAATCCGATAGAGTTGCTCGGGACGCAACGGTTTGACCAGGTGGGCGTCGAAGCCGGCTTCCAGGACCGCCTGCCGATCGCGCGAGCGACCATAGCCGGTCAAGGCGAGCAGATAGGTGCGATGCGTCGTTTCCATCTCCCGCACCTGACGCGCCAGGGTGTAACCATCCATCCCCGGGAGACCGATGTCGATCAGGGCCACGTCGAACTCTCCCGCGCGGATCGCTTCCAGTCCTTCCACGCCGCTGGTGGCCGATTCGACCTGGTAGCCATCCAGCTGCAACATGGTCTGGAGCATTTTGCGACTATCCGGGTTGTCTTCCACAAGGAGGACGCGTAATTGCGAGGGGTGGTTGCCGCAGGATTTGTGCGGGGGCGAGGTTGTGGGGAGCTGGCTGACGAGAGGAAAGCGGACGGTGAAGGTCGACCCCTGGCCGGGCCCGGGGCTCTCCGCGGTCACGGTTCCGCCATGGAGCAGAACTAATTTGCGCACCAGGGTCAGACCCAACCCCATTCCTCCCGAGGGGCGATCCAGGGAGTGGTCCGACTGAACAAAAAGATCGAAGATCTTGTGCAGCATCTCGGAAGGGATGCCCATGCCATTATCCCGTACCTGGAGGAGGGCCTCGTCGCCGTCGCGGCGCAGGAGGAGGTTGATTTCGCCCCCGCGCGGGGTGTACTTGGCAGCGTTGATCAGCAGATTTTCCTGGATTTGCAGGATGCGCGAAGGGTCACCCTCGACGGGGAGAGGGTGCTCGTCCACTTCAACCGTGAGCCGATGCGCTCCGCTATCGAGATACGGCTTGACAGCCTGGAGCGCGTCGTGAACCAGTTCGCGGAGATCGATGCATTCGCGGCGAATCTCGATTTTCCCCTGGGTGATGCGTGCCACATCGAGAAGATCGTCGAGCAAGCGCGCCATCTGTTTGCTCTGGCGTCGGATGACATCGGCGGCATCCCGAAGCGTGGCAGGATCCGCACTCGCCCGATCCATGACCTGGGTCGCGTTGAGGATGGCCCCCAGAGGATTGCGCAGTTCGTGGGAGAGCATGGCGAGAAACTCATCACGAAGCCGCACGGCCGCGCGCGCTTCTTCCTCGGCCTGTTCACGAATGGCCGCCTCGGTGCGCAGGGCGGCGTTGGCGTGTTCCAACTGGGCGGCGTAGCGGCGATTCTCTTCCTCGGCATTTTTCAGATCGGTAATATCCTTGGCAATCGCGGCCAGGCTCCCGGGTACGCCCACCTCGTCGGAGAGCATCGACAGGGTGAGCAGAATGGGAATGCGCCGTCCTGATTTGTGCAGACGGACCTGCTCCACGTTTTGAATCGGTTCGGATTCGCGAAAATGACGGCGGAGCTCCAGTGCCTGGGCATGATGCTCCGGAGGAATCAGCTTGAGAATACTCTCCCCCACCAGTTCGTCACGCGACCAGCCATAGGTCCGTTCCGCCGCCGCATTCAGATCCACCACATGCCCGCTGAGATCTTCAATGATGATGGGATCGGCCGCATCCATGAACACCTTTGACATGCGGCGCAATTCTTTTTCTGTTTGTTTTAACAACGAGACATCGATGAGTGAAAGCACCACCCCGCTGATGATGGTTTTGCGATAATACGGCAAGATACGCAGCAGAAACCAGTTACCATGGCGATCCTGGATCTCGTGTTCAATGCGTTCGTCTTTCTCGAGCACCATGCCGACTTCTTCGAGTAAATTGTCGAGAAGCAGCGTGTGGGAGAAACTATCAATCCGGCGGCCAATATCCTGGGGGAGAATGTGGAAACACTGAAGAATCTTGGGGGTGAAGCGGCGAATGCACAGTTCTCGATCCAGAAAGATCGTTCCCACATCGGTGCTGCGAAAGAGGTTGTCCATGTCGTCGGTCAATTCCGTTAACTCCACGATCTTGCGCTGGTGTTCCGCATTGACCGTGTAAAGTTCTTCATTGACCGAATGAAGTTCCTCATTGGTGCTTTGCAATTCCTCGTTGGAAGCGACCAGCTCTTCATTGGTCGCCTGGAGTTCCTCGTTGCTCGTTTCCAGTTCCTCGATGGCGGCCTGAAGATTTTCCTTGGTGTAACGCAGCTCTGCTTCCAGGGAATGAAGGCGTTCATGGGAAACCTGTCCCATGTCCAGGTCCGCTGTTTGATTGGAGACCTCCTGACGGGGGACCGGGTTTTCAAGCAAAATCAGGATGTGTGGAGCAATGCCATCGCGATTGACCAGTGGCTTCACCGTGAGCTTGCATTCATGCCGCGCGCCGTCGGCGGTGGTGAACCTCACCCCGGAATAGACCACTGGAGTAAGTTCTTTCTGCGCGCGTTGAATCGCACCTGCCATCGCCATGCGCAGATCCTTATCAACCATGTCGAGAATATCGAACGAGGGGCGCCCCGAGCGTGGCAGTAAATAAGTTCCCGCATCGGCAAAAACATGGACCAGCTCACGCCGTTCGTTGATCAAAAAACTCGGCGGTACAAATTCATTGAGCAGGACATCGTACGAGCGCACCAGCTGGATGTCGGGAAGGGCGGGTGTGCTGCTGGTGACATGAACCGGGGGAGCCTTCAGGGCGGAGTAACCCGGCGAAAGAGGCAGGCGCAGATCCGGGGGCAGGCGGATATCCCGTCGCTTGCGATAAATCTTCCAGTGATTATCGAGCGGTTCAAACTCGTCAGCCAGTTCGCCAGGGCTTTCACTGGGCCCCAGGAAGAGAATTCCACCTGCCTTGAGACCAAAATGAAAGAGCGAAAGCACCTTTTTCTGCGTCATCGGCTGCAGATAAATCAGCAGATTGCGGCAGGTGATCAAATCGAGTTTGGTGAACGGAGCATCCTTGATCACGTTGTGGGGCGCAAAGACGATCATTTTGCGCAGATCAGGCGAGACCTGGTAGCCGGTCGGTTGTTTGGTGAAATAGTGATCCAGGTGCGCCTGTGAAACCTCGGAGAGGCTGGCTTCACTGTAAATCCCCGTGCTGGCGACATCAAGCGAGGCGCGGTGGGCATCGGTCGCGAAGAGTTTTACCGGGATGTTTTTCCCGATCGTGTTCAGATGTTCCTGGATAAGGATGGCCACGGAGTAGGCTTCCTCGCCCGTGGCACAGCCCGCCACCCAGACGCGCAGCTCGTCTTTCCCCGACAGCCGCGCTATCAGGGGAGGAATAATTTCCTTCCCCAGCCGTTCAAATGCCTCGGTATCGCGAAAGAACTTGGTGACGCCAATCAACAGGTCCTTGTAGAGCGCATTGAGTTCGCCCAGATCGTGATGGAGGCGACCGGCATATTCCTCGACGGTGGCCGCGTGGCTCAGATGAAGACGCCGTTCCACGCGCCGCGCCACGGTATTGGGCTTGTAGTTGGAGAAGTCGATCCCATACTCCTCACGCAGAATCCGGAAAATGGCGTTGATGCCGTCGAGATCGGCCGGGATCAGACTTGTGGTCTCGGCGGTGTCTCCCTCCTGATCGCGGTGGATGTGGCGCAGGATGGCGGGGGGCATGCTTGCCGGGGGCAAGATGAGATCGACCACCCCTGTATCGATCGCACTCCGCGGCATGCCATCGAAGCGCGCGGTCTCTTCGGTCTGTGCCAGGACCAGCCCATTGCCTTCATGAATGGCGCGGATTCCGCGCGAGCCATCGCTTCCTGTGCCCGAGAGAACCACCCCGATCGCCAGTGGGCCTAGATCCTGCGCCAGCGAGCGAAAGAAGATATCGATGGGGAGGGTGAGCCCCTGGGTGGGATCCTTGTCGGTCAACAATAACTTGCGCCCCGAGATGATCATCTCTTTCTTGGGCGGAATCAGGTAGATGGCGTTGGGCTCGATCGCCATTCCATTTTCCACGCGATAGATGGGCATCTGCGTTTGCCGGGCGAGGATTTCGTCCATCAGACTGCGAAAATCCGGCGAGAGATGTTGCACGACCACAAAGGCCAGTCCGCTATCCGCTGGCATGTGCGCGAAGAAGGCTTCCAGCGCTTCCAGCCCGCCGGCCGAGGCACCTATGCCCACCACCGAGAAGGGCTGCGAGTTGCTTGGCGTTTCCAGGGACTTGTCGAGGATCTCAGGCTGCGAGCGGGTACTTCCGGTCGGTTCCATGGCAACAACACTCCGTGGCTGAGCAAGGCGTTCAACTGGGAGCGGAGAGGAAATTTGTGGTCGCTGCTCCTGGTTAACGAGGAACAACCCTCGGGACTAAATGTCACGGGTAAGGAGGCGCCAGCGCGGCGAGTGGACCGGCACCGAACGCCCCTTGCAGTATAGCAAGATCGATGCGCGGATCCACTGTTGCGTCGGTGTGGCGTGGCGAGGAGCCGACACCAGGCGCCCATTGCGAACTCGGACGACAAGCCCTATACTGCCCGAAGCCGGAAAACCGCCCCACCCCGACATTCCTGCCTGAAGGGTTTGCTTCCCTGGAGGATCCTCACCATGTCGCGATCATCTTCGCGGATTGTCCGTCTGCTTGGCCCTGGTTTGTGTTTGCTGCTGAGCTGCCTGTCCACGTCGGCGGCCGACTGGCCTCAGTTTCGTGGTCCACGGCGCGACGGCGTTTCGACCGCCACAGGACTGCTGCGCGAATGGCCCAAGGACGGCCCCACGGTGGCGTGGAAAGCGACCGGGCTGGGCACCGGCTTTTCGACGGTGGCGGTGGCCGGCGAGCATGTTTTCACCATGGGCGATCTGAAAGATGGCTGTTATCTCTTCGCCTTGAAGCGCAGCGATGGCAGTTCGGTGTGGTCGCTCAAGGTGGGCAACAAGGGCGGGAACTATGCCGGGCCGCGCTGCACTCCCACGGTGGTGGGCGACAGGGTCTACGCCCTGGGGCAGTTTGGCGATCTCGTTTGTGTGGATGTTGCTGCGGGGAAGGAAGTGTGGCGCAAGAACTTGCCCAGGGATTTCAAGGGGCAGTCGGGTGGGTGGAACTACACCGAATCGCTCCTGGTCGATGGTGATCACCTGATCTGCACGCCCGGCGGGAGTGACGCGTCCATGCTGGCCCTTGACCGCAAAACGGGCGACGTGGTCTGGAAGGGGGTGGTGCCCGGAGGCGATACCGCGGGCTATTCCTCGATCGTGATTGCCGAGATCGGTGGAGTGCGCCAGTATGTGCAGTTGATGGCGAATGGCGTGGTCGGTTTCGCGGCCCGGGATGGAAAACTGCTTTGGCGTTATGGCCAGCAGGGGAATCGCTTTGCAGGGAATACCGCCAACATTCCCACGCCGATCGTGCAGGGCGACCAGATCTTCTGCTGTGCGGGCTACGGTCGGGGCGGGGCGCTCATCCAGATCAGCAAGGAGGACGACAAGTTCACCGTCAAGGAACTCTATTTCAAGCGTGAACTGAACAACAAGCATGGCGGGGTGATCAAGGTGGGTGAGTATCTCTACGGCGATCACGATGACAGTGGGCGTCCCTGGTGTGCGGACTTCAAGACGGGCAAGGTGATCTGGGAAAAGAAGGAGCGCGGCGAGGGGAGCGGATCGGCGTCGGTGACGGCTGCCGATGGGCACCTCTATGTGCGCTACGACAACGGCTGGGTGGCGCTGGTACAACTGGGCGGGAGCAAGTACACCGAGATTTGCGGGTTCAAGATTCCCAACAGCGGGAGCAATAGCTGGCCGCATCCGGTGGTCGTGGACGGCAAACTCTATCTGCGCGAACAGAACACCCTGTGGTGCTACGACATCAAGCGGGGGCGATGACAGGATCGTGTCAGGAGCAGGATCGGCGGACGGGAGGAGCCGTCCGCCGATCCTGGGTGCTCAGGCCAGGATCTCCTTGATCGGAGCACCGTAATCGATTTCGAGTCGTTTGCGTCCGGGCACTTCGAGCTTGCGTGGATCGAGTCCCATCTGGTGGAGCACGGTCGCGTGGATATCGGTGATGTAGTGGCGATTCTCGATCGCGTGGAAGCCGATGGGGTCCGTGGCGCCGTGCGTCACCCCGCCCTTGATCCCACCCCCCGCCAACCAGGCGCAGAAGCCCTGCGGATGATGATCGCGGCCATCCCCCTGCGCGCCTGGTGAGCGGCCAAACTCGGTGCCCCAGACCACCAGCGTATCCTTGAGCAGGCCGCGTTGTTTCAGATCCTTGAGGAGCCCCGCAATCGGCAAATCAACCTGGGCCGAGAGACTGCCGTGATTGCCCTTGATCCCCGAGTGGGCATCCCAGGCGCCCCCCCCTCCCCCGCCATGGAAGATCTGCACAAAGCGCACCCCGCGTTCGACCAGTCGGCGCGCCACCAGGCAGAGCTTGCCAAAAGAGCGCGTGGGGGCTTGCTCCAGCCCGTAGAGTTTCTGCGTGGCCGAGGTTTCCTTCTCCAGCTGCAACGTCTCGGGGACGGCGGTCTGCATCCCGAAGGCGAGTTCATACGATTTGATGCGCGCTCGGAGCTGGGGATCGTCGGGGTAGTCAATCCCCGAGAGGCGATTGAGTTTCCCCAGCAGGCTTAATTCCGCCTCCTGTTCCTCGCGCTGGACCCCCTTCCCTGGCGTGACAAAGGGAAGCGGTTCCTTCCCCTCGACATCGAGGCGCACACCGGCGAACTCGGGGCCAAGATAGCCGGCGCCATGAGTCCACTCTCCGCCGCAGCAATCGCCGGTGGGCGTGCCAAGGACAACATACTCGGGAAGGTTCTGATTCAGCGTTCCCAACCCGTAGCAGACCCACGAGCCGATCGTTGGGTAGGCCCCTTCGCGCACATGGCGCCCGGTGTGCCATTGCAGCTGCGCGCCGTGATCGTTATCGGTGGTCCAGAGAGAACGGACCACGGCGAGATCGTCCGCACAGGCGCCGACATGTTTCCACCAGTCGCACACCTCCAGTCCGCATTGTCCATATTTGCGCACCGGCGAATTGAGCCCCATCAGCACCTTGCGGCCGCCGTGCGCCGGGTTGGCGGAGACAACGTTCTTCAGCTTCTCGGGGTTGAGGGCATCCTTGTACGGAGTACTGTCGATCGTCTTGCCGGCGTATTTGGTCAACTCGGGTTTGGGATCGAAACTCTCGACGTGGCTGACCCCGCCACAGAGAAAAATCCAGATGACCGATTTGGCCCGGGGGGGGAAGTGCGGTTTGCCCTCGGGTTTCGCTCCCGGGGTGGCGCCCCGGGCGAGGCCATCCCGAAACAGCATGGCTCCAAGCGCCAGCCCGGTGAAACCCATCCCCGTATCGGCGAGGAAGGATCGTCGTGTGATGCCCCGGCAGGTGGGAGAGTGGTGCATGGCGGCAACCTCTTCAGGCGAGTCCAGATGCGCAGTGGTTTGATTGTCCGCGAGAATAATTGTCAAGGCGAGCGCTTTTCCGGCGTTCGCCCTGGAATCCCTGGTGCGAAGTTAGCGCACCGTGACAAAATCGTTGTGGTTGAGCAGCACATGGATCAGACTCTCGCGCGCACGCAGGGCGGGATCGGCGGCGGGGAGATGCTCGTCGGTGTTGCTCGTCGGGGTCCTGGCAGGGGCGGCCTGGTAGCGGCGCGTCTGCTCGCGGAGAAACGCCAGACACTCGGTCTGTTCGGCGGAGGATG
>JAKOSN010000240.1 GCA_029777335.1 Planctomycetota bacterium
GAAAACCGCGCAACAGTTCTTCATCGCCCGCGAGGTCGTTTATCAGGGACGGGTGGTGCTCCGCCCGAGCTTGCCAGAGGTTCGGCAAGGCGAGGTGTGGCGCCTGATCACCCCCATTTTTCTGCATTTTGGTATCTTTCATTTGCTCGTGAACATGGTCGCCCTGCGCTGGTTGGGAGGCCAGGTGGAGCAGGTGAGTGGCTCGCTCCGTTATCTCCTGCTCGTGCTCTTGCTTGCCGTTACGTCGAATCTCGGTCAATACTGGTTTCCGGAGATTCGTTTTAATCACGGCATCCCACTGGTCACCCTCTCCTCGCCCTTCGGAGGGATGTCAGGAGTCCTTTTCGGCCTCTTCGGCTACATCTGGATGAAATGTCGCTATGAACCGAGCACCGAATTGTACATTCATCCCAACACTGTGATTCTCATGTTGGGCTGGTTTTTGATTTGCCTGGCCGGGTGGGCAGGCTCGGTGGCGAACACGGCTCATGGGGTGGGTCTCATTGTGGGCATGATTGGCGGCTATGTCAGCGCCTGGTGGAATGGTTGGGGCGAGGAAATCGAGGACTGATGGACCGCAAGTGTGGAGTTTCTGTATGAAATCTCTCCTGACATCGTGTGGGCTTCTGTTGCTCGTCAGCGCGCCAGGTTGGGCTCAGGGCCCCCGGGAGCTGAAAGGGCACGAGGCCGCCGTCCATGGGGTAGCCTTTAGCCCCGATGGCAAACTGCTGGCGACTGCAGGGTTCGACAAGCTCGTCAAGCTCTGGAGTTATCCGGAAGGCAAAGAGCTGCGCACCCTGACGGGGCATACCGAACCGGTTTATAGTGTCGCCTTCTCACCTGACGGGCAAACCCTTGCCTCTTCCAGTCAAGACAAGACGATTCGACTCTGGAAAGTCGCGGATGGGAGCCTGATTCGAGAGCTGAAAGGGCATGCGGGGACAGTCGATTGTGTCACCTTCAGCCCCGATGGCAAGCTGCTGGCCACTGCCAGTGCGGATAAAACGGTAAAACTCTGGAATCCTGCCGACGGCAAAGAAATGAAGAACCTCCCTGGGCATACCGAGGCGGTGTACTGGGTTGCTTTCAATGCGGACGGCAAGCAACTCGCCTCTGCCAGTGCTGACAAAACCATCAAGGTCTGGGATGTGACGGCAGGCAAGGAAAGCAAGACCCTCAAGGGTCACGAAGAGGGAGTTCTGGCAGCGCTCTTTACCCCCGACGGCAAAAGACTGGTGTCGATCAGCTCGGACAGCACTGTGCGATTGTGGGAGATCGCCTCGGGAATGGAGAAGAAAAAGCTCGGTCCCACTCCCGACTGGCCCTTTGGCCTTGCATTCTCGCGCGATGGCAAACAGCTGGCGACCGGGGGCTATGGCGGGAATCTCTTTCTCTGGGATCTGAATAGTGGCAAGGAGACGATGAAGAAACAGATCACCCGGGTGATCTATTGCCTGACTTTCGCCCCAGATGGCAAGGCACTGGTGACAGGCCATGAAAAGGGAATGTGTACGATCACGCCGATTCCTTGAACTATTGAAGCGAGCGAGCGGAGGGGGCTCTTCCCTCTGCTCGCTCGGCGCTTGCAATCATTTCGCAGGGGTGTCGTAATAGAAATCCATCCAGCCAACCATCATCTCTTCCCAGGTCTGATCACCCCAGGTGACTGCCACGGTAGGATCCGGATTGTGCGGATTCTTGGCCGAGTTATCGAAATGGGCCACGCAACGAATCTGTGTCCCTGCCGGCATTGCCAGCGGCTTTTCCAGCCGGTAGATGCTTTGCCAGTTGAAGTTGTAATGCGGGACAGAGAGGAGCGTTTCCGTCTTCCCGTTGGGATAGTGCGCCTCAACCGTGAAGTCCTTGCCGCGCAGATGCATGTGCGGCATGAAAGAGAGAATGTGCGCATCGCGCCGGAAGCGATAAGTCGCCTCCATCTTGAAATGATCATCCCCCGGGGGAATGCGAATCAATTTGAAGAAGAACTTTTCGTTGACGATAGGAAAAGTGATCACTCGATGTTTTGGATTCTCTTTGCTAAAGCGCATCCCAATGGATGATTGATCCTTGAATGCCTTCCCATTGGGGGTGTAGTGCATCTGCAGAACCAGTCGCGCCCCGGCAGGGACCCGTTTGGCCAGTCCTCCTGCGAGTTGCGTGGGCATGTCTCCCGGAGCCATCCCGCACAGGACATCATACGGTCCATTGGGATGGAAGGTCACGCCCTTGGGAACGATGAAGACCAGCATGTGGTGCACAACGGCGGCAGCATCGGGGCGAGCTTCGGCGGCCGTTACCCAGCGATCTTCCTTGAAGCCGGGATCGAGTTCGTAATACTGATACGGGATGCCGCCCTTGGGTGCCACGGCAGGGATGTCAAAGGCTCTGGGCATGGTGAGCACAAGGTCGGGCTTGCCAATGGTCCAACCAACAGGATACCGACGCGGAGGAGGGAGATCCTTGTCGTTGCCACGCGCCATTCCCCCATTGAGCCAGGCAAGCAAGATCTCTTTCTCCTT
Source organism: Planctomycetota bacterium (assembly GCA_029777335.1). Taxonomy (GTDB): domain Bacteria; phylum Planctomycetota; class Planctomycetia; order Gemmatales; family Gemmataceae; genus JAKOSN01. Next base: position 2,520 of record JAKOSN010000240.1, read on the forward strand.
CGCAGGGAGACTGCGATCGTTGGCGAACTTGCCATGCTTTGGATCGGCATACCACGGAGGCATGCGTTTTTCCGTCACCACTTCCTCGATCATCGCTGACCATGCCGTGACATCGTCGTAATGGATGAGCGCCATCGGGCCAATCTGTCCTGGGCGATGACATTCCTGGCAATGTTTCTGGAGAATGGGAACAATATCACGGGTGAAGGTGTATTTTCCCTCGGCCCTCGGTTTCACCACACGACCGATCAGACAACCGGCCACGGGGGTCGAGGCCACGGAAACTGGTTTTCCTGCGAGGATCTCCTGGAGCGCTTCGACCAGATCGCGACGGGTTGGCTTTCCAGGGCGCTGATAGCCGATCCCGTACTGATCATCGATGCGCCCGTTGTACAGGATCTTCCCCTCAGGCGACAAAACGAATACCTCCGGGGTGCGCTGAGCGCCAAAGAGGTCCGCCACGGTGTTGAGCGGATCCTTGAGCACCGGGAAAGGGACTTCGAGTTTTCGTGCGTGCGCGACGATGCGATCAGGGGTATCTTGCTGATTGGAGTTAATGGCGAGGAATTGCACTCCTCGGGGAGAGAATTCCTTGTGCAAGCGAATGAGTTCGGGAAGGAAGGCGTTGTTCACCGGACATTCAGTTCCGACGAAGACCACCACGATTGCTTTGCGGTCCTTGAGGTCCTTGAACGCGAGGGAGCGGTTATCGCGTGGATCCTTCAAGGAGAAGTTGCTAATCTGCCGGGTGGATGCAGGGGCTTTTTTTCCGCCGCTCTGCGCCAGGGAGGATACGGTAAGGGCGCTGAGAAAAACGACCAGACATGCGAGCGGTAGCTGGCGTTGCATGGAAACACCTCACGATACGGGGCAGACCAGGTGGTTCAGCGGCGCGCGAAAACACCCCCACAGAACATTGTCCTCCCCCTCGGTCGCGCTGGACAGAGGGGGAAGACAAGCTGATACCCGCCCTCGACTGCGAAGGTTTCCGTTAGACCTTCGGTTCCCACCCCTTGGCGTATTCGCGGCTCCACAGCGTCATCGCCTGCTTGTCGTCCAGGATGTGGCCGTTGCTGGGATCGCAACGGAGTGAACGACCCAGGCGCTGGGCGATGTTCCCCAGATGGCAGAGCAGGGTACTCTTGTATCCCTCCTCGATCTCGGCGTTGAGTGCCTTCCCTTCGCGAATCCCCGCGAGGAAGTTGCCAACATGGTCCGCATCGCTGGCGGTCCCTGTCACCTTCTTGATTTCTTTCCCTTTGAGATCGTAAATAATGTAGCCGGTGCCCGTCAGGACCATGCTCCCCTTGTCGCCAAAGAACGCTTCCTCGGCCCCCGTTTCGCCAGGGGTGTGCACACAGCTCAATCCTTGCCAGGTGATCGAGCGGCGGCCGGGGAAATC
>JAKOSN010000241.1 GCA_029777335.1 Planctomycetota bacterium
CGGTCCACATGGACGAGGTTGCAGCGAACAGCCCAGTCGTCGGAACCAAGAGGGATGCCCATGGCGGCGGTTTCCAGTGGAGCGCGCCCAGTGTAGACCACGAGCGGATCGTAACCGAAGAGGCTCAGGGTCGCGACATCGCTGGCCGGGGTCAGTGGTTGGGGGACGTTATTGGCGCGCCCCACCACCCCGAGCGAGGCCAGCCGGTCCATGTTCGGGAGTCGCGCCGCCTGCAAGGGAGTCAGTCCGCCCAGCGATTCCTGCGGCTCATCGGCACAGCCATCGGGGATGACAATCGCGTATTTCATGGCTTGCTCACTCCTCGAGAAATTCAAGCTGCCCGCCGAGGAGGGTGATCACCTGTTCGGCAACGGCATCGGCCTCGGCGCGGAGAGTGCCCCCATCCAGACCGAGGCGCTCCAGCTCGGCCCACGAGGTATGTCCGCCCCGGTGCCAGCGCTGGTCCTCGTGTTCGTGATAGTAAAAATGGATATGCTCGGCTGCACGATGAAAGGTGACATGAAACTCGGTGAGTTCCACCAGATAGCGCCGCCTCTGCCGACCAGGGATGGTCTGCTCACTCCAGGAAAAGACGGAGAGATGATCCTCGCCGCGAAGACCAAACCGTCGCGCACAAAGCCAGCAACGGTCGGCACGTCGGCGAAAACCCAGCTGAATCAAGTCGAGATCCCAAACCCACACCTCGCACTTCTTTTCGTTGAGAGGGAAAGCGCATTGGCCCCGAGGGTTTCCTTTCGATTGTAGCAGCGCGAATTCCTCGTGGCGCCCCCTCCCGCCGGCACGGTCGGGTCTTTTTCTCTCCCCTGTGCAATCGTCGATTCTTCGCAGTTGGTTATTGTGGTTTTCATTCGTCCACCATCAAGTCCTTGCAATTGCGGCTCCCGATCTGTACTCTCACCATCGAGAAGTCGCAATGAACTAATCAACACCGCACGAGCCAGGCGGGCCGACCCAGCCGCGTGCAGTATTGCTTTTGGTCCCTCGCCATGAGGTGCGCTCGGACCGGAGGGCGTCGCGAATGTTGCAAGTGGGTTCCTACGTTTTCAAGCGTGCCACAACCCACGAGGAACTGCATCAGGTTCATGCTCTCAACCACCGCACCTTCGTGGGGGAGATCCCGCAGCACTCGGAGACTGGCACCGGCTTGCTCGTTGATAAGTTTCACGACAAGAACACCTACCTGATTGCCCTGGAAGGGCAGCGCCTGATCGGTATGGTCAGTGTCCATCATCAGCCGCCTTTTTCGGTCGCGGATCGCCTCCCCGATACCACCCTCCTCAGTCAGCCAGGGATGCGTCCGATGGAGGTGCGTCTTCTCGCCATCGAGCCTTCCCGCCGGAATGGGGTGGTGTTTGGCGGATTGATCTGGGCGATCTACCAGTACGCGCTCGAACAGGACCGCACGCACCTGTTCATTTCCGGGTTCGAGGATCGCGTGCCTCTATATGAGCAGATCGGCTTCGCTCCAGTGGGGCCACCCGTTCAGGGCGGGAATGCCCGATTTGTGCCGATGATGGTCACCGTCCCGGAACTGGAGGAACGCAATCGACGATTTGTGAGCCTGTGGACACGGCGACAACAACGAGCGCATGCGGCTCCCCCAGCGTCGCCCTCCGAACAGCGTCCCGTCTGTCTCCTCCCTGGTCCGGTTGCCATCGCCCCCAGTGTGCATGCGGCCTTCCATCGACCTCCACTGTACCATCGTGGGGTTGAGTTCACCGAGCTTTTTGAGCAGGTGCGCCACACACTGGCACAACTGACGCAGGCGCGCGGGGTGGCGATTCTCAACGGCAGTGGCACCCTGGCGAACGAGGTAGTGGGAGCAACTCTCTCCGCCGACGCCCCTCCCACCCGCGGTCTACTGCTGGTCAATGGCGAATTCGGCGAACGAATTCGTCAGCAGGCCGTCCGATTTGGACTGAGGTACGATGTACTCACCTGGCCCTGGGGCGAGCCGTGGCATCTGGACCAAATCGAGCACCATTTCAATCGCGAGCGACGCCCGGACTGGGTCTGGGGGGTGCATCAGGAGTCAAGCACCGGGGTACTGAATCCCCTGCCGGAGCTGGTCGCTCTCTGTCGTCGCCACGAGGTGCGCGTGTGCATGGATTGTGTGAGCAGCCTGGGCGCCACTCCCCTTGATCTGAGCGCGGTCTATCTTGCCTCGGGCGCGAGTGGGAAGGCACTGGGAGCGTTTGCAGGCGCCGCGATCCTCTTCGCCGATCCCGAGCGCCTGCACCACCTGGAAACCCAGCGCATCCCCAGTTACTTTGATCTCCCCGCTGCGCTCGCGTGCCGTGGTCCCCGCTTCACCTTCCCCTCGCCCACGCTCGCCGCCCTGGCGGCGGCCCTGCGCGAATACGACACCCCTCTCAAAGCGGAGGCGACTCACACCCGCTATCGCGAACTGGGGGTCTTTGTCCGTACCGAGTTGCGCCGACTGAATGTCGAGCCGCTGGCGCACGAGCGTCATGCCGCTCCGGTCATCACCACGTTCAGTCCGCCTTCCGGGGAGAGCGCCGAGGCCTTTGTGGCGCGCTGTCACTTCTGGGGCTTTGCGATTGGGGGACAAAGTGGCTACCTGGCGCAGCGCCGCCTGGTGCAAATCGCTACCATGGGTGCCATCCGCCCCGAAGATCTCGTCCCCCTCTTCCACCCGACCCTCTTCCATTCTGCCGTCTCCCCGCACGAAGCATCCTTGACAGGAACCCCTTCCTGAGTCCCTCGCGGACCGCTTCTCGACCCTGCCGCTCAAGTTGGCGAAACCTTACCGACGATAACGAGGATGACGGTTTTACGCCAGGTGCGGATCGCCTGAGTTGGGTCGGGGGGGATGGATTCATGGCCACACGCTGCACGCCCAGGACACCTCGCTGGATGTCACCCGCGCCAGCAGTCCTCGTTCTGATAGTCCTCGGCATCCTTACACAAGGGGGTTGTACTCGTCGGTACTTTCGCAACTCTGCCGACAGGGAAGTGGATGCGATCCTTACCCAGAAGGATCAATATCCCGTGTGGAAGATCGAGCAGTACCACGTCTACCCCGATCCCCGTTCGCGTTTTGCCTCGCAAGGCAACCCGGACAAGCCTCCCATGCCTCCGGATGATCCTGCGGCGGCCATGCTCTCGCCCAATCCGCAGCGTCCCTACATCCACGTGGGCAAGGGCTACATGGAAAGCACAGGCTATCTGGAACTCCTGGCCTTGTGGGATCTGGAGAATCGCGAGGAGGAAGCTCGCCGACAACGCGCGCGGGAGGAAGCCGGGTTGCCCCCTCCCACCGAATCCACTGTCGGTTCACTCTACGGCCCGGTGGGAGCGGCCACTCCCTACCCCAATCCTCTGAATTCCAACAAGGAGCCGACTCCCTATCTGATCAACGCCGATCAGTCGGTTGAGATGGGGTTGATCAATAGCCGTGAATTCCAGGACCGGCGGGAAGATCTCTATCTGACCGCCTTGCCGGTGACGACCGAGCGTTTTGCCTTCAGTCCCCAGTTCTTCGCCCTCGATCTGCTGGTGCGCGAGTACAGTGGCAAGCAGACCTCACAGGGGTTCCACAACCGCTGGACCAATGACAGCACCATGGGAGTGAGCAAACTCTTCAGCACCGGTGGGTTGCTGCTGGCTCGCTTCGCCAACCGGACCGTTGTCGAGATGGGCGGCAACATCACGCCCCGGACCACCAGCGTGAGCACCTTGAACTTCGACGGCATCCAACCCCTGCTGCAAGGTGGCGGACGGGCGGTCACGCTTGAACCGTTGACTCAGGCGGAACGTAATCTGCTCTATGAAATCCGCGACTATGCGCGCTTTCGCAAGGAGTACTACGTGGCGGTCATGGCGGGAAGCAATTTCGGCACAACCAGCGTGGGTGCCACCCGCTTTCGACGCCGCGCCACCGGTTTCTTTGTCCGAAATGGAGTCACCGGGGCGCTTGTCCCCCTGGGGGTGGGCGGCAACCTCCTCCAGCAAGCCAGTGCCACCAACCTGAGCGAGGGATATCTGCCCACGGTCCTGAAACAAGGTCTTCTCAACAACGAGCGCAAGAATGTGGCGGCCCTGGAACGCATTCTGCGACTGTTTCAGGCCTTTCGCGAAGGGGGCGATATCTCCCAGTTGCAGGTCGATCGAGTCGAACAGCAATTGTTGCAAAGTCGCAGCTCGGTCTTCCAGCGAGATCTCGATCTGCGCAATTCCATGGATAACTTCAAGATTCAGCTTGGCCTGCCTGTGACCACCCCCCTGAAGCTCGATGTCGTCGCGCTGGACAATCAGAACGATCAGCTTACCCGGTTCGAGGTCATTCTGAATCAGTTCGATCAGGCGCGTGAGAAAGCAGAAAAGCTCTACGATCCGGACAATCCCCAAAAGCTACGTGTCCAGTTGCGTCAACTGGTGGAAACGGCGCCTCTCACACGAGGCGTTCCGTTCCGGGCGGATTTCCTGCAACGCTGGACGGTCTGGGAAAAACTCCCCCTCGACGTCCTGCGCGCGCGCGAGCGGCAACTGCGTGAGGAAAGACGGCAACGCCTCGCGCAGCGCGATGAGCTCGAAGAAAGCGGCAAACCGATCCCAAAAGAACTGGAAACGCGGATCCAGGAACTCGATTCGGAGATCGATCTGGCGCGCTTCGAGCAGAACCTGCGACGCTGGGATGAACGCCCACGGATTCGCTTTGCGAGCACGGTGCTGGCCGGAGCACAGGGGCTGCTCCCCGTCATCACCTATCTGGCTCCGCGCCGTCCCGAGGCGATCGGCTCAATGGCCTCGATATTCCGGGAGCTGATCAACGATTTTATGCTGCTGTTGCTGGAAGCGCGCAACCAACGGTTCGACGCGACGCACCAATCCTGGCCCGAGGTTCCGCGCGTCTGTTTGCACGGGATCGATCTGATGAAAGACGATCTGGAAACCGCCATGGAGGTTGGCATTCAAGTGGCGCTACAGCAACGGTTTGATCTGATGAATGCGCGGGCCCTACTTATGGATGCGTGGCGCCAGATTCGAGTTTCGGCAAATTCCTTGCTCGGGGTGTTCAATGTCGAGTATCATTTAAATAGTCAGACTCCCCCCGGATTGGCGGAACCGTTCGCCTTCTCCGGAGCACGGACGCGCCACCAGCTGGCCTTCAATGGTGAACTTCCCCTGGTGCGTATTCAGGAACGCAACCTGTATCGGGCAAGCTTGATCGCCTGGGAACGGCAGCGGCGTAATCTGATGGTCACCGAAGACGGCATCGTTGCCGGCGTTCGTACCCAGATTCGCCAGTTGCGAGTGGTCGCCGAGAATTACCGCATCCAGCAGCGGGCCGTCGAACTGGCCTATCTGCAGGTCGAAAACGCCCTCGATACCTTCCGGGCCCCTCCAGTGCCCACTGCCCCTGGCCAGGCAGCCACGAGTAGCGCCGGCAATGCGGCTGCCCTAACCCAACAGTTGCTTGATGCCCAGAACTCCCTGCTTCGCACACAAAGCCAGTTGATGACCCTGTGGATCCAGTTTTTGACTGCACGAATGCAGCTGTATCGCGATCTTGAGCTGATGCCGCTTGATAACCGAGGAGTATGGACTGATGACGTTGCCACCTGCGAGTGCCCCGCGACCCCTCCCGACGCCGGACCACAAGCAGCACCCGGGAACTCCTCCCAATCCGGGGAATCCACCCTCGGGCCACCAACCCCCGCGGAAGGGCCGCCGCACCGCTAAGCTGATCCTGCTCGCCGCACTCTCCCTCGGTGCTGGGGGCGTCCTCCTGGGCGCCCTCAGTGGGGCCGCTTCCTTTCCGCTGCCCAGCTGGTTCCGCACTCAACGCACCGACCTGGTGACCCACAAGGTCAAACGAGAAACGCTCCAGCTGACCATCGTTGAACGCGGCGCCCTGGAGTCGGCCAACAACCACGACATTGTCTGTCGCGTCAAGGCGGGCACCCGTGGCAGTACCGCCATCAAGTCGGTCGTGGACGATGGCACCTATGTCCACAAGGGCCAGGAATTGATGCGCCTGGATTCGTCCACCCTGGACGAGCAATACAAGATTCAGATGATCGCCACCGAAAAGGCACAGAACGACTACATCCAGGCCAAGGAAGCGGTGGAAATCTCCCGCATTCAGGGCGAGAGTGATCGCGAAACGGCCCGAGTTGCCGTCGAACTTGCCGAACTCGATCGCAAGAAGTTCATCGAAGGCGACTATCAGCAACAGTTCAAGGACGTCAGGAGCCGGATTCTGGTCGCCGAGTCCGATCTGGAGATGTTGCAGGATCGGGCATCCTATTCCGATCGCATGGCCAAGAAAAACTTCATCACTCCCAGCCAGGCCCAGGCCGATCGCGCCCGCCTCCGCAGCGGGGAGCTCGCCTTGCAAAAGGTGCAAGAAGAGCTACGCGTCCTCCAGAACTACACCCTCGTGCGCACGCTCAAGGATCTCGATAGCAAGATCGCTGAGGCCAAGCGCAACCAGCTGCGTGTCTTCACGCAGACCGAATCCCAGCGCCGCCAGGCCATTAACGATCGCGACACCAAGTATTCCATCTATCTGCAGGAAAAGTCCAAACTCGACGAACTGCAGGAAGAGATCGACAAGTGCACCATCCGCGCTCCCGAGGAGGGGCTGGTGGTCTATTACATCTCTCCCCAGACCCGTTTCGGCAGCGGTTCCTCGCAGTCGATCATCGCTCCTGGCGAGCCTGTCAAGGAAGGCCAGAAGTTGATGCAGATTCCCGATCTGAATCACATGCTGGTCAACACCCGGGTCCACGAATCGTTGATCTCGCGCGTCAAGGGCGAACGGTATGTGCGAACCGGCTTTGGGGAGTCGCTGGAAGCCGCCCTGCTCAGCACTCCGGACGTCTGGGTTCGCTTGCTAGGCTACCAGGGCTTCCAGGCGGTGCGCGAGGATTTCCGCGAAATGGAGCAACACAAGATCTACGACGGCCAGCGCGTCAAGATTCGCGTGGACGCCTTCCCCTCCAAGTTGCTCGACGGCCATGTGAAAAGTGCCGCCACCGTCGCAGTGCAGCAGGATTTCTCCAACGACGTCAAGGTCTACCAGACGATGATCGAGCTGGAAGACATGATCCCTGGACTGAAACCCGGGATGAACGCCGAGGTGACGATCTTCACCGATGAGCATGTGGACAACGCCTTGACAGTCCCTCTGCAGGCGGTCGTTCCCGCTGGCGAACGTGGCAAGTTCAAGTGCTGGGTGGTGACTCCCAACGGCGCGGAGGAACGCCCGGTGGTGATCGGTCTGAACAACGAGAAGATGGTGGAGATCAAGGAAGGGCTGGAAGAAGGCGAGGAAGTCGTCATCAATCCGCAGGCCCTGATGACCGAGGCGGAAAAGGCACAGGCCCTGAACGCCTTCAGTTCCGGGTCGGGCAAGTCGGGCGGCAAACGCCCGGGCAACAAACCTGGGAATCGCCCCGGCGGTGGCAAGCCGGGTGCCAAGGATGCTCCCCCGTCTGCGCCTCCTCCTTCCGGTGGCAACAAGGCGGACAAGTGACCACCACGAACTCACCCCGGCGCATCGCACCACGATCTGCCGGGGTGAGCAATCTTCTCGGGAACGCTGCGCATGACGACGGTTGTCCGCATTATCGATCTGATCAAATATTACGAACTGGGTTCGGTGTTGGTGAAAGCGCTCGATGGCGTTTCCCTCACCGTTCACGAGGGTGAATTTGTCGCCCTGATGGGCCCCTCCGGCTCAGGGAAATCGACCCTCCTCAATCTGCTTGGCTGTTTGGATCGCCCCACCTATGGCCATTACTACCTTGCTGGTCAGGACGTGGCCGGGATGCCGGACGATCAACTTTCCGATATTCGCAGTCGTTTTCTCGGCTTTATCTTTCAGCAATATAATCTGCTCGCCCAGTATACCGTGGTCGAGAACATCGAGGTGCCTCTGCTCTACCAGGAGCGCCGGCTGACGGAGGAAACGCGACAACGCTGTATCGAGCTGGCAGAACTGGTGGGGCTGGGCCAGCGCCTCGATCACCGTCCCATGCAGCTCTCCGGCGGTCAGCAACAGCGTGTTGCCATCGCCCGGGCCCTCGTCAACGATCCTCAGGTGATTCTGGCCGATGAGCCGACCGGGAACCTCGATACGCGGACCAGCGAAGAGATCATGCAATTGCTGACGCGCCTGAACCAGGCCGGCAAAACGATCATCATGGTCACCCACGAAAACGATATCGCCAGCTGGGCCAAGCGCGTGGTGCGCATGCGCGACGGCATCGTGGAAACTGATGAGTTGAACACTCCGCACTGGTTGCGTGACGGAGCGACCGTCTCCGCCTGATCGTTCCACAGAAGCTCCCGCGTGCTGCTCCCGGGATCTTCCCAGACAGGCCACGCTCACCCTGGAAAGACCTGCCATGTTGCTCTTCATCCCTACCGTGGTTGTCGAACGAGGCTGGCGCAATATCGTCCTGGCGGTGCGCAGTCTCTGGCTTCACAAGTTGCGTGCACTGCTGTCGGTGCTCGGCATCGTCATTGGCACCGCCGCCGTGATTGCGCTGATGGCCTTTGGCGAGGGGAGCATGCAGGATGCCCTGGCCGATATTGAACGCCAGGGCGCCACCAACATCATCGTGCGCAGTGTCAAGCCACCCGACGAGTCCGCAACCCAGAGCCGCTCCTTCTTCGCTGTCTACGGCCTGACCGAGCAGGACTACGAGCGCCTCCACAACATCGACACAATAATCCGCGATGTGCCGTTGCGCGTCTTTCGCCAGGAAATCCGCTACCTGGGCAGCATGCACGTCGGCCGCATGGTGGGCACCACTCAGCACTACACCATCGTTCATCAGACCAACCCCATCGCCGGCCGGTTTCTGACCGCCGACGACGAGGAGTTTCGTCGCAATCACGCGGTGCTTGGTTGGACCGTCGCCAAGCAGCTCTTTCCCCTGCAAAATCCGCTGGGCGAAACGATTGTCATCGGCAAACATCTGTACAAGGTGGTCGGGGTGATGCCCGAGCGCATGCCTACCGGCGGTTCGGGCGGCAGCCAGGCTGCTGAGGAATTCAACGACGACGTGTATATCCCGCTCAGCACCTGCAACTCGCGCGTTGGTGCACGTGTCTTTCTCCGCCAAACAGGCTCGCGCAGTGGCGAACAGGTGGAGCTGCACCAGGTCACGTTGACGGTGAGCAACATGGACAAGGTGCGCCCGACTGCCGATGTGGTCCGTGATCTGCTCGTCCGCTTCCACGGTCCCAAGAAAGACTGGGCAATGACCGTTCCGCTCGATCGTCTCGACGAGGCCAAGCGGGCCAAGAATCGCTACAAGATGTTGCTCGTGCTGATTGCGTCGATCTCGCTGCTGGTCGGCGGCATCGGCATCATGAACATCATGCTGGCGACTGTCACCGAACGCACCCGTGAGATCGGCATTCGCCGTGCCCTGGGGGCCAAACGGCGCGACATCACCTTCCAGTTTCTGATCGAGGCCGTGGTACAAACCGGGATTGGCGGAATCCTCGGGGTCGTTCTCGGGCTGGGGATCGCGATCATCTTGCCCTGGCTGTGGCAACTGATCACCGGCTCTCATCTTCCCGCCAAGATCCACGAGGGATCGATCGGCCTCTCGCTCGGGGTTTCTTTGGTGGTGGGTGTCCTCTTTGGCTGGTATCCTGCCCAGCGCGCCGCCAAGCTTGATCCGATCGAGGCATTGCGACATGTGTAAGCCTGACGGCGCTCCCCCATCGCTGCTCAGGAGACAATCACCGCAGTCTCACCGTCACCTCGGCGTTCCCGGTGACCGCAAGGGGTTGCCGGGATGACATCCCGTTGGCACTGACGGAAAGAACCAGCGGAGTGTGTTCCTCTGTTGTCATTTTTTTGGGATCGGTCGTCGTTTGCCGATACACCTTGGTCAGGATTGCCACGTTGGCCAGCATCCCCGTTTCTCCGGTGGTCCCCTTGTAGATTACCTGGCCCTGGCGATCGAGCACCTGCACCATTGCTCCCTTCACGGGCTGTTCGCTGCCATCAACCACCTTGACACTCAGCAAGGAACCCAGAGACACGGTCTTGGTGCCGGTTCCACTCCAGACCAGCTTCATGGTCGCCCCACCCGCGAAGCGCGGATCCAGAATGCGGACATTGTTGATCTGTCGAATGTAGTAACCGCCGAGAATCGCCGTGTAGGGCCGATCACCTCCCTCGGTGGTCTTCTTGAAGGTGTTGGAGATCAGTTCCGCGGCTTCCACGTTTCCGCTGGTATCGGTGAGGGCCAACCCAATGTCGTTGCTCTCCAGCACATTGTTGATGATGCGCAGATCAACATCGGGCTCCATGTGATCGATCACCATCGCCTTGGCCCGGTAGGAGAGATCCTTCGTGGTCACGATCGCCTTGAAGGTGTTCTCCGACAGAACGATATTGGCCTCTTTCATATCGCTCTTTTTGTTGGTGTAGCTGATGCGCACCCCATAGGCCTGGCCGACCATTCCGCCACTGGTGTGGGCGGCGAAGGTATTGTGATGGATTTTCAGGTTGCGATGCGGCCCCATGGCATCCACCGTGTTGCGAAGGCGCAGCGCCACCGATTCCAGGCTGCTGGGATATTCCCGATTGGCCCTTTCCTGTGTCTCCACGGTGTTGTGATGCACCTCGCCATTGCCGAGCGTTCCCCTGGCATAGCCATCGAGATCGATTCCCTTGCCACACTGAGGCTGAATAGTGTTGCCACTGATCTCGAAGTTCTGGATTCCAGACATCACAATCGCGTAGGAGTTGGTCACCACGGCATTGGCTCGAAACTCATTGTTGCGGATGAGCACACGATATTTGGGATCGTTCGCGGCCAGCATCATCCCCATCTGAGGCGAACCCAGGAGTTTGTTGTCCTCGACGATGATCGTTCCCTTGACATCGTTCAGTTTCAACGTGGCAAAGTTACGCATGCGGTTGCTGATGTTCGAGACGTCTTCACGAAAGACCGATTTCCGCACCGTGACCGCCTCGCTCGCAAAGGTCGCTTCCAGCGACAGGGTGTCCATGCCGGTAGCGTGCGTTTCGACATTCTCGACGGTCAACCCCGGTAAACGCCGACAAAAGAGCGGGGAACTGGCGTAGCTGCGCGCTTTTCCCTGCTCCAGCACACCGTTCTTGACCGTGAGGTGCGCTGCCTTGCGATAGATTTTGGTCGCCGCGGGAGGGAGGTTGGCAAAACCGGGGATATCGCCGCCCCAGGAACGTGAGGCAAAAACGCCATAATCGCCAGCTCGCGTCAGAGTCGCCTCGTCAAGATCCACCGTATCCGTTGCCCCCGTCGGGGGATCCACTTCCACCTGCAAGCGAACTGCGTGGGTGGTTCTGGGTGTGAACGACGCCAGCGCCGAGAAGCCGCGCGCCGTTTGAGCAGACGTTCCCTTCGCCAGCACTTCCCCAGTGACATCGTCGATGACACTGAGGTGCACCTTGCTGCGTGCCTTCACCCCGGCCGGAGTGATGGTGGCGGTGTAGCTCTGACCCGCGCGAGGAATGGTCTGCGGAGCCGAGACAATCTTCTGCGAGGTATTGAACTTGTTCAGCCGTAACACCTGTTTGCCAAAGAGAAGGGTGGTATTGCGCGCCAGACTCGCGCTCGGGGCTCCGCTCAGATCCCACCCCGGCACCTTGCTCCCCTCCCCTTCTTCAAATCCACCGTTGATCACTGTCATTGGGTTGTCATCGCCATAGATGACCGTATGCCCGTTGAGATCAAGGGTCACATGGGCCGCCCCGACGACGAAGGCGGTTCCGGGTGTGCGCAGATTGTTGTGCAGCACATAGGTCTTCCCCGGCTGATCAAGGAGATAGGGTGAACCATTTTTTCGTGACAGCCAGGTGTCATCGAGAATAATGAGGTTGGCCCGGCCGTCGTCATCGAGGATGGTGGCACGCCCCTGGCTCTGAGCGAGGGTAGCATTGCGGGGATTGGTGAGTTGAACGCTGAAATCCTCGTCTCCCTCGGGATGCAGATCGCCATTCACCACCACGCTGATCGTGTGTGAACTTTCCCCGGGCATGAAGGTCAGCGTCCCGTTGGAAGCGACATAATCGTGATCGCGCAGCGTGGCAGCCCCATCCGCCGTCGCGTAATCGACGGTGACAATGGCCTGCGCTGGTGCGGAGAGACTTACCGTGAACTTTGCCTCGGTGGTGCCGGAGTCCCCTTCCTTCACCCGCACCGCATTGATGGAGAGTTTCGGGGCTCCCCCCTCGGCGGCAAGGGCCAATGGCACAAAGAACGGGACAAGGAGGGAAAAAATCACCAGAGCCAACAGTCTGGACAAACCAGAGAACATGGGCCGTCTCCTGGAGGTGGCGAGAGAAGAGATCGGTTTGATCGGCAGACCGAGGGAGGGCAGCGTTCTCGCGGTCAAGCAGGAGCGTGAGGTCAGCCAATCCACCCATGAATCGCTCGACCCCCACACTCCGGCCTCTTGTATAAACAGTCTGCCCCTGACGAGCAAGTCCGAAGGCGAGTGGAGCGGAGGCGCCTATCCCATCAGCGAGTCCGTCTGCGGACTCACGAATCACGGAAACAACCCCTCCGCCGATTCCTTATTCGCTGATCTCGCGGAAGATACGCTCAAACTGATCCTGACAGGCCTCGAACGCTTGCAAAAGGATCGGGTCGAACTGACTGGCGCCGCGTCCCAGCATGAGCCGCATGGTACTGGCGTGAGTCATCGCCGGTTTGTGCAACCGTTGCCGGCGCAGGGCATCGTAAACATCGGCCACGGCCACCAGACGTGCCGCGGCGGGGATGGCATCACCCACCAGGCGATCGGGATACCCGGTGCCGTCGAAGTGTTCGTGATGATGGCGGACGATGGCCCGGGCCATCCCCAGAAAATCGAGTGCCTCGCCATACTCCTTCCCCAGCGCCGCCAGGATTCGATCGCCGATCAGCGGATGCGTTTCCACCAGGGTCCGCTCGGCCGTGCTCAGCGAGGCGGGTTTGAGCAAAATCTCGTCGGGTAATCCGATCTTGCCGATATCGTGCAGCGGGGCACAGCGTTCCAGTTGCGTGAGGAAGTGATCATCGACCAGGCCGCGCCAGGGCGGACGTCGGGCCGCTTCCTGGGCCAGGAGAACAGCATAGGCCGCCACGCGCTTCATGTGCGTTCCGGTTTCGCCATCATTGGACTCGGCCATCTTCGTCATCGTGAACAGCAGCGCATCGTGCGCATGGCGAACGTCGGCGCTGCGGGCCTGGAGACTCTGTTGCAACTGACGATTGGTCGCCTGCAGCTGCTCGGCGGTCGCCAGCAAGCGATCGAGTGTCTCCTTCCCCCGCAAGGCTCCCTCCACCCGCGCCTGTAAAAGTTCCGCGCTGAGGGGTCCCCCCAGATGGTCATCCGCGCCGGCGTGCAAGGAGTCGAGCGCGGCCTGGGGATCGTCCTGGGCAGTGAGGAGCACGATCTTCTGAAACGGCAGCACCGGATGCTCGCGAAAATGGCGACACAGGCGGATGCCTTCGGCGCCCAGCAGATCGCGATCGAGCACAATCAACGAGAAACGTTCCTGCTGGTTTTGCTGTTGCGCTTCGCGGGCATCGTGGACCCGAAGGCTGCGACAGCCCAGGGTGCGCAGGGTTGACTCGACGAGTTCGCCTCGCGCCGCATCCCCCACAAGGACCAGCGCCCGAGTCTGAGTGGTGGCGGTCGGAGTCAGGTTGGCCAGAAGGACATCGCGACTCCCGGAACTCAGGAGGGAAGGACGAAGGGATTGTCCCCCTTGCGGCAAGGTGAAGGGGGTCAACGCCGTGCAAACCGCGAGCGCATTGCCCGGTCGGCGGTCTGGATCACGATGAAGCATCGCGGCCAGGAACTCGTCGAGGGCCGCGGGAACGTCGGGACGAAGATCGCGCACCCGGCGCGGCGACTCACTTTGCACCATCCGCAACGCCTGGCCAACGCTACTCTGGGGAGGATAAGGGGTCTGGCGCGTGAGC
>JAKOSN010000242.1 GCA_029777335.1 Planctomycetota bacterium
CCGTTTGCTAATATAGATACGCCCCTGTTGTACCAGGCGAATGCCTTCCAGCAGATCCGTCAAGGCGTCGGTTTTGCTAATGTACCCCATACAACCCAGGGCTCGCGCCGCATGCAGGTAAGCGGGGTCGTCGTGCATGGTCAGAACCAGGATTCGGGAGGGGATCCCGTCCTTGCGCAGTTTCTCGATGATCTTCATGCCGCCCACGCCGGGCATGTTCAAATCCAGCACCAGCACATCGGGCAGCAGGGCCGAGGTCAGTTCGAGCGTCTCGCGACAATCGGACGCCTCCCCCACCACCTCCATGTCGACTTGCTTGTTGATCAAGGCCGCCAGGGCGGCGCGCAACATGGTGTGATCATCGGCCAGAAGGACTCGTATCTTGCCCATGATAGTCCGCCGTCAAAGGTATCTGAACGTAAAGAGTCGTTCCCCGTTCTGGGGCTGACTCCACCGTGACAGTGCCGCCAAACAGCGAGGCGCGCTCGCGGATATTGCTCAATCCCAGCTGTCCTCGGGCCAGGGATTCCGCCCGTGTCTGCTCCACATCAAACCCCTGGCCGTCATCTTCAATGATCAATTGCACCTGCGTGGGCTGCTGCTCCAGCAACACGCTCACCTGGCGTGCGTGAGCATGCTTGACCACGTTGCTCAGGGCTTCCTGGGCGATGCGATACAACGTGGTCTCCAGAGGACGCGGAAGACGGTGGGTGGTCACCCCCTGGAGATACACATCCACCTGAAGCGCATGCATGCGCGCATATTCGTCGGTGAAGCGACCGAGTGCGGCCGACAGACCAAGATCGTCGAGCACGCTGGGGTGCAACCCGCGCGCCAGTCGGCGCACTTCTTCGAGCAGAGCCCGCGTTTGCTGAAAGAGGCGATGACACCTCTGTGGCGAAACGGGCGTCGTTTCCTCGGCGGCATTGTGCAACTCCAGCATGAGCGACAGCAGTGATTGCCCCACCGTGTCATGCAGATCGCGAGCAATGCAGCGACGCACTTCTTCCTCCGCGGTGATCAACTGTTGCAGTAACCGCTTGTGGTTCTCTTCCGCCTTTTTGCGCTCGGAAATATCGCGAACGACCCCGATATAACCGCGCGCGCCGTTCTGTCGAAATTCGCTCACCGACAGTTCGATCGCAAAGAGATCGCCGCCCCGGCGCAGCGCTTGTATTTCGCGGGTGGTGCCAATGATATGCGGTATCCCCGTGCGCGCGTAGTTTTGCAGGTAAGTATCGTGGCGTTCCCGGTACGGTTCGGGCATCAACAGGCTGATATTCTGCCCGACAATCTCCGCCGCCCCGTAACCGAAGAGTTTCTCCGCTGCTGGATTGAACGCCTCCACAATTCCTTGACTGTTGATGATGATCAACCCATCGAGAACCGTCTCGAAGAGGGTGCGGAGGTTCCCCTCGATTCCCCACTGCTGGGAGAGGGGATCGGTCACAACCACATCATCGGAATCTTGAATCATTTTGCCGTTTCTTTCTCGGCACGAGTTCCGCTTGCTCCGTCTACCGTGCCTCTTTGGTTCCTTGCGAACGATCCTTGCCTGTGGAAGGGCAGAGAGATCTCCTGCGGCCAAAATCCCCAGATTCAAAACGGGGACGATTCATCGGTGGTCGATTTTGGGTTGTGACAACCCTGCGGATGCACACAACCCGAACTGTTGCGATGCCTTGTGTAGGGAAATCCCTTACTTGCCCTCAAGGAACTATCAAGGATGTCTGGGCTTCCGCAAGACCCAACCGCTGGCGTCTTCGGAGTTTGCAGGAGGATTCTGCTGTGCGACGTTCCTGTGCAATTGTTCTCGCCCTTTCGCTCGCCTCGGCGGCGCTCGCTGAGGAACCCGTGCTTTCGACCATGCCGATTTATCCGTCGGCTGGTTGCTGCAATGCGGAGGACCTGTGCGCTCCGTGCACCAGCTGCGACTCCCAGGAGTGCAAGCCCGACGGACTGCTCAAAAGCGATCCCTGTTTCGGCGATTTCATTGGGCCCATCTCCAACCCCGTGTTGACCAAGGACCCGCGCTCGTTGACCGAGGCGCGCTTCCTCTTCGTGGAGAACTGGATCCCCAAGGATCACCCGCTGGGTGGCGGCAACTTCGAGCTTTATGGGCTCCAGGTGCGGGCCGCGCTCACCGAGCGCCTCACCTTCATCGCCGACAAGGATGGCTACGCCTCGATTCACCCCGGCGTCGGCGGAACCCGCAATGGCTGGGTCAACATCGCCGCCGGCCTCAAGTACACCTTCATTCGCGATGTCGAAAATCAGTTTCTGGTCACCGGCGGATTCATGTATGAACCGCAAACGGGCGAGGCCAGTGTGTTCCAGTCGCATGGGGATGGTTTGATTACCCTCTTCGGCGTTGTGGGGAAGGAGTTCGGAGAGAAGAACCACATTCTGGTGAACGCCGGCTACCAGATGCCGATCGATCGCTCCCAGAACAGCACCTTCTTCTACTCCCAACTCCACCTCGATCGTCAACTCTTCGGCTGGCTTTACCCGGTGTTCGAGGCCAACTGGTTCCACTGGACCGATGGCGGTAATCGCGGTCTTCCGGCCGCTCTGGGCGAAGGCGACGGCCTGCTCAACTTCGGCACCAGCGGGGTAGCTGGCAACGATTTGCTCACGCTGGCGGTCGGCCTCAAGGCCAAGCTCGGCGACCACGCCAATACCGGCATCGCCTACGAGTTCCCCATCAGCCCGCGTGAAGATTTGCTCAACAATCGTCTGCTGTTCGAGGTGATCCTCCGGTACTAGGAGCACGATGTCTCTCTCGATAACTCTTGCGGATGCAGCGCCTGTGCCAGAAGGGGCTTCTCCTAGGGAAAATCCCTGAACGAGCGGGTTTTCCGCCCAGGAATAAAGGTTTTGACTTCAGAAAAGACGAAAGGAAGGGCGCGCGGGGAGGAAATCGGGACCAGAAGAGTCGCTCGTGACGACGGAATTCGCACAGCCCCTGTGCGAAGCACGATGCCTCCCGCAAGCGAACAAACCCGCCCGGCTGGTGACAGCTTGTCACCAGCCGGGCGGGTTTGTTTGTGTTCGACTGGATCAAACCAGGCTTACCAGGCACTCTCCATCATCGACACAATCTGAGTCGCGAGACGCTTCACGTTCTTCTGATAGGAGGTCGCCGTCGAGCCACCCAGTTCGGGGACATAGTTCCCCATCGATTGCACCACAATGACCGGTGCGGGACCCGGAGGACCACCGGGCAGCCCCGGGATTGGCGGCACGTCCAGTGGCAGGACCGACGTTCCCGGCGATCCATCGCCCATGCCGTTGGGTTGCGGGTTGAGCTGGACCACCTCGTTCGGAGGGGTGGGTCCCGTGGGTGGAGGCACCACACTCGGCTGTCCAGGGCTGGTGGGCCCCATCTGCTGGAGCGGCAGCCCCGGCGTGTCGAGGAGAGGCGGACGATTCTTCGCCTGCGACAGAATCTCCCCCGTTTTCAGATCGCGCCATACCAGAGCCACCCCGAGGACGGTTTCCCCTTCGCGAATTTCGTTCAGCTGATTGCGATTGAGGAGGTTCTTGGTGGCAATCATGATGGTGCCGGTCAGTTCGGTGTCCGCCGGTTGA
>JAKOSN010000243.1 GCA_029777335.1 Planctomycetota bacterium
CGCTGACGCGCGTCGCCACTCCAACCAACCCTGGACCGCTGGGGGAGATCTCTCCTTGCAGATCGTATTCCTTCCATTGGGGATCGCCAAAAAGCAGGGTGCCGCCTGTGACAAGTTCCTGCACCAACTCCTGCCCCGTGCGAATCCAGAAGCCAGAATGGGCATACGCAGGGCGACGTGCAGGCCACTCGGTTTCCCACACCACGACACGACCATCATGGAGAAAACCCAGTAAACGGCGGCCCTGATCGACAAATTCAAGTCGGAGGATTGGATTCGCAGAATTCCCCTTGTTGGAAGGGACTGAGAACTGCAGCGATTCCTGTCCCGTTTCCAGATCGAAGACCTCAATCGTTTCGACCTGCTTGCTTTTTCGGGAGTTGGGGAGCCCCAGTGCGACCAGGCGTCCATCGGGTGTCCAGGTGGGCAAGGGAGAGCGCCCTCCTTCACTGGTGAATGAGCGCTTGGTGGAGGCACGCTCTCTGCCAGTGCGAACATCCCACACGGTAAGGTGCCAGGATGCAGCAACACCGGGGCTGAGACCCTGCGGGATCGAAGTAGTCATCAGGCCCTTGCCATCCGTGGTTACCTGCATCTGGAGCACCTCATGTTGCGAAAGAAGAGTTGCTCGTTTCTGTCCGGATTCCACATCCCACAGCTGAATCTCTGCGCTGGTTTTGGTGATCAGGGTTTTGCTTCCCTCGGCGAAGAACGGCGTACCGGTGGTTGGAAGTGTTCGACGTAACGTGCCGGTCTCCGCCTCCCACAGCTGGATTTCCTTGCCGCTGATCGCCAACAGACGGCCGTCCTGGCTGAATACCGGAGTGCCGGCCTCGCTTTCCAACCGCTGGCGTTGTTCTCCCGTGGCGACATTCCAGATCTGTGTAATCGCTGGTGATTGACCAGGTTTCGCAGTCTCGGATCGAAGGGCGACGGTTGCCAGCGATTGGCCATCGGGGGACCAGGCCAACCCTTTGATCACTCCCGCAATCCCCTTTACGCACAGCCGTTCCTTGCCGGATCGAGCATCCCACAAAGTGAGTTGTGTCTGGACTCGCTGCGCCTGGAGTGTGCGGTGATCGGGTCCAATTTCAATTCCCGTCCGGGATTCGTTGATCCCCGGGTGTGGTTCTCCGGTGGTGCGATCCCAGAATCGGATTTGTCGAGAGGCTACTACACTCCCACGGCCTGGATCTCGTTGCCACGTTGTGACGAATGATACGGCCACCTTTCCTTCGGGGGACAATCCAGTTACAGGGAGACGCGTCGGCTCGCCCTCGATCGTTCGCTGGAGTGCGCCGGTGGCGGCGTCGTAGACGTGGATCACACCCCCTTGTGCATACAGGAGGGTTCGTCCCTCTGGCGTGGGGCAGGCACAAGGAGGACTACCAGGACTTTCTGGGAAGCGGGTCTCCCCTGGCGCACGGGGAAATTGGGGGAGTTGCAAGAGGCCGGGTAACGTCAGCAGTTCCCGCCCTGTGGCAGACTCTGAAAGGGTGCTCGTGGGCGGGCGATCATGGGTCCCCTGGAGGGAAACCAGGAGCGTTTGCCCTCCGGCAAGGAAGGTGACCTGTGAACCAGGTGGGAACTCGCGGTTTTTCTCTCCCGTGGCGGTGTCAAACAGATAGGGAACCGTGCCGCCCGATTGAGGGGTTTTCGTGGGTCGGTTGTACAGAATCAACCATCGCCCATCGGGACTGAGCGGGAAGGGATGGTTGGTGTCGATTGAAAACGACGGTGGAAAGGTTTGCAGCACCTTCCCCGCACGGAGATCCCAGCGCACCACCTCGCGCGTGGCGTTCCTTCCACGTGTATCCGTGGCGGCGTAGATCGAATGTCCATCTCCTGCCAGGATCCCTTTGAACCAGAACACCATCTTGCCAACCAGGGGAGGCAACTTTTTCCCCTTTTCCAGATCCCAGAAGGTGATTTCTTGTTGGTTGCCGACCACACTGCGCGTGGCCAGAATGCTGCCATCACGCGTGAAAGCAACGGGATAACCGACAATCTGGGCAATGGGAGCCCACGGTTTCCCCGTTGTCATGTCCCATAACCCCAGTTCGCGCCCGGTGCTGAGAAGCACTTTCCCATTGGGAGAGAAAGGGAGGTCCCAGGCCGCCCGCGCGGGGATGGACGCGCGTCTGGTGTGCGTGTCCAGATCCCAGATCTGTGTTTGTTCCCTGGACAGTGCCAGAATCAGCGATTTGTTGTCGGGGGTGAAGCGGACTCGTCCTCCCCGCAGATAAGGATCCGAGATTCTGAACGACACCTTCCCCGTGGCAACGTCTGTCACCGTCAGTTCGATAATGGGCTGGTTCGCGGGGATGGATCCAGAGCCTAGCACGGGGCTGACAAGAAAGCGCCCGTCGGGACTGAGGAGGGCGGGATCCTGGACGCCGGGCAGCCGAACGGTTTTCTTCCCGGTTGCGAGGTCATATCCCTGGATGTCGGCCTGAGGTGCCACACCGGGCCAGGTGAGAGACTGTGCCTCCGTGGGGAACTCGGGCCATCCCTTGATCTGTTGCGTCGAGTTCCTCGGGTGAAGCTGGCTGGAGGTCAGTAGTAGTTTGCCGTCGCTGGTGGGGTACACCGTTGTAAATGGTCTGCGCGGACCGTTGCGAAAGGTCCCGGATTCCTGGCCCGTGCTCACTTGCAGCACCTTCCCACTCCCCCAGGCGAGGAGTTCGGTTCCTCCCGAGAGGAACTCCAATTCCCCCGCCGAGGCGGCGTCATCCTTGATGGCGTGGAGCAACGTTCCCGTTGCGATCTCCCAGATCTGGATCCCCCTTGACGTTGCGGTGGCCAGATGTTTGCCATCCGGGGAAGCTGTCAGCTGTGCGATTTTCTCGAGCGCGATCTTGCTTGTGACAGTGGCCTGGCGCCGTTGCAGATCCCAACATTTCCAGGCGCCGGTTTCATCCACCGAAACCAGTTCGCCACTTTCCAGGAGAAGGAGTGTGGTCACGGGTGCTGTGTGACCTTCCAGGGCGCCGGACTCTGCGCCCGTGCTCAGATCCCACAACTGGATACGCTTCTCCTGCGCGATCGCGAAGGTCTTGCCGTCCTTGCTGAAAGCGAAGGTGCCCAGTTCGTCTACCCGCGGATCTCGCCGCCGGATCATCGAACGGGGAACCGTTGCCACCTGGCGGCCGGTTTCGATTTCTGTCAGTAGGAGATTTGCGTCTGACGGGGCGAATGTGTTCCCTGGCAAACCTGCAACCACCCGGCCATCTGGCGAAAACTTGACCGTGGTGATTCCCGGGAGAACGCGAACCACTTCCCCGGTGGCCAGGCACCAGATGCGCGTTCCGGATTCCCTCGTTCCATGCAACGGGATGGCAAGATATTTCGCATCCTGGCTGCACCGAGCCATCCGCCCGGCGCTGAAGAACACGCGATCTCCGCTCGGACGGAAGCGGCCCACGGTTTTTCCGCTGGCACGTTCCATCACCTCCAATGACACAACCATGTCGCCGTTTGGCTGTGGTTGCCGTTCTTCACGCAGGATTAGCTTTGCTCCGGGGATGGTGTACAGGTGGAGCAGATTCACATCACCGGGGGTCGAGGTTTGATAGAACGGTTTGGTCGAGCCGATATCGTACAACTCCCGGACGGTTTCCTTCCAGGTTCCAGCCAGGAGACTGCCATCGGGGGAAAACGCAGCATGGTCCAGAGTTGAGGGCAGGGTTGTCAGCGACTGGTTGGAGGCGAGATCGAAGAGTTGATTGATCTTCTCCTTGACGGAGCGACCAACCAGCACGCGGCCGGTGGAGTCGAGCCTGGTGGGGGTGATGTTCGCCTCCAGAACCTGCCCCGGATTGTACTGAACATCCCACAGGACCAGCTGAGTGCTGATATTTTGGGAGGCTGACCCCCGTGGAACGGTCGACAGGGCGAGCGTGTGGCCATCTGGAAGAAAGCCAAGGGAGCGGGCAAGGACTTCCGGCCGTCGGATCGGGCGTCCGGTCGCCACTTCCCACAACTGTACCCCCTCTGGCGTTGCCCCCGCCAGAATCCTTCCATCGGAACTGAAACTCACCGTCTGCCCATACGACGCGGAGGGATTCGTGGAGGGACCAAATCCCTTGCTGTAGGAGTTCTGGAAATACTCCGCGAGTGTTATCGTTTCGTTTGGGGTCCCAGGGTTCTCCAGGGTGCGCAGCATCCTCCCATCCTGTGCCTGGACCAACCACACCCCGTATCGTCCAATGTTGTGAACGGCCAGCATCTTGCCATCCGGACCGACACTCAGAGAGAGCTGTCCGGCACTGGGACCTGGAAGGGGAGCACTCCAAACCGAGGTGCCATCAGCCACGCGCCAGCACTGGAGGTGGAGAACGGATGTCTTACCGCCCTCAGCGCTCTGTTTGAGTATCCCCGCGAAGAGATTCTCGCCATTGGGACCAAAGGCGATCTGCTGACAGGTTCCGTCCACTTCGAGCGATCGAATCTCCTTGCTGGTGGCGATCTCCCAGATCTTGAGGAAGTGTTTCTGCCCGATAACGACCTTCGCCGCAACCTGTTCCCCACTTGGGGAGAAGACCACCTCGCCAACCGCCTGGTTCGCTGCGAAAGTGGCCCGCTTCTGCCCCGTCACGGTGTCATAGAGGTGGAGTGCTCCCTGATTCGGTTCTGGGCGGGGGATCTGTCCCATACCCGGAAAGCCACCCAGGCCAGGACCACCAAAGCCACCAAGGAATTCTCGCAGACGAGCCATCCCCACGGCGAGGAGTTTGCCATCGGGACTGAGAGCGATCGAGCGGTGAACTGGCCCGCTCATATCCTCCAGTCCAGGCCAGTTGTTGATCTTTGGGGTGATGTCACGACCGGAGGGCAACTCCAGCATTTGCACCGTGCCGCCCCCCGACCCCCAGTGTGCCAGGACCTTGCCATCGGCAGACACCAGAAGCGAGCCCAGGGTCTGAGACGCGGGCAACAGGTGGAAGGCGTGGGAGCGACGGTAGGTGGCGCCCCAGATAAAATCACGCAGCCAGGGGAAACAGACGCTCTGATCTTCCAGTAATGCCCGCGCGGTGAGGGGATCGGTGTCCGCGAGCTGAACCGCTTTCTGAACCTGGCCGGCAAAGAGCATCGCCCGCATGCGTTCGACCTGGCGTTGCAATTCTGCCCCCTTGTCGAGGGCATCCTTGCGTGCGTCCTCGGTCTCCTTGCTTTTCCTGGTCAAGGCGTCGTAGGCCTGGTCCTTGGCCGAGTTGGCCTGGTCGAGCTGGGTGTTGTTGGCGAGCAGTTCCTGGTTGATCTCGAAGAGGGCCGCGGAGATGGCTGCCAGCACCACGGCACCGACCACCGAAACCACCAGCAAGGCCGCTGCGGCGGGGCGTCGGCGCGCCCACTTGAACGCACGCTCCAGCTGGCCAGTGCGGCGCGCCTGGATGGGAATCCCCTGGGACCAGCGTGCCAGATCCTCCGCCAGCTCCTGGGCCGAGGTGTAGCGTTGCCCCGGATCTTTTCGAAGACATTTGAGAGCGATAATTTCCAGATCCAGCGGAACCTGTGGGTTGAGGGTTCGCGGGGCACGCGGTTCCTCCTCCAGAACCTGGCTCAACGTGGTGAGGAGATCCTCGTTCTGAAAAGGGGGACGCCCGGTGAGCAGGGTGTAGAGAATCCCGCCCAGGGCATAGACATCGGCGGCGGTCGTCAGCACTTTCTGGGCGCGCACCTGTTCGGGCGCCATGTATTCCGCGGTGCCAACGAGGGCTCCCGATTGGGTCATGCCCCCCTCGCCCTGAAGGCGTTTGGCGAGTCCAAAATCGGTAATGTGCGGGGTGCCGTCGGGCTCGAGCAGGATGTTCCCGGGCTTCAGGTCGCGATGCAGAATGCCGCGCTGGTGGGCATGATGGACTGCGCGGGCAATCGTTTCCATCAGCCGAGCGATCGCACGGGGATCGTTGCGATAACGGTCCAGGTGCTGGGCGAGGCTCCCTCCCTCGATCAGCTTCATCGAGAAATACTGCTGGTTGTCGTATTCGCCCACCTCGTAGATGGGGAGAATGTTGGGATGGTCGAGATTGGCGGCGGACTCGGCCTCGGCGCGAAAGCGCTGCACTTCCTTGTCGGAGGCCAGCTGTCCAGCCAGGATCATCTTGACCGCAACCTCTCGGGGCGGATTCAGTTGCCGGGCGCGATATACGACCCCCATGCCCCCGCGCGCGATTTCGCACACCAGTTCATAATTACCGATGGAACGCAAGGCGGGACCGGCCGCGAGGGTGGCTTCGCGCAGCGGGCGGGCCAGCCGTTCAATCTGCGCGCGATCGTTGAAGAAGGAGGACAATTCCGTCGTCAGGTCGGGATACCGACGGCACCATTCCTCGGGGGTGACTGGCTGGCCGGATTGAGTCGCACGCAGATACTCGGCGATCGCCTCATCAAGGCGACGATCCCTTTCAGACATGGTTGAATCATTCGCTGGAGGCAGGTTTGCGCTCATGGAGCAGGGACTCCCTCAGTTTCTTCAACCCGCGACGGAGCAATCCCCCCACGGCCGACTCGCTCCGGCCGATGGTCCGGGCGATGTCCTCAAGGGGGTAACCCAGAAGATGATGCAACTCCACCGCGCGGCGCTGCTCCTCGGGCAGCCCGGCCAGGGCGTTGGCGAGATGGAGCAATTCCTCTTCCCGGACAGCTTTTTCGGCCGGTGAGGACTCCGAGAGGGCGAGCCAGGCTTCGAGTCGGGCAGACGACTGAGCGAGCTCTGCCTCCAGCGAGCATTCCCGATTCACATCGCGTCCAGCGGCGGTGTAACGCCGAACGGCGTCGGCCAGGTTATTCCCCAGGGCGCGGCGCAGGAAAGCCAGCCGTTCCCCCTCGCCCCGAGGAAGCAATTGCCCAGCGGCCTGGTGTGCTTCGAGAAGCGTTTGCTGGACCAGGTCGGACGCATCGAGTTTGGCCTGGAGGTAAGCGGGCATCTGCACACGAGCCAGGAGGCGCAGGTATTCCCGGTAGCGTCCCCAGCACGATTCGTCCAGGCCCGCATCATCAGCCATCGTTCTACCCACCTTCTCAAGCGTACCGGCACCGAGGAGAGGGCGCGCCCAACCAGAATTTCTTCGCGTGCGAGCATGCCAGGCGGCCCTTCCAGTGACCTGAGTCCCTGATCATCGAGTGAGCAAGGCCGAAAAGCAAGCAGCTGAGTGATTTTTTGAGACGGGGTGAGAAGCTCGTTTCGGGGTATGATGTCCCAGAACGCCGTTTCGAGAAAGAGGGCGGTTAACGGGGAGACACAGACCGTTGCGGGCAGCGCTCCTCGCTCACTGGTGGTGCCGTGGGTTATTCATAGGCGATGGCGTCGGCGATGCGCAAACGCATGGCCTGAATGGCGGGGCCCAGTCCGGCCAGGGTGGCAGCGCCGATGGCCAGCAGACTGATGCTCAGGACCGCCAGCCAGGGGAATTTGACCGGGAAGAGGAAGCCGGCCTCGTCGAACAGGACCACGCGCACGGCATACCACTCCAGCGGAGTTCCCAGCAGAATCCCCAGGATCGTTCCCACCAGCCCGATCAGCATGGCCTCGGCCAGAACCGAGTGCACCAGCTGCCACTGAGTTCCTCCGACAGCCCGCAACAACCCCAGCTCGCGCCGACGCCCGAGAACGGAGATCAATAGCGCCATCACCACTCCGAGTACCGCCACGATGCCCACGAGCACTTCCTGGGTGTAAGCGAGTCCGTAGAGCTTGTGCATCAGCTCCAGCACGTGGTGCCGCACCTCGCCCTTGGTCATCGCGAAAAGGGAGAAGCGCGCGCCCAGGGCGGACTTCTGGAGTTGATCACGCACCTGGGGCGCGTTACTCCCCGGCGGAAGATACACATCGAAGCTGTCGATCATCTGCGCCTGCAACGCCTGCACATTCTGCGTGCGATCGACGATCACCGTTCCGCGATTCCAGGAATAGTCGAGGAGGGTGCCAATCACGCGATAAGAGAGATCTTTTTCACCTTTCAGGGTGATGGTGTCGCCCACCTGGACATTGTGCAAGACCGAGAAATTCTCGGAGATGACCGCCGTGCCGGGTTCCTCGGCAAGGCGTCGATAGAGATCGAGCGACTCCTCATTGGGCAGACGACTATGATTGGCGCGGTAGTGCTCCAGGGCATCAACGACCACCAGGAAGATCTTGGTTCCGCCCGTTGCGCCCTTCCAGTCCACATAGCGATAGCAGTTGGCGACCAGCTGTGTGCCCTGGGGCAACAGCTGTCCGCCCTCGGGGAGGGGGGCAAGCAACTCCTTGACGATGGTTTCATCCATGCGGGTGACCTCTCCCCCCGTGCTGATGGGACCGCCCGAGGTGAGATAGAGGTCCGCCTGGACGGTGTTGTCAATCCAGCCGAGGAAGGCATCCTCGTTGCTGCGGATGATCCCCGCAGTTTGCACCATGAGGGCCACGCCAGCGGCCAGGGCGCCGATCACCAGCCCTGTTCGACCCGGCGAACGCACCAGGTTATCCATCGCCAAGCGGCCCTCGATGGGGAGAAGCCAGCGCATCAGCGGTTGCAGGCAGCGGGTCAAACAGGCGGCGAGGAAGGGAGTGGCGAGCAAGCAGCCCAGGAGTAAACAGGCCAGCCCGAGGAAGGTCACCTCGTCGGCATCGAGCGAGCCAAGGAAGAGCTGGCCCGGCGTGGCGCGCATCGTGGCCTTGTGAGCGACCAGAGCTATCCCCACACAGGCGAGCACCACGCTGCCGGCGAGCTGAATCAGCCAGGCGAACATCCCAGCGACCCTGGGCGCGCGGCGCACGGCGTCGGCAGGCTCTTCCGCGGCGGCCTGCGAGGCGGGGACGAGGGCGGCCACCACCGCCGTCATGATCCCGGCCGTGGCTGCTGCCAGCGCCTGCATCCCATTGAGATCGAGCTGGCCCTTGTCCGTGACCGGGAGAAAGAGCCCCTTGAGGACCTCCTGAATCGGTCCCAGCGAGAGATGCGCCAGCGCGAGGCCGAGGGGAAGCCCCAGCGCGGTGCCCATCAGCCCCTGAAGGACGGCTTCGCCGAGGAAGAGAAAGCGGACCTGATGGCGGGTGGCTCCCACACTGCGCATGATCCCGATGTCGTAGCGACGCTCGGCAACACTCACCGAGAGCGCATTGTAAACCAGGAACATGCCCACCACGAGTGCCCCGGCTCCACACAGTTTGAAGCCGATCTCGATCCCCTTGAGGACATCCTGCAAGCGCCGATCGTTGTCCTGCGGCGATTGCAGATCGGCCTCGTTGCCGAGTTCGGTGCGCAAGGCCTGGGTGACCTGCTCCTTGTCGGCCTCGGGGTTCAGGGTGATATCCAGTCGACTGACGCGCCCGGGCTGGCCGAGGAGATGGGCAGCGCTCTGATCGTCCATGAACAGGACATACCCCCCGAGCGAGGAGGAGGTGCCCTTGGCGCGCACCTGACCGACCCGGCGCAGCATGTGCGTCTTGCTGCCGACGTGGATGAGGAGTTTTTCGCGTCCTTGCACCAGGTCCTGGTCCATCTTTTCGCCAACCAGGACGGGAGGGGGGAGTTGCAACATCACCGGCAGCAGCTTGTTTGCCTCCAGCGACAGACCATAGTTGCGGAGATCCTTCTCGTCGACATCGATCCCGCGCGCCTTGAGGTCGTTGATCAGGCCGTTTTCGGACAGGGTGCCCTGGGACAGGCCGACACCGATCAACATGGCGCTGACCGACTTGGCTCGTTCCGCCCCAGGTTTGCTCTCGCCGGCTTGCTCGACCCGGACCTTCTCCAGGACCAGCGGTTGGACGCGTTGTACCCCCGGGACGCGAGCCAGGCGACCCACCAGGTTGACATCCACACTGCCCAGGGCGTTGTTGGTGACAAAGAAGTCGGCGATTCCCGCGAGCGGGGTGGCGGCCCGGCGAATCGAGCGCCCCAGGCTTTGATTGAGCAGATCGGTTGCGACCCAGGTGGCAACTCCCAGGGCGATACTGAGGACCACCAGCACAGTGCGGGCGCGATGCATGCGCAGGTAGCGCAGACTGAGTGTCTGGTACAGCGAAAACATGGGGGAGCGCTCCTGCGCCTGAAATCACGCCTCGGGGAAGACACGGAGTCGAGAGGGGGGCGGCACCGGAATGACTGGCGCGCCGTTCTCTTCTTCCTTCTCGATCAGACCATCGCGGATATGGATCAGGCGATCGCCAAAGGCGGCCGCGGTGGGATCGTGCGTCACCATCACCACCGCGCGTTTCCCCTTTTCTGGCAGATCGCGCAGCAGACTGAGAATCTCCTTGCTGGTGGCGGAATCCAGATTGCCGGTCGGCTCGTCGCAGATGACGGCGGCCGGTTCGGTCACCAGGGCCCGGGCGACGGCCACGCGTTGCATCTCTCCGCCCGACATCTCGTCGGGAAAATGGTCAGCGCGGTGCGAAAGGCCCACGCGCTCCAGGGCTGCCAAACTGCGCTGGCGCGCCTTGCCCGCGCTCTCGCCCCCGAGCAACAAGGGGAGGGCAACATTCTCCACCGCCTTGAGCGTGGCCAGCAGGTTGAAAAACTGAAAGACAAAGCCAATGCGTGTGCGTCGGAGCAGGGATCGTTCGCGGTCGGACATCCTGTGCAGATCGCGACCCTGGAAGAGGGCCTGTCCGGTGGTGGGGGTGTCCAGGGCGCCGAGGAGGTGCATCAGGGTGGACTTCCCCGATCCGCTCGGCCCCATGATGGAGACAAATTCACCACCGTCGATGCAGAGGCTCACTCCGCGAAGGGCCTGCACAGAACTGTGGCCCCGCGAGTAAACCTTGGTCACCTCGACAAGCTCCATCATGGCTTGCTGCCTCCAGCGGACACGAGCCCAGGGGAAGGGAACGGCTCTCTGCCCCCGGTCTCTCGCTGTCTTCTCTGACCCCCGTCGTTACTGATGCAACTTCTTGTAGCGGATTCGGTGCGGTTGATCGGCCTCCTGGCCGAGGCGCTGGTGACGTTGCGTCTCATAGGTCTGGTAGTTTCCCTCGCACCAGACGGTTTTGCTGTCGCCTTCAAACGCCAGAATGTGAGTGGCGATGCGATCGAGGAACCAGCGATCGTGGCTGATCACCACCGCACAACCCCCGAAACTCAGCAGCGCTTCCTCCAGGGCACGCAGGGTGTCCACATCGAGGTCGTTGGTGGGTTCGTCCAGCAGGAGCAGATTGCCACCGCTCCGGAGCAACTTGGCGAGGTGAACGCGGTTCCGTTCGCCTCCCGAGAGTTCGCCCACCTTGCGTTGTTGATCCGATCCCTTGAAGTTGAACCGCGCGACATAGCCGCGCGAGGCAACCCGGCGCTTGCCCAGCATCAGGTAATCGACCCCGCCGGTGATCTCTTCAAAGACGGTGTTGCTGTTGTTGAGCTTGTCGCGATTCTGGTCCACATGGGCGGGGACGACGGTTTCGCCCACGCGAAGAGTCCCCGCGTCTGGGGTTTCCTGGCCGACGATCATGCGGAAGAGGGTTGTTTTCCCCGCCCCATTCGGGCCGATCACGCCCACGATACCCCCGCGTGGGAGATCGAAGCGGAGATCCTCCATCAGGAGATTATCGCCATAGCCCTTGCGCACGCCTTCGGCGCGCACGACCACATCCCCCAGCGGAGGTCCTGGGGGAATCTGCAACACGAGTTCGTCTTCTCGTTCTTCGTATTCCTGGCTGGCGAGCTTTTCGTACTGGTTCAAACGCGCCTTATTTTTCGCCACCCGGGCCCGGGGCGCCATGCGCGCCCATTCGAGTTCACGCTCCAGCGATTTGCGGCGGGCCGATTCCTGTTTCTCCTCGCGCCGCAACCGTTCGCCCTTCTGCTCCAGCCACGACGAGTAATTCCCCTTCCAGGGAATGCCCTGACCGCGATCGAGTTCCAGAATCCACTGGGCAACGTTATCGAGGAAGTACCGATCATGGGTGACCGCCACCACCGTACCCGGGTATTCCTGCAGATGGCGTTCGAGCCAGGCCACCGATTCGGCGTCGAGGTGGTTGGTCGGTTCGTCAAGGAGGAGCATGTCGGGCTGTTCCAGCAGCGTTTTGCACAGGGCGACACGGCGTCGTTCCCCGCCGGAGAGCACCCTGGGGTCGGCATCGCCGGGGGGAAGGCGCATGGCATCCATGGCGATCTCGATCTTGCGATCGAGGTCCCACAGATCCCCGGCGTTGATCGCATCCTGGACGCGATCAAACTCCTGCTGCACCTTTTCCATTTCCTCATCGCTGAGGGCTTCGCCAAACTTCATCCCCAGTTCTTCGGAGCGCTGAAGCAGCGCCCGTTTGGAGGCCACGGCCTTCTCCAGATTGCCGCGCACGTCGGTCGATTCGTCGAGGCGCGGTTCCTGGGGCACAAAGCCGATACTGATGCCGTTATCGGCGCGCGCCGAGCCGAGGAAGTCGGTATCCACCAGGGCCATGACGCGCAGGAGCGAACTCTTGCCAGCGCCGTTACTGCCAATCACACCGATCTTTGCGCCAGGATAAAAGGCCAGCCAGATATTCTTCAAGACCTCGCGTTTGCCGTAGGCCTTGGTCAGATTTTCGATTGTGAAGATGTACCGTTCAGCCATGCGTTCTGTTGTCCCTTGCCATCGCCGACGGAGTTGTC
This sequence comes from Planctomycetota bacterium, assembly GCA_029777335.1. Classification (GTDB taxonomy): domain Bacteria; phylum Planctomycetota; class Planctomycetia; order Gemmatales; family Gemmataceae; genus JAKOSN01. The sequence continues at coordinate 12,573 of JAKOSN010000243.1, forward strand.
GGGAAAGTACCTCACCGAACCCAACTTCCCGGAAGAGCCAGGAACGATGCACTTTTCCTCAGCAGGAGGTTGCTCTGGGTGGCGAGATGCGGTCTAATACCAGCAGTCACCATATAGGACGCGAGGGTATCCTTCCAGAGCAACCTCGCTTGCCGCGACACGAGGGGGGCCACGTGAAGCAGCCAACACCGTTTTGTGATGGAATGAGTCGGCGCGATTGTCTGCGCCTGGGGACGGCAAGCCTCTTTGGACTGGGGATGAATCTCCCCACCTTGCTCCAGGCGGCCGCCAGTCAACCGAGCCCGCGCACCTCGAACGAGGTTTCGCTCATTTACCTCTTTCTCCACGGGGGGTTGAGCACGATCGATACCTTCGACCTCAAACCCGATGCGCCCGCGGAGTTTCGAGGCGAGTTCAAACCGATCGCCACCACCGTCCCCGGGTTGCAACTGTGTGAACATCTCCCGCGCCTGGCCCAGCAGGCGAAACGCTTCTCGCTCATTCGCTCCTTTCGCCATCATAACTCCGATCACGGGGCGGCCGATCACTACATGCTCACGGGGTACTTTCCCCAGGCGGGCTTCAATCCCGATCTGAAGCCGAACAACCAGCGACCCGCGCACGGTTCCATCATCGCCCGCACCCTTGGGCCGCGCGGCTCGGTGCCCCCGTATGTGTGCCTCCCCAAGATGCACCCCAGTTGCGGACCTTCGTATCTCGGGGCTGCGGCCGCCCCGTTCGTGATCGACGCCGATCCCAACGCTCCCCGGTTCAGTGTCCCCGATGTTGTTCCTCCGCCCACCCTCGATGCCGCACGTCTGGAGAATCGTCGTGCAATGCTGCGTCAGCTCGATCGCTTTCAACGAGCGGCTGAGGGACGGATCCACGCCCAGGCCCAGTCGGTCAGCGTGTTTCAGCAGAAAGCCTTTGATCTGATGACCTCTGCCGAGGCGCGCAAGGCGTTCGACATTGCCAGTGAATCCCCTCGGTTGCGCGATGAATATGGCCGCAACAACCTGGGACAATCGTGCCTGATGGCGCGTCGTCTGGTTGAGGCGGGCGTGCGCGCGGTCACCATCGATCACAGCAACTGGGACACGCACGATGCCAACTTCAAAACGCTGAAAGATCCCCTTCTGCCGGCGCTCGATGCGGGGCTGGGCACGCTCCTGCGCGACCTTGCTCAGCGCGGTCTCCTGGAGAAAACGCTGGTGGTGGTGACCGGTGAGTTTGGGCGTACCCCACGCATCAACAAGAATGCGGGGCGCGATCACTGGGGGCCCGCCTTCACGGTGTTGCTGGCGGGCGGAGGAATCCAGGGAGGACGCGTTATTGGCAAGAGTGATCCTCGCGCCGAACGCCCTGCCGAGGATCCCCACGGCCCGGAGGATCTCTTTGCCACGCTCTTTCGGCAACTGGGCATCAACCCCGAGGAGGAGTTCCACACCCCCGAGGGGCGCCCGGTGAAGATCGTCAACAACGGCAAGGTCATCGACGCGCTCCTCTGATTCTGGAGTTTCTCGTGCGTGTTACTCTCCCTGCGCTTGCGGTCCTGCTCCTGGGACTGGGGGCAACCCGCGCCGATCCGCCAGTCGCTTCCTACATCTTTCCCGCGGGCGGACAGCGCGGGAAGAAGGTGTCGGTGCGCGTGGGCGGACTCTTTTTGCATGATCGTTGTGGCTGGGAAGTCTCCGGCC
>JAKOSN010000244.1 GCA_029777335.1 Planctomycetota bacterium
CTCGACGCTTTGGGTGTAACACCAGGCGAAGAGGCGTTCCCATTCGCGCTGCTGCATGTGGCGGAGCAGCATTTCCATCTCGGTCTCCGTGTCTCGGTGCTGTTCGCATAGGTCGATGAACTCAAAAGGATCCCAGCGATCCGAATGAAGTCGCAACCCAAGTTCCCGTGCCTCCTGAGCCAATACCGAGAAGATCGGGTGTTCCCCCACGCGGCGGAACCAGTAACTCGCGTTCGCCGCATCGGGTTCACGCCTATGAAGAATCCCGTGCCAGAAACTGCCGGTTGGCGTGGCCAGGTCCTGGCTGATTCGGTGCGATTCATCCAGGAAGTTGTGGTACAACCATAGGCCGGCGTGACAGGCGCGCGCCATCGCCGGATCGTGAATTCTGTGCGGTGCGAATGCTTGAGCCAGATCGAGAGATTGTAGCAGCGGGCGCACTGCCAGGTTCGGCGCGCCCGCGTCAAGCGGCATCAAGCGAGGGGGCAGAAGCAGGCCGGCCAGGATTACGCCGTAGCGGTCTGGATCGAAAGGGGGCGAAGTCTTTGCCGTGGTATCCATCGGGGGCCCAGTCCTTGAGTTACGCTTCATCGCGCATGCCAGATGTTCGATCATTGTACCCGAGCATCAGGGGGCTGGCGAACAGAACCCAGGTTCGCGCCTTTCCCCAACCTCAATCAGTGACCCATTCTGCCTGGGGTACTCGTGCTTGACAGCGACGGCGCGGGCGTGCTAGAAACAGGCCTCTGCCAGCACTGGTCGGATCTGGAACAGACACCCAGGGACGGGTTTTCTTATGTATCACCGCAGTCAACTCCTGGCGGCCTGTTTTCTCATCTCTGATCTCGCAGTTACTGCTGCCAGCTGGTTGGCAGCCTACTTTATTCGCTTTGAATCAGGGTGGTTCCCCCTCTACAAGGAACCAGCCACTCTCGATCAATGCTTACGCTTCTTGCCCCTCGTTCTCATCCTCAGCCTCGTTGCCGCACGGCTCGCCGGACAATATGCCGTCCATCGCTTGCGTCGGATGCGCGAAGAGGTATTGGCGGTCTGCAAGGGGAGTGCGTTGTTGACCCTGCTGGTGATGGCCACGCTGTTCTGCATGCAGGACCCCTATGAATCACGCGGCACCCTGATGCTGTTCTTTGGGCTGAACTTTGTGGGTGTGTCGCTGGCGCGACGTGTCAGCTGGGCGTTGATTCGCTTTCTCCGCAGCCATGGGTACAACCAGCACTTTAGCCTGATTGTGGGCACCGGGCGCGTCGCCCGCAAGACGGCACGCGCGCTGCGTCGGGCCAGCTGGATGGGGATCAAAAATGTCGGCTTTGTCGAGGAGAATCCCGGCCGCTGGACGGGCGATCTCGACGTCCTGGGGACCTTCAACGATCTCCCGGAGATTATTAGCAAGTATCAGATCCGCCATATCTTTATTGCGCTGCCAATGAGTCGCTACAACGATGCCCGACGCGTCTTCGATATCCTGTCGCAATCGCTGGTCGAGGTACGCCTGGTCGCCGATGTGCCCAACCTGGCCGGCCTGTCGCTCACCACGACCAACCTCGATGGGCTGCCGCTGCTCGGGTTGCGGGAAAGTCCCCACTTTGGCCTGAACGTCGTGGTCAAGCGGGTGATGGATGTCGTTCTGGCCAGCCTCGCCTTGCTCTTCCTCTCTCCGCTGATGAGCCTGATTGCCATTCTGGTCAAGCTCACCAGTCCTGGGCCCGTTTTCTACAAGCAAGAACGCTGCGGGCTTAATGGACGCCCATTCTTCATGTTGAAGTTTCGCAGCATGCGGATCAACGCTGAATCCGAAACGGGGGCGGTCTGGGCGCGCAAGGGCGACGCCCGCTGCACTCCGCTGGGAGCCTTTCTGCGTCGTACCTCGCTCGATGAACTGCCACAACTCTTTAATGTCTTGATGGGGGATATGAGCCTGGTGGGTCCGCGCCCCGAACGGCCGGTCTTTATCCAGCAGTTTTCACAGACCATCCCCAGTTACATGGCGCGCCATCGAGTGAAAGCGGGGATCACCGGCTGGGCTCAGGTGCATGGCTGGCGCGGCAACACCTCGCTTCGCAAACGCATCCAGTACGACCTCTACTACATCACCCACTGGACCCCGCTCCTCGATTTGCGCATCCTCTGGATGACGGTGTTTCGTGGATTGATACATCGCAATGCCTACTGAGCGAAATCGATACGATCGACGTGGTTGCTGCAATCGTCGTTCCGTGAAATCCTGTCCGCGCTTGTCCAGCCTCGTCTCGGGGGGTAGGATAGGATAGGGATCTGGTGTTTGTCCTGAACGATCAGCCAACCATGCCAATACAACGCACGCAGAGGGTGATTGGCGGGGCTCTCGCGTTGTGGCTTTTCTTTCTGGCCACCTCGGCCACCCTGCGCCACGCCCATGCGCACAGCCAGATTCCCCATCATCACGGGCTTGGTTTCCGGCTCCTGTGCCTTTCCGCTGGGGGGAATACTCCGACCCAGGCAGAGGGAGCGCAAGCCCCGCACATGCATGTGATGGTGCTTGGGTTTGAACTGGAAGGGGCCGACTGCCCGCAATCATCTCGCTTTCCAGCTGATCACACCCCCCACTGGTTGGTGGGCCTCATCACCTGTTGTGATCCGCCTCAGATGCACGCCCTCACCCCGGCTCCCGGTCACCTGTCCGCACTCGACCTTCCTGCACCCAGCGAACTACCGACCACCGCCGAACTGCTGGACTCTTCCGTCTGGCGCTTCCCTCGGACTCCCGAACCAGCCGCGCTCTGCGTGCAGGCGCGCGGGGAACGTTCAGGGGTGCTTCGGATCTGAGCCAACGCTCCACTCCATTCTTTGCAACTGTCGCTGTTGTCGCGTGACTGTGCGTTGATCCACACGTTTCGGAGTGGCTCCACCCATGAGTAGTGAAACGCTCTCGACCCCGCGCGCTCTGCGCGTCCCGCGCCTGGCCTGGTTCCTGGGCGGGGCTGGTCTCCTGCTGATCCTCGCGTTCCTCAGTGTTTCGTTCCTTCTCTGGAGAAACAAGACGTCCGGCGCTCCCGCGGAGCAACAGCGCTCCCCGACCAAGGAGGACGTCGGCACGATTGAGTTTGGACGTTCCAAATGGGAAGCCGCTGGGCTGACCATCGAGCCGGTCGCCACCGGTCCACTCGTCGAACGTGTGTGGCGGACCGGGCGTTTGAGCTTGAATGATGATGGTATCGCCCATCTTTTCCCCACGGTGGAAGGGGTTGTGAACGAGGTGCGTGTGCACCTGGGGCAGGAGGTGAAGGCAGGCGACGTGCTGGCCGTCCTCGACAGCCGTGAGGTGGGGCAGGCCAAACTGGAACTCGCCAAGACTCGACTGGCTCATGCCTACGTCAAGGAGCAATATACCTGGACGCAAACGATCACGCGCAACGCGGAAGAACTCCTCAAACTCCTTCCCGATAATCCACCCATTGCCGATCTTGAGAAGCGCTTTCATGATCGCCCGATGGGGGAGTGGCGCGAGAAACTGCTGACCGCTTATGCCCGACGCATGCAATTGAAAACGCAGTATGAATCAGCGCGGCGCCAGGAAGGACAGGGTACGTTATCCGAATCGGCATTATTGCGCATGAAAGCGGATTTTGAAACCGCCCAGGCGACCTACCAGGCGATTCGCGAAGAAGCGCGCTTTAATGTTCATCAACAGGCGCTGGCCGCCGAGCAGAAACTGCGCGAAGGCTCCAACGCGGTCAAAATTGCCGAGACAACCCTGACCATGATGGGGTTTTCCCCTCAGGAAATCCAGAAGATGGACCCGATCACTGAAGGAGCCAGCGTTTCGCTCATCCCCCTGCGCGCCCTCCTGAGTGGCACGGTGATTGCCAAGCATGCGGTGCGCGGGGAACGCGTGGGCCCCACCTTCCAGATGTTCGAGATCGCCAATCTCGCCACCCTCTGGCTGCAAGCAGATGTGTTTGAAGCCGATCTTCCCCTGGTGCAGCAACTGCCCGGGCAGAAGATTAACTTCAAGGTGCCCGCCTTTCCCGAGCAACGCTTTCACGCGCAGGTTTTTTACACCGGCGATCTGATCGACAAACAGACGCGCGCCATCACTCTGAGCGGAACGGCGGAGAATCCTGATCGGCTCCTCAAACCGGGGATGTTCATCGAGGTGGAACTCACACGGCCAGGCGGAACGGTGTTGCTGGTGCCCGTCAGTGCCTTGCAACGGTATGGCAACCAGACCTTTGTCTTTGTGCATGAAGGGGGCGAACGGTTCCGGCGCGTGGAAGTTGCACCTGGGCGTGTCGATGGTTCCCGCCTGGAAATCAAGAGCGGGCTCAGTCCCGGGCAGAAAGTGGTTGTCGAGGGAGGATTCCTCCTCAAGTCGGAAATGCTCAAGGAACTCATGACCGGCGAATAAACGAGGAGGTCCGCTCATGCTCGACCGAATTATCGATGCGGTGCTTCAGTATCGCCTGATCGCCATTCTGCTCGCGCTCCTGATCCTGGTTTGTGGCGGCTGGGCGATGACGCAGTTGCCCGTGGATGCGGTCCCCGATGTCACCAACGTCCAGGTCCAGGTGATGACCACCGCCCCGGCTCTGGGCCCCGAGGAGGTCGAACAGTTCATCACCTTCCCCGTGGAAACCGCGATGAGTGGAATGCCACGTGTGGAAGAAATTCGCTCGGTGTCCCAGTTTGGCCTGTCGGTGGTCACCATTGTCTTTCACGAAGGGACGGACATTTACTGGGCACGCCAGATGGTGAATGAACGCCTCCAGGTGGCCCGCGAGAGCATTCCCAGCGGCATCCCCAGCCCCAAGATGGGACCGATCGCCACTGGATTGGGTGAAATCTATCAGTTCGAGGTCCGCTCCAAACCAGGGTATCACCACAGCTTGATGGAACTCCGTGAAACCCTCGACTGGATCATCGCCTATCAACTCCGCAGCGTGCCAGGAGTGATCGAGGTGAACACCAATGGCGGAGAGTTAAAAGCCTATGAAGTGCAACTGAATCCTTACAAATTACTTGAATACAAGATTCCCATTAACCGCGTGCTCAAGGCGCTGGAAGAAAACAATGGGAACGAGGGCGGCGGCTACCTGATCTTCCACGGCAAGGAACAGCGTATCGTTCGTGGCGAGGGGTTGGTGAACTCGCTCGACGATATCCGCAATATTGTTCTCGATAGTCGCGAGGGGGGCACGCCGATTTACCTGAGTCAGGTCGCGGAGGTGCGCTTTGCACCTGTGTTGCGACAGGGGGCTGTCACACGGGATGGACGCGGAGAAGGGGTGGTGGGCGTGGTCATGCTCCTCACGGGAGAGAATTCTCGCGTGGTGGTTGAGCGCGTCAAGGAGAAGATGGCGGAGATCGAGAAAACGCTCCCCGAAGGGGTGATGGTGGAACCGTTCTACGATCGCACCGAACTCGTTCGCAACACCGTGCACACCCTGATGAAGAATCTCCTTGAAGGCGGAGTTCTGGTGATTCTGGTGCTGCTCGTTCTCCTCGGCAGCTTTCGTGCCGGGTTGATCGTTGCCCTCGCCGTCCCGTTGTCCATGCTCGGTGCCTTTGTGGGGATGCTCTATGCAGGCCTCTCCGGGAATCTGATGAGCCTGGGGGCGATCGACTTTGGACTGATTGTCGACGGTTCGGTGGTCCTCATTGAAAACGTGGTTCGGCGCGTGGCGGAACATCGGAAAGAACACGGCGAGGACAGGGCTCCGCTCAGCGTGATTCGCGATGCCTGTTGCGAGGTGGTGCGCCCGGTGGTCTTCGGAGTGGGGATCATTCTCCTGGTCTATCTCCCCATCCTGTCGTTGCGCGGGTTGGAAGGGAAAATGTTCAAACCCATGGCGCTCACCGTGATCTTTGCGTTGCTCACCTCACTCTTTCTCGCCCTGACGTTGATGCCAGCGCTCGCCTCCATCTATCTTCGCAGTGTGAGTGAGAAGGAGCCGTTCCTGGTTCGCTGGGTGAAGAAAGCCTATCAACCTGTCCTGACCTGGGTGATTGCCTGGCCACGGTTGACGTTGGGCTCCACCGTGACCGTTTTCCTGGGGAGTTTGCTCGTGGCCACCACGCTTGGGGCGGTCTTCATCCCCAAACTCGATGAGGGATCGATCGCCATCCAGGCCACGCGGTTGCCAAGCGTGTCACTGGAAACCTCAGTGCAGATAACAACCCAGATTGAGAAATGCCTGCTCAAATTTCCGGAGATCGAGTCGGTCGTGTGCAAGACAGGGCGCCCGGAGATTGCCAACGATCCGATGACGGTAAACCTCACCGACGTGATTGTCTCTCTCAAACCGCACGAGCACTGGCGATTTGAGACCAAGGAACAACTGGTCGAGGCCATTGAACACGCACTGGAAGATGAGGTGCCAGGGAATGTCTACAGCTTCTCGCAACCGATTGAATTGCGCGTGGCAGAACTGGTCGCCGGGGTGCGGTCCGATGTGGGGCTCAGTCTTTATGGCGATGATCTCAAAACGCTGGGGGAGAAGGCGGAGGAGATCGTCAAGGTGCTGAACAAGGTTCCTGGGGCGGCGGATGTGCAGGCGGAGCAGACGGCGGGGCTTCCCTATCTGCGCGTGATCATCAAGCGGCAGGCGATCGCCAGGCATGGGATCAATGTGCGCGATGTGCTCGATGCCATTGCCGCGGTGGGCGGGAAAGAGGTTGGTCAGGTCTTCGAGGGGCAGAGACGATTCCCTCTCCAGGTGCGTTTTGGTCCTTACTGGCGGGAGGAGATGGAACGTATCAAGCAGATCAAGATCGCCGATCCCCAGGGACGGCAGATCCCCCTGGAGAAACTCGCTGAACTGAAACTGGAGGATGGCCCCGCGCAGATCAGTCGCGATGCGATTCGACGCCGAACACTGATTCAGTGCAACGTACGGGGCCGAGATCTGGCCGGATTTGTCGCCGAGGCACAGCGAGCGGTTGATCGCGAGGTCAAACTTCCTGCGGGCTATTCCCTGACATGGGGGGGACAGTTCAAGAATTTGCAGGAAGCAAGTCAGCGCTTGCTCATTGCGGTGCCGCTAGCGATGTTCCTGATCTTCGCCCTGCTGCACACCACGTTCAATTCCTTCAAGTTAGCGATGCTAATCTTTCTGAATGTCCCTCTGGCGGCTACCGGCGGGATCCTGGCGCTGTGGTTGCGTGGGTTGCCATTTTCCATCTCGGCTGGGGTTGGCTTCATTGCCCTCTTTGGCGTGGCAGTCCTCAACGGTGTGGTTCTGGTCACCTACATTGTGGAGTTGCGCAAGGGGGGGATGGATATGCTGACAGCCTCGTTCCAGGGCGCGATGATTCGGGTGCGCCCGGTCTTGATGACCGCGCTGGTCGCCACGCTTGGCTTTGTACCCATGGCGCTCTCCACCAGTGCCGGCGCGGAAGTACAGCGCCCGTTGGCGACCGTTGTCATCGGAGGCCTGATCACCTCGACGATGTTGACCCTCTTTGTCCTTCCGGCGATCTATCGCTGGTTTGAACCACCTGTCGGGAAGGAGGAGCCAGCCGCCAGCGCAGCGCACACCTCCTCGTGAGCCAGTTCGCCGCAGGATGACTGGTCTCGAATGGATCGCTCGTGCTACAATCTCGGGGTACGAGCCCCTGATCGTGCGGCGTGCTCTGATTGCGCGCCGCACTTCTTTGCACCGAGCGCCACGATGCTAAGTGTCCACGCAGCCCGCACGATAGTGCTTGATCACTCCTGGCCGCTTCCGCCAGCGACGATGACGCTCAGCCCCGCGCTGGTCGGACAGGTTCTGGCGGAGGCGATTGCCAGTGATCTCGATATGCCGCCCTACGACAAGGCGCTCATGGATGGCTACGCCGTTCGGTGCAGCGATCTGGCTCAGGGCGAGGCGACGTTGACTGTGATCGAGGAAGTACCGGCGGGACGTCTCCCGCGCAAGCCGGTGAGTGCAGGTCAGGCGACGCGGATCATGACCGGGGCCCCGCTCCCCGAAGGAGCAGATGCTGTCGTCATGCAGGAGCGCACCACCCTGGCCGGGGACCGGGTGCACATTCGCGAGCGTCCGCCTCAACCAGGCCAGCATATCCTTCGTCGTGGCCTTGAGATGCGGCAAGGGGAGATCGTGCTGGACACCGGGGTGGTGCTCGGTCCTGCGCATCTGGGTTTGCTCGCCAGTGTGGGGCGAATCTCGGCCCAGCTCCATCCGCGCCCCAGCGTGTCGATCCTGACCACGGGGGATGAGGTGGTTGAACCCGGGATCCACCCCGGTCCAGGGCAGATTCGCAATAGCAATGGACCCATGCTGGCTGCGCAGGTTGTGCAAGCGGGCGGGATTCCTCGCACCCTTGGGATTGCCCGGGACGAGGTCGAGCATCTGCGCACGCTTCTTCGCACCGGCATTCAGACCGATGTGCTGCTGCTTTCCGGCGGAGTGTCGGCGGGGAAACGCGATCTGGTTCCTGAAGTGCTCCAGGAACTCGGTGTGCACCCCCACTTTCACAAGGTGGAGATGAAGCCGGGAAAGCCGCTCTTCTTTGGAACGCTGGCGCAAACCGAGCGCACTACCCTGGTGTTTGGTCTGCCAGGCAACCCGGTGAGTAGTTTCGTCTGTTTTGAGTTATTCGTTCGTCCGGCTCTGTGCCGATTGCTGGGGCATGCAGAGCCCGGTCCTGTGCTGATCCATCTGGCGCTGGACGAGGATTTCTCCCATCGGAGTGATCGGCCCACCTACCACCCCGCGGCGCTGGTCAACCACGAGGAGGGGTTACGGGTGCGCACGGTTCCATGGCTCGGATCCCCGGATCTGCGCGGGTTGACCCGTGCGGATGCCCTGGTTGTTTTCCCCGCCGGTGAACATACCTTCCGCGCGGGCCAGGTCGTCCCGGTTCTCCGGCTCGACACCTGACACAGAAAGGAAGGACGCCTTGGTCACGACGGCCGATCCAACCGCAATGACCACCTCTCAGCCACTGGCGCCGTTCACCGAGCAACCGGCCGCCAACGACGTTCTCTCACGTCGTTCTGGATGGGTGCTGCTTGGTGCCACGTCCTTCTCAGCGGTCCTTCTCTATCTTTGCTACTTTCCCATGGCGTGGGGATTCCTCGGCTGGATCGCGCTTGTCCCATTTCTGCTCCTGGTGCGTAGCGATGCTCGTCCGCGAGCACTTTATCTGTGTGCCTGGTGGGGAGGGATCGCTTTTTATGTCCCGATCCTCCAGTGGCTACGCGTGGCCGATCCGCGCATGTATTTCACCTGGATCGGACTGTCGTTGTACTGCTCGCTCTACTGGCCATTGGCCCTGTGGTTGGTGCGACGCCTGGAGCATACCACGCGGCTCCCGTTGCTGGTGACGGTTCCCCTGGTCTGGATCCCTCTCGAATATCTGCGTGCCCATTTTGGGGGAGGGTTCGCCTGGTACATGCTCGGGTATACCCAGCACGCGTTTCTCCCGCTCATCCAGGTGGCTGATCTGGCGGGAGCGTATGCGGTTTCCTTGCTGGTGGCGATGGTGAATGTGATCGCCCTGGAGTGGCTGTCTCGTCTACGAGGGATCCGCCAGGTCGTTCGCATTTCCCCGGAGTCGCGCCTTCCAGGTCGCCCTGCGCTTGTGGCCCAATCGGCGCTGGTGCTTGCCCTGTTCACCGCGTATTTTGCCTATGGCTCGTGGCGCCTGGATCAGGTGCCCGATGAGCCGGGTCCACGCGTGGCGCTGATTCAGGGTAATGTTCCTCAACAGATCCGCAATGGGGTTGGTTCTACCTCCGACGAACCGCACAAAAGCCCTGCGCAGGTCATGCGCGACCATTATGCCGAACTGGGCGATCTCGCCTCCCAATTCTATCCCCATGCAGATCTTCTTGTCTGGCCGGAAACCAGCTGGCCGGACGACTGGGAGGAAGTAGGGGGGTACACCGTTGATCAGGTGCGAGGGTCCCACCAATTTACCACAATGGTGCGGCAGAAAAGATGGGGCAGCCATGTGCTGATGGGGATGAACGCACGGGTTTGGCCCAATGAAACCGACATGGGACAACGCTACAACTCGGCGGTCCTTGTTGGCCCAACAGGGCAGTATCTGGGGCGTTACGACAAGATGCATCGCGTTCCTTTTGGCGAGTATGTTCCGTTCCGTGAATCGCTGCCGTGGATGAACCACCTGGCACCTTACGATTTTGACTATAGCGTATCACCGGGGGAGCAGTTCACGCGGCTTCCGCTGGGAAAGTACACGTTTGGAGTGATTATCTGCTACGAGGCAACCGATCCGCAACTGGCACGCGAATATGTGAATCCAGCTCAGGGCGCTCCGGTCGATTTCCTGATTAACATCTCCAACGACGGGTGGTTTGATGGCACCAGCGAGCACGAGGAGCATCTGGCGGTTTCGCGGTTCCGGGCGATCGAGGCACGCCGTTCCTTGACACGCTCGGTGAATATGGGGATCTCGGCCCTGATCGACAGCAACGGGCGAGTCCTGGCACCTCAGCGGATCAGCCGACAGGGGGATGTCACCATCTGGGAGGTCGATCCCGCTCTTGGTGCCGTGGCGGAATTACCCCTTGCGCGTTGGCACGAGTTCAAGAAAGTGCGCGGCGTGATGCTGGCAGTGGTTCCGCTCGACACGCGAACCAGCCTCTATGCTCGCTGCGGGGACTGGCTACCTGGGGGAGGGGGGATACTGCTCGGAGTGGCCCTGGTATTCGGAGGGATCCGCACACGTTGGCAAGCCAGGAAGGCAGCTCCGAGGGCGGTCTAACGCCTGGAGTGGACGATGGAGAAGAAACCACGATCCTGGCGCATTCGCCTGATCCGAATTCTGCTTGGGGTTGTTCTGGGCCTGTTTGGAGTGATCCTCTTGTTGCTGTTGTTGGAGCGGCGATTCATCTTCTTTCCAACCACCGCGGAGACTGCGTGGGCCGATCCTCCCGCAGCCATTCATGCGGAGGACGTCTACCTTCCGCTGAGCGACAACGTGGTCGTTCACGGTTGGTGGTGCCCCACGCCGGGGTGGAAACCCGACGACGGAGCGATGCTCTACTGTCACGGGAACGCCGGCAATCTAAGCTTTCGTGGGGCGGGGGTGCAGCGCTGGCAAGAACGTTGTGGGATCGCCGTTTTCATCATCGACTACCCGGGCTATGGTCGTAGCACCGGACAACCCGACGAACAGGCGTGTTATGCCACTGCGGAGGCCGCCTACCACTGGCTCGTACAGGATCGCCAGATCCCGGCGGAGAAGATTCTCCTTTATGGCGGGTCCCTGGGCGGAGGAGTGGCCGTGGAGATCGCCACCCGGCATCCTCATCGGGGATTGATCCTGGTGAGCACCTTTACCTCCGTTCCCGATGTTGCCGCAGGAACCTATTCCTGGCTTCCAGTTCGTGCTCTGCTGCGCACGCGCTTCGATAATTTGGCGAAAATTGGTAACTGTCCGAAGCCGGTCTTCATCGCGCACGGTACGGGGGACCGGGTGATTCCCTTCCACCACGGGGAACGTCTTTACCAGGCAGCCAAGGAGCCCAAGCGTTTCTTTCCCATGCCCAATCTTGATCACAACCACACTCCCATTCCCGAGTTCTATACCGAGTTTCAACAGTTTCTCTCGGGCTGTGAACACGGGGTAAAATGATCTGGTTCGTTGCCAGCCTCCTTGTTATAGCGTCGGCCGGAATTGGATTCCTGGCTGATCGCAAAGGAGAGAGGTCATGATCCGCACGACGATGGCGGCCACGATCACTGGGCTGGTGCTCGCCGCGTGTGCGTCTGCGCAAACCGCTGCTCCGCGTCTGCACTGGCAACAGGGCCAGGTGCTGACGTATCGCGTGGAGCAGCAAATGCAGGTGGGTGAGACAGTCGGTACGATGACCACCCAGAGCAAGCAACAGATCACGCTCGTCAAGCGCTGGCAAGTGACGGCGGTCGATCCTGCAGGAGTTGCCACGTTGCAACTTTCGCTTACCTCCATGCGGTTGGAAACGACCCCAGCCAGTGGCGATCCGCTGCTGTATGATTCGAGCGCACCCGAGAAAAGCAATCCCCAGATGAAGGAAACGCTGGGTCGCTACATTGGCGTCCCGTTAGCGGTGGTGCGGCTCGATCCGCTCGGGCGTGTGGTTGAGGTGAAGGAATCCAAGTTTGGTCCGGCCAGCCGCTTTGAAAGCGAACCTCCCTTTGTGTGCCCGCTCCCCGAAGCCGCCCCTCAGAATGGCCAGACGTGGGAACGCAACTTTACCATCGTGCTTGAGCCGCCGCAGGGGACAGGGGAACGACACGCCGCCATCCAGAAATGTCAGTGCAAGGCCGTTGCCGGGGGGAAACTCCAGGTCCTCGTGGCCAGCGAACTGAAAGCACCGCCCAGGACAGTGGCGGATCAGATTCCCCTTTTGCAATCCTTGCCTCAGGGCGAGGTCCTCTTCGATCTCCAGACAGGACGGATGGAAAGCTGTCGTCTGACGATCGACAGGGAAGTTAAAGAGCACCAGGGGCCTGGCAGTAGCTATCGCTACTCCAAGAGCTATAGCGAACAGTTGATTCAAGGGCAGTGATTGGAGAACGAAGCTTTTCAGAGTCCCGAGGATTGGCTGCGAGATTGTTCCGCCAGGGACGATCGATTGGGGCGTGCCTGGAGTAAAGTCCGCCCACAGAGTCGGGACTCTGAAAAGCACGGGTTTTCCTTGCCTGGTTGCCTCAACGATCCTTGCGCCAGCCGAGCTTGCCAATTCGTTTCAACTCCGCTTCGATATCCTTCCCTTCATAAAATGAGAGCCATCCGTGCAGTTGTTTGGTTTCCCCGGGAGCGCAGTCGGGGAATTTGGGATCGCTGTGCAAACACGGACATTGCTCGTTGGCCCAGGTACGATGCGGATGATCCCACGCCGTGATAATCCAGCGTTTTCCATCCCTGGAACGACAGGTAGCGTAGGGGCTGTGCATCACCTTGTTGTCGTTGTTTTGCTGCTCGAACCCCGCAGCCCCCTTGAGCATCACACAGTTCTGCACACGCAGATCGCTGAGTTTTTCCCGGGTGCCGTTGGTTAACCAGAGTTCCATGCGCACCGCTTCTCTGGTTGGGATCACCCGGGCCCCAAATACAATTCCGTTGGGCAACCGGCGTTCACTCACCAGCGAACCGTCGCCACGTTTGACCCATTCCTGCCTCGGGAGATCGATCTTCTGCTTGGTCCAGATGGTGGGCACATGGGTATGAGCCAGGTAGGTCAAGCCGAGATTGGACCAGATCGCTTCGGGCACATCGACCACGACATAGCTCGCCTCGTCCCAGGGAGTGAAGACACTTACCTTGGTCTCGCGCTGCGGGCGAATGGCACCATCGAGAAAACCGATGCGCGGATGTCGTCCGCCAGGGTAGGGCAACACCAGCAGGGGAGCATCCATGGGGCGTTTGGGGCGCGTTGCCGCGCTGATCTGGAACTTCTTCAGGGCGGCCTGGACTTCCTCTTCCTTCAGCCCCAGCACACTTCCGGCTTCAGACACCGTAAAATGGTGATACCAGATCATGTTCTCCAGCCACGCGCGCAACTCGGCGTCACTGCGTGCGGGACGAACTTCTTTTGCTTGTTCGTCGGCGCGTACCGGCGTTGCCAGAAGCACGAATCCCAGCAGTGTGCAGGTCAGAGATTTCATGGAGAGAACCCTTCACTCAGGCGAGCAGTTCCTTGATCACATGCCCGTGGACATCGGTTAAGCGGAAATCCCGTCCTGCATAGCGATAGGTGAGTTTTTCGTGATCAAATCCCAGCAAGTGCAGAATGGTCGCGTGCAGATCGTGCACGTGAACTCGTTTCTCCACCGCGGCGAAACCAAACTCGTCGGTCGCACCATGCACCATCCCGCCCTTGACCCCGCCCCCGGCCAGCCACACTGAGAAACCGTAGTGATTGTGGTCGCGCCCGCTCAGGCCAGGTAACTCTGCCACCGGGGTTCGTCCAAATTCGCCACTCCAGAGAATCAAGGTGCTTTCCAGCATGCCACGCTGTTTGAGATCGAGCAAAAAGGCGGCGATGGCGCCATCCCAGCTCTGGGCCAACTGGCGATGTTGCTTTTCCAGATTGTCGTGGTTGTCCCAGGGCTGCCCGCCTCCACTCCACACCTGGACCACACGCACCCCACGTTCGAGCAAACGTCGTGTGATCAGCAGTTGGCGGCCGTGCACACCCGAGCCATACAGTTCGCGGATCTTCAACGGTTCGCGATGCAGATCGAAGGCGTCGGTCGCTTCCATTTGCATGCGATAGGCGAGTTCGAACGACTGAATGCGTGCTTCCAGCTGGGGATCGTTTGGGCGCTGGCTCTGATGGCGTTGATTGAGACGGTGGACCAGATCGAGTTGCCGTCGCTGCTCCTTCGTGGAGAGGGAGGGATTCTGAATGTTCTCGATTAATTTGCGGATATCGGTGTGCTGAGTGTCGATGTACGTACCCTGATAGGCGCCGGGGAGGAAGGCGGCTCGCCAGTTCTGGGTGGCGACAATGGGATATCCCCCTGGGCAGAGCGCGAGAAAGCCGGGGAGATTCTGGTTTTCGCTCCCCAATCCGTAGGTGATCCAGGCGCCCACGCTTGGGCGTGGGAGTCGGCCATCGCCACAATTCATCAACATCAGGGAAGGTTCGTGATTGGGCACCTCGGCATGGAGGGATCGAACGACGGCGATGTCGTCGATGGAGCGTGCGGTGCGGGCGAAAAGTTCGCTCACCTCAATTCCACTTTGCCCGTAGCGCTGGAATGCAAACGGGGAACGCATGGCGCCGGCAGTCTTGCGTTCGGTTCGCAGATTGGGGTTCGGGAGTGGTTTGCCGTGATACTTCGCCAGGAGCGGTTTGGGATCGAACGTATCAACGTGCGACGGCCCCCCATTCATGAAGAGATGGACAAAGTGTTTGGCCTTCGCGGGGAAGTGTGGTTGCCGTGGCGCCAGGGGAGAGAGCGCGGCCGGGGTGGAGTGTCCACGTGCGCCATCCGCGAGCGTTCCAAGTAACCCGATCATTCCCAACCCCAACCCGCTTCGCTGGAGCAAATCACGCCGGGAAAGCGCAGTTGAAAACAGATCGTTCATGGGATCGATGTCGCCCTGTTAATCGATGAAGACAAATTCGTTCAGCAGGAAAAGGGCCTGGACATACTCTTCCCAGCGTGCAGGTTGATCCTGCGTGCCCAGGAAGTCTTGCGCCAACTGCAGTTCCTCGGCCGAGGCACCACGGCCAAGACACAGGCGCGTGAGGCGATCGATGCGAGCGTGGCGATCCTTCAGATTGGCCACATCGGCTCGTTTGAGCATCTGGCGTGCGCAATCGCGCAGAAAAGGATGATTCATGAAGAAGAGCGCCTGTTGGGGGACCGTGGTGGGATCACGTTTGGGGCTGGTGGCATCGGGGCTGGGAAAATCGAAGGTCCGATAGATCCCCGGCACGTTCAGGCGATCCAGGTACCCGTAAAGCGTGCGCCGGTTAGCCTTGGCGGAGAGGAGATCCTTCGTCGAGGGGCCACCGATGGTGCGCTCCAACCGTCCGGAAACCGCAAGGAGCACATCGCGGGTTGCCTCAAAATCCAGCCGTTGCCGGTTCATCCGCCAAAAGAGCGCGTTCTCCGGATCAATCGTGCGCGCCTCGGGACGATCCAGACTTTGTTGTTGATACGTCGCTGACAGAACGATTCGCCGATGGAGTTTCTTGATCGACCAGCCGTCGGCACAGAAGGTCAAGGCCAGATGGTCGAGCAGCGCGGGGTGCGAGGGTGGATCACTACGCAGCCCAAAGTCGCTTGGAGTTTTCACCAATCCCACACCAAAGTGATGCATCCAGATGCGATTGACCAGTACTCGTGCCGTCAGAGGATTTTTCGGATCCACAATGGCTTTTGCCAGTTCGAGGCGCCCACTGCCGTCGGTGAAAGGGCGATCCTTGCCTTCGCCAAGGAGGGAAAGAAACTGACGCGGAACGGCTTCTCCGGGGCGACCGGGATTCCCGCGCAGAAAGATGCGTGGTTGGTAGGGGGTCGCAGTATCCTCCAGTGCCATCGCTCGTGGAGGAGCGCCCGGCCCCGTCGCGCGCCATTGCTCCACTGCCTTCCGCAATTCCTGCAGTTTGGCCTGCGAAGGACGATCAGGGAGGAGAGCAAGCTCCTCGAACAACTCCACGCGCACATTTGGTGGAGCATCAGGGGCGTGAAACACCTGGCGAATCTCTTCGCGCGCGGGGTCTGGCAATGCGTTCGGCCCCGGCTTCTTGTTCTGCCGTGCCGTCTCCACGGCTTTCTGCCACTCCTGCTCCACGTTTTGCAGCAGTTCCGCGTAGCGTTGAGCCACCTCGTTCATCGATTGGGGGGGCTGTCTGGCAAAGGTATGGGCAACGACAGGATTGCACTTTACCCCGCGTTGCTGCACGACCAACTGGACGGCGATCTGAGCCGCCTGCTGGGCGAAGGTTTTCTCTTCCAGCGTGCCGAAACGCTCCCACGCCACAAACACGGGATTCCCCTTGCGCTGGGCTCGCTCCAGATACCCGCGCCAGCGCGCCAGCATGGCCGGATTGAGATCGTTGCCATCGGCGATCAACATGAATTCCTGCGTGCTGGGTTGGTTGCGCATGGCGTGGGCTGCGAGCAGGTACTCTGCCGCGCGTTTCTTGGAACCAACGATCACTTCTGTCTGCTTTGTGTGCAGGAAGTCGTCGAGCGCTTTCTCTCGTTTGGCCAGTTCCTCGGCAAACTTGCGATACTCAGGAGTGGTGGGTGGATCGTTGAACAGGGGGGGAACGCGCGGTTCAACCGAACTGGCGAAGATGCCATACAACCCGTAGTAATCCTTCTGGGTGATCGGATCGAACTTGTGATCGTGGCAGCGGGCACAGGTGACGGTCAATCCCAGGAGGCCACGCGTCACCACGTCGATCCGATCGTCCAGAATATCGTGAGGATTATTCATGAAATGTCCGCCAACTGTCACAAAACCGAGGGCGGTCAGCGGACGCCGATCCTTCCCCAGGGGAAGGCGATCAGCGGCGAGTTGTTCCAGCAGAAACTGATTGTAGGGAAGATCCTCGTTGAAAGCGCGAATGACATAATCCCGATAGGTCCAGGCCCAGGGATAATTCGCCTCTTCAAAGAAGACATAGCCCTTGGTGTCGGCATAGCGGGCCACATCGAGCCAGTAGCGCGCCCAGCGTTCGCCGTAGTGGGGCGAGGCCAGCAAGCGCTCGACCACCTTGTGATAGGCATCCGGGGCGGGGTCCTTCACAAAGGCGTCGATCTCTTCCGGCGTCGGAGGCAGGCCAACAAGGTCGAAGGTGACGCGGCGCAGCAAGGTGAGTCGGTCTGCCGCTGGCGAGGGCGCGAGCTGGTTTGCCTCCAGCCGGGCCAGGATAAAAGGATCGATCGACGTTTGCGCCCAGGAGGCATTTTTGACTGGAGGCACCTTCGGAGCGCGAATCGGCTGAAAGGCCCAGTGACGCTTCCAGTCGAGGGGGGGCGAAACGGTCTCCGCTTTCTCCGGCCAGGGCGCGCCCAACTTGACCCAGTGGGTGAGTGCTTCCACCGCCTGGGGAGGGAGTGGGGTACGCGGAGGCATTTTCCGTTCGCCCTTGCGCCGGACTGCCTGAATGAGCAGACTCGCCTCCGGAAGGCCCGGTTTGATGGCGGGGCCGTTTTCACCGCCCTTGAGGAGCGCTCCCCGCGAATCCAGACGCAAACCCGCCTGTTGTTTGTTGGGCCCGTGGCAGGAGTGGCAATGCTCACTCAGAAGCGGACGGATTGTTTTTTCGAAGAAGGCAATCCCCTCGGCAGGGTCGGTGCGGACTGGCTGGGCGCGGACGGAAGAGGAGAGCAGCACAAGCAGCAGAGAGGTTGCCAGCGCTCGAATTGGCCCAGACGTCATGATCGTTCCTTTGTGCAGACTCGCTCCCGGTGGGTCAGGCGGCATTATCGCACAGGTCGGTGTCTTCCGCCAGGGAGCAACCCCAAGAATGTGGCGCAGGAGGGGAGGTGCGTTGACGGTCCAGGGCTGTGCCTCTTAAGATGGGACAGGACCCAGGGAAAGACGGGAGAGGAGCATCATGGCAGATCTGGCAGCCGTTGTCGAGAACGTGAAGCGGAACGAAGCTCTCGCTTCCTACACCTATCTGAAGGTGGGCGGGCCGGCTGACTGGCTGGTTCAACCACGCACGGTGGAGGAAGCCGCGTCGGTGGTGCAGTTCTGTCAACGAGAACGTGTCCCGCTCCGTGTGCTGGGCAATGGCTGTAACCTCCTTGTGGGCGATGACGGCGTCCACGCAGTGGTGATGCGCTTGAGCGAATCCGCCTTCACTCAGGTGACGGTGGAGGGCCGGCGCGTGCAGGCTGGCGCAGGGGCAAGTCTGTCGGCACTCATCTCGCAGGCCGCTCGCCATGGGTTGGCCGGACTGGAAACGTTGGTCGGCCTGCCGGGAACGGTCGGCGGGGCTCTGCGCTGCAACGTGGGCGATCGCTCGGGAGACATTGGCCAATTTGTGCGTCGGGTCGAGGTCCTGGATGTCCGGGGCCAGAAGCAGGTCCGCGAACGGGAGGAACTGCAATTCAGCTATCACTCGAGCAGCCTGGACGATCCGGTGATCCTGGGAGCGGAGTTCGAGCTGGAGAAGGACGATCCGGACGCCCTCGTGAAGCGCATGCGCAAGGCCTGGATCTTGCGCAAGGCGACCATGCCCTTGACCTTCCAGGCGTCGGCGCGGATCTTTCGCAACCCACGCGGACTGAGCGCGGCAGCCCTGATCGAGAATGCGGGGCTGGCCCGGACGCGGGTGGGGGGAGCCGAGGTGAGCGAGCGCGATCCCAACTCGATCATTGTCCACCCCGGCGGAACAGCCCGCGACGTGCTCCGGTTGATCGACCTGGTGCACACCAAGGTACAGGAGAAGTTTCACGTGGAGATGGAACTGGAAATCGCCGTCTGGTGACAGGCCGCCGTCTTCGGACCTGGCCTGGGCAACTATGCCTCTCTGTTGCCCTTGCGGGCGGCTTGCTCTCGGGGATTCTCGCTCTTGGTGTTTTGGCGCAGCGACAGTTACCCTCTTCGACTCCCGGAACCTTTGCGGCGATTGAATGCACTCCCCCGCCAGGGATGAGTCGGGCTGCCTTTCTTGGCGAGGTCCAGTATCTCGGCGATCTCCCCGATGCATTTGATCGTCGGGATCGGTCCCTGCTCCCGCGCTTCTCGGAACTCTTCGCTGCCCATCCCTGGGTCGAAGCAGTCGAGCGCGTGGAACTCACCGGTGAACGTTTGCGCGTGCAGCTGCGTTATCGAACTCCGGTACTTGTGGTGCATACCCAGCAACAGACGCGCGTGATCGACGCTCGGGGGTATCTCTTGCCTCTGCACACCCGCACAGAGAACCTTCCGCACTTTCATGGCCCAGTGCAGGCGCCTCTGACCCCAACCGGGTCGCGCTGGAACGATGCGCCCCTGTTGACAGCTGCGGCCGTGGCTGGCCTTCTCCCCCGCGAGATGCCGATTACGACAATCACGGTGATAGCCAATCAGGTGATCCTGCAGAGCAGCCGCGGAGATCGGCTTCTGTGGGGTGGTTCTCCAGGAGGCGAGGCAGCCGACGAGGCGAGTGCGACCGTCAAGTGCGGTCGCTTGCGAACGATCCTGCTGGAATGGAACGATCCTGGTCGTTCCCCCACGCCCCTCGAATATGATGTGCGCCCTGTGGATGGGGTCGTTCTTCGTTTGGTGGCGGAGTCGAGGGGAAACCCATGATCGGCATCAGCGAGCACTCTGCGGGATGCATTCTTCCCGTTCGCGCACAACCGCGAGCGCGTAAGCCCGGTATTCAGGGTGAACAGGGAGGATCCCTCAAGGTCGCCGTATCGGCGGCACCCGAAGCGGGGAAGGCCAACGAAGCGGTCGCGCTCACCCTGGCGGAAGCCCTCGGGATCAAACGCCATCAGATCGAACTTCTCTCCGGGGCGACCAGCCGAGAGAAGCGTTTTCTGATTTCTGGGCTTACTCCGAAACAAGCCCTGGATCGTTTGCAAGCCTATCTTTGCTGACTCCTCCCAGAACATCCCCTCTTCCCTGGTCGATCATGCCTCGCCATCCCCTGGGACCCAGGTTTTGACCGTTTCGATGTAGGCTTCAAAGTTGGCGACCGGAGTGGTGCGATCGACGCCGTGATTCAGGTTGACGATGTGCCGCTGTCCGCCGCCCTCGTGCAGGCAGCGCCGGGTGGCCTCCCGCACTTGCTCGGGGGTTCCACTGCGCAGAATCTCCTCGTCCACATTCCCCTGGAACACCAGATGCGGATATGCGCGCCGAGCGCCGGACAGATCATGGCATCGCCCCAGACTGATCACGTTGGCGCCACTGGCACAAAGGAGCTCGAGATAGGGGCATTCCTTGACAAAAAGGATACGCGGAATCTGGTTGGCTTTGGCCAGGATCGCTTGATGGTACGGGTGCGCCCACTGCAGATACTCCTCGCGAGTCAGCATCCCTGCCCAGGAATCGAAGAGTTGGTAAACATCGGCCCCCTCGTGCGCGAGGGTCGTGAGAAAGGCGACGGTTGCGGTGGTGAGTCGATCCAGCAGGAGTTGCCAGGCACGCGGTTGCTCGCGAATGAAGGTGCGCGTTGCCTCCATGTTCTTGCCTGTGCCAATGCAGTAGGTGGCCACAGTGAAGGGAGCCCCGGCGAAGACCAGCACGGGTAAGGTTCCTGCGAGTTCGCCTTTCACCACCCGTAACAGATCGCGAATATGTTGATAGGAATTGGGCTCCGGGTGCGCCTCAAGCCGTTCGGCGTCGGCAAGTCCCTTGATTGTCCATTCGGGTGTTGGGCCGACCCCCGAGCGCAGGGCGAATGGTTGCCCCATCGCCACGGGGAGGGTGGTGATATCGTAGAAGAGGATAATCCCATCAACCCCGAAGCGACGGGGCAGGAGCGAGGCGCGTGCGGCCAGTTCGACATTCTCTGAGAATTCGTAGAATGAAAGCCCTCCCCGGAGTTTGTTGAACTCGGGATCCCAGCGTCCGGCCTGGCGCATGGCCCAGACAGGCGGACGCTCTACCTGTTCACCGCGAGCCGTGCGAACCAGCAGTGGGGCGGACGCTGACGAAGGGGCCGGCTGAGACATCGGGTCCTGCTCTCCTGGATCGAGATTGTCCCCAGGGCGGGTTCAAAGCGGGGGGTTCTTCTTGACTCCCACGTACAGGGTAGCAATCCCGAAGGTGAATGGATACCAGCGCACCTCGGTTAATCCGTGCTGGCGCAGTCGGTCTGCGAGCGCCTCCCCATCCGGGAATTCCATGACCGAGGCGGGCAGATAGTGATACGCGCTGTCCTTGCTGCGTGATATCCACTGTCCCAGGGTGGGTAAGACGGTGGTGAAATAAAAGCGATAGAGACGGCCAAAGAGCCAGTGTTGAGGGCGTGAAAATTCCAGGATGGCGACCCGCCCGCCCGGTTGTGTGACGCGCACCATCTCCCGGATTCCCTGGTCGGTATTGGTCACATTGCGCAGCCCAAAGGCGACGGTGGTGATCTGGAAGGAATTGTCCGGGAAAGGGAGATGCTGCGTATCCGCCTCCAGAAAGTGGACATTGGGAAGGGCGTTGCCACCGCGACGCTGCGCGCGTTCTTGCTTGGCGCGCGCGGGGACCAGCATTTCATGGCAGAAATCGGTGGCGAAGATGGGAACTTGATGGTTCACCACCCGATCATAGGCCAGCGCCAGATCGCCGGTGCCCGTGCAGACATCGAGAATGGGCGCCGTTCCCTGGGGAGGAACCAGGCGTGTCGTGCGCCAGCGCCAGTAGCGATCAATGTTCAGACTGAGCAGATGATTGAGCAGATCGTAGCTGGGCGCAATGTTGCCGAACATGCGGCGGATCCGCTCTTCACGCTTGTCGAGCAACGCGGTCGGCACGAGGTCCTCTCCTTTGCTGGCAGCGAGCCGTTGCGGTCATAGTATATGTAGACAGACCAACATGGTTAGCGAACTCTGCCGCTGGTGCAGGCAGACCACTGGGCAGGGGTTGTCTGCGGGGTTAACCGCAAAGCGACTGGGGGGAACAACATGCTCACTCCCGAGGGATGTAAGGCGCGTCGCCAGCGCTTGTGGCAACAACTCGATCCACCACCCGAAAGCGACCATTTGCGGTTGGCCGATCCGATCCACCTGATGTATCTGGGCGGCTTTCACGTCGATCCCTTTTCGCTCGGGGGAGGGTTTGGCGGCTATTTGATGGTGCGCCGCGATGGCCAGGCCAAGTTGCTCCACGACAATCGTCTGCCCAAATCCGTGGAAGAGGCATGTGTCGAGGAACGGGTTGTGGTGCCCTGGTACGATGGGCAATCCCCGGGACGTGGGCCACGGCAACTCGTCCTCCTTGGCAGTGTGAATCCCAGTAGTGAGACTGGTCTGCGTTTTCACGATCGTCCGGGGGATCCCTACGCGGCGACGGTTATCCACACCCTGGCACAGATGCGCCGGCAGAAAGACCCCGACGAGATCGCCCTGTTAAAGCGGTGTATGCGCGCCACCGAGGCCGGCCATGCCTGGGCGCGTGCGCAGGTGCGTCCAGGGATGACAGAGCTGGACGTGTACTGTGGCATCAATCAGGCATGCATCCAGGCGGCGCGCCAGGCGGTGATCGTCTATGGCGATTTTGCCGTGAGCCCGGGACCCGTGCGACGGGGCGGTCCGCCCACGAATCAGGTGATCGAACCGGGGGACATGCTCATCCTTGATTACTCGGTCGTGATCGGCGGCTACCGAAGCGACTTCACCAACACGCTCGTGGTGGGCCGGGAGCCGAACGCCGATCAGCAACGGATGTACGATCTGTGCCTGGCGGCGATGGCAGCGGGGGAAAAGGAACTCCGTGCACAGCGCGAATGCAGCACGGTGTACGGCGCGGTGCGCGAGGTCTTTGAAAAGGCCGGCGTGGCGGAGCATTTTCCGCATCACGCCGGCCACGGTCTGGGACTGACCCACCCCGAGGCTCCGTACATTGTGCGCGAAGCAACTGAAACGCTTCTGGCCGGCGATGTGGTGACCCTGGAGCCAGGGCTCTACATTCACGGGGTCGGCGGCATCCGCATCGAGCACAACTACCTGATTACCGAGCATGGCTACGAACGCCTCAGCCACCACACGATCGCGTTGCGCTAGGTGATTCTCCCCGGCGCGGAAGCGCTCGCCCAGGGAGTGATCATTTGCCCTGGAGCGCTCGGGTGACAAACGCGAAGAGCACCTGCGTGGGTTTGTCGTTCTCGGTGCCGAGGTCGGCGTTGATGGTGGTGTGGTTCTTTCCTGCCGCGGGGTACGCCTGCGCGGGGATCCCCGCCTCGTGCAGGGCCTTGACCAGCCGTTGCGATTGCCCCCCCGTCTCCGGGTGTTCGGCGACATGAAGGATCAGAAAAGGCGGGATGTGTTTTCCTCTGGCGACGTGGGTGACCGGAGATAGATCCTTCTGACTTTCCAGATCGCCAAACTTCTTTTTGTAAATGTCGGCCCGGCGCTGTTCGACCGTCTTGATCTGCAGTGGCACATCGTAGGTGTCGCCATCGACGGGCACGCAGCCCTTGATGATTGTCAGCGAGAGTTTCTCTGCCTTCAGATAGCGCTCATCCGTGCAGATAAGGGCTGCGAGTTGCGCCCCCGCGGAGTGTCCCATCACCAGCATGGTATGCGGATCGCCGCCGTAAGCGCTGGCATGATCATGGACCCAGCGAATCGCCCGGGCGACATCCTGCCCCATCTGCTTGATCGTCGCCTTGGGTAATAGGCGATAGTTGATCGAGACAAAGACGAACCCCTTGGCGACAAACGCCTCCGGTTTTTTCTGCACCTCGGATTTGTTGCCTGCCTGCCAGCCTCCGCCGTGAATCCAGATCACGATGGGATGCTGTTTTCCGCCGGTCGGCGCGTACACATCCAACGTTTGCCGCTCCTCCTTGGTGTTGGCATAGGGGAGATCGCGGTGGATTTGAGGCTCTGCTGCCAGGAGCGGAGTGGCAAGAAGAAGAACCAGGAGTGAACTGCTGCGCATGGGTGTCTCCACAGGGATGCGTAGGGATCTTCCGACCGTCATACACCAAAACGGCCAGGGTGACCAGAACCAGCGCAATAATCGCCGCGCTTCCCCGAGAAGTTCAGCAATTCCCATTGACCACAAGCACCCCTCTGGTTATCGGAATGACTCCCCTGTTCGGTCGATGTTGCGCGGCTCTCCTGACTCCAGTCGGAGCGGATCATGAAGCGCCTCATTTTGTTTTTTCTGCTCACCGTCACCATGCTCTCTGGTTGTTCCAATGATCAGGAGCAAGTGCTGCAGACGGGGCGGTCGATCAATCTGATGCCGACCGAGAAGGAGACCAGGGGAGGATACAACTGACGCTCAAGCAGGAGGTTGATGGTCTTCCTCGCCAAGAGCAGAAGCGATCAGAGCTTCTGCAGAGGATGGTCTTCTCATGGAGAGCGTGGAATCTCCCGCCGCGGTTTCTTGCCAAAGGGTAGGCCGTTCGGTACGATCAACATCAGGAAGGAGAGTGCCTGGCAAGGCGTTCCTGATCCATGAACGATCCGCTGGAGAGGTGACCGAGCGGCCGAAGGTGCAGCACTGGAAATGCTGTGTGGGGGAAACCTCACCGCGGGTTCGAATCCCGCCCTCTCCGTTTCTTTGCATCTTACCATCCTGACTTCCTCACCATGTCTGAGTTACGATGAGGGGTTCTGCTTGGCACTATCCACGGTGCCAACAATGTGTCAATCTCCCTCCCCCTTGCCACGGGGCAGGAAACTCCTTCACCTAGTGACTGCCTTCCTGGCCGCTGGTTTGCAGAGCACAGTTGGAGGCGCCGCAAATTACTCACCCACGACAGCTTTGCTCCACCACGTAATGCTTCTTCCCCACCCCGCTGCCGTGGATCTGTCCCGCCTTCCTCAACGGCTTGATCAGCGACCGATTGCTCAGGGTGAACATCAGACAGATCCACGCCGCCACCCCATAGCCCGCGTCGGCCCGCATTGCCACCAGCTGCCGCACCGCGCGAACCTCGGTGGGCAGTCGATGACCCCGCGGCGACTGCGGTGAACCACAGGCGGTGATGCAGGGAGTCCCCTCATCCCAGCGGCCAACCACTCCTGTTGCTGCGGCGTCGAGAGGGTTACCTCCTTTCGTTGTGGAAGGGAACAGCATTGGTGGGAATGTGTATCAGGAAAAGTCAAGCTTACTGGTCTCTGTCCGGCAGATCACTCGTCGCGTCCACTTCGAACAGCGGTGGGGTCCACTCCACCTTAACGACGTGCCTGCTCCCGGAGATCAGGCGATCATGGCGTCGCGGGGGCTGGTGCGCACCCTCATCATCCCGGGCATCGCCAGTTGGACCGCCGCGTTCCTGCGCTAGCGACAGGAACAGGTCCACGTGGCTCCGTTCGAGCTGGTGGGTAGGCATGCCGAACGCGGCTTGCTCCTGCTCGTTCGAATCGACCAACCAGCTCCACGAGGGGTTGGCTGATTCGCCCCACCAGGCCGGTGTACGAGCCGCGGAGCCGGTGAGGGTCGCTCGGGCCAGCGCACCGCTGGCGGATTCTGAGGCGGACGCAGCGGCGAAAAAGAGATCGGGGCACGGTGGGTCGGCGATACCCTGGGGATTGGTGTTGCCCGGTGCCAGTGTGAACGTCCGGTCGGCCAGCTGCGTGCCGGAGGTTCGTGAGGTGGAACTGCTATACTGGAAGACCTTGAGTGCCGAGTTGTCCACGATCCAGATGTGGCTCACGTCGTTCGGGTTGATCGTGATGCCCGTCGGGCTGCCGTTCGCCGGGTCGATGCTCCAACTTCCCAGCAGGCTCCCCGTCAGCGTGTACTTGAAGACCCGGTCCGTTGTGCTGTTATCGACGACCCAGAACGAGGTGCCATCGGTCACAATTCCCGTGGGGTTCGTATTGCCGGAGGAAAGGGCAAAACTACTCGCAGCCTTCTGACTGCCGGAGAGTCTGCTGGCAGCACCAGCGAACCTGTAGACCCTGTCGCCTTGCTTGCTGCTGGCGGTCAGCAGCCAGATGTCTGTTCCGTTGGTGGCGATGCCCTGGACCTCGGAGTTTTTCGGAAGCCCACTGGCCGCCCAGGAACCGAGCAGTGCGCCGTTGGCATTGTATACGTAGACGGTGTTGTTGGCGTCCGCCACCCAGACCCTGGTTCCCTGCTGGTTGCTTGTGACGTCGCGTGGTGCCGTGTTCCCCGCTGCCAGCGCAGTGTTCGCGTTGGTCGAACCGGTGGCACCGTACTGGTAGGTTCGGTCGCTGCTGGCGTCATCGACGACATAGAACTTGGTGCTCTCCACGGGCAGAGGCAGGACGATGTTCTGACTGCTCAGGAACTGGCCCGCCTCCGTCAAGGTGAAGGCCCGGGAACCGCCGAGGGCTTGCACCGTGTAGTCGCCGGTGGGCAGATACCGGAGATTGTACTCGCCGAAACTCCCAGTCGTGGTGCTGGCCACGACATTCCCATTCTGCTGCAAGGTGACGGCTGCCCCCTCGGCCGGATAGCCGTTCGCGTAAAGCACCTTACCGAAGACGGCACCGAGAGCATTCTGGTCGATCCTGAGGAGATAGAAAGCTTTCGTGTCGCCCGGCGGTGTAGCGAGCGTGACGCTGCTCGAGCCGACGTCAAATTCGGTGGTGGCGGCGTCGTACGTTCCTACCGCGTAAATGGCCCCGTCCGCACCAATCGCGTGTCGGACGTTGCGGCCTTCCTGCCTGGCCCACAGGAATGTGCCGTCGGGGTCGAGTTTCACCAGGTGGGCGTCCTGAGTGGACCCGGGTCGCATCGCGACCAACGCCTGCTCCGAACCCGGATCCAGGTCGGTCGTCCCTGATCCGGTAAGACGGAAGGTCGCGTACAGATTCCCAGCGGCGTCCGTGGTCAGGACGTCAGGATCGACGTCGGTCCACCCCTGGACCTGTTTGGCCCAGAGGAAGTTCCCGTTGCCGTCGAGTTTGGCAACGAAAGCGTCCATGCCGGTCGTCCGCGTCAAGGTGATATTCGAGTTACCAAACGTGACTGGACCATCACCCTGGTACAAGTTACCTGAGACGTAGACAGAGTTCCCCTGCTCGGGATCCGTCTCAGCGGGATCGTGGTATGCCGCTGAACCGCCGTAGGGCACATAAGCATCGGCACCGCCGATTTGCTGGACCCAGACGAATTGGCCGGTCGTCACGTCGATTTTACTCGTGAAACTGTCCGCACCTATCGCGCTGCGCCGGGTGAGCGTCTGAGAGCCGAAGCTGATCGAAGAGGAAAGGAACGCTCCTGACACGTACGCGTTGCCCACCGTATCGACGGCTATCAAGGCGCTTTCATTTCGCACGCCCCCCGCTCGCGTTGCCCAGGCGAACGAACCAGTGCTCGTGAGTTTCGCCACGAAAATATCTTCGTATCCAGCACTGACCAGCACGTCCCGGTTATCGCCGTAACTGGCCGTACGATCGAAATCGGCCGTTCCCGTGAAACTACCCGCGAGGAGGATCGACCCGTCTGGTGCAACCGCGAGGGGGCGCGGCAGCAGCGTCGCGCCCTCGCCGCCGATTGCCCGCGTCCAGAGGACGTTGCCGTCGGAATCCATTGTCCCGACAAGGGTATCGAGCGTCCCGACCGCAGTGACGGACCCACTCGAGGTATAGGTCGTTCCGTCATTGTTGATGCCCGTGATGTCCGCGGTGCCCGTGAACCCCGTGGAAAAGCAGATCATGCCGTCGGGCGCGACTTTGACGGAACTCCAGGCGTACCCGTTGCCGACAGAGCTGTCCGCACCCGGGCTGCCGATTCTGCGCGCCCACTGGAAGGCACCGTCCGGCGCGTATTTCGCCACAAAGGCATCGTCTTCACCCGCACTACTGAGGATGTGCTCACCCGGTCCCGAATCGAAATCGAGCGATCCTTGAAACGTCCCAGAGACGTAGAAGTTGCCGCTCGCGTCGAGGGCGGTCGTGCCGTTGCTTGCCGCGTCACCCTCTAACCCCAGGGCGAAACCACTCGGCACCAGGCGGTCTTCCAGGACTTCCAGAGTCGGGCGGTACGCGGACGAGCGGCGGGACCGGAACCCTTTGTTCGCGGACATGACATACTCTCCTGGGAGGGACTTCACACGGTTTTAGTTTTGCAGCACAAAAACCAGTGCGCCCTCCAGCGGTCGAGTACATCACGGAAAAGAAGAGATTTTGAAAGTGTGTCCCCGAAAAGGCACATCCCTCAAGGGAATTTATGGTACGGGGGTCCCAGGTTTGAGCTTCATTCGCCACTCGTTGGCCTTCTCCGGTCGGTCTGTTGCTTCATACAACTGCACAACTCGCTCGATGGCCTCGGTTAGTCGATACTTCACTCCCACAGGGATTGTCGCTTCCCTCTTTTTCATCCCGTCAAAGCCCTGGATGATCAGCAGCTCGGCTTCTGGATACTTTTTCTGGGCCAGCAGGACCCCGCCGAGTACCGACATGGTGTTGAATGTGATCCATTTGTCCGAATCCGTCTTCTCGAAAATCTTCAGACACTCACAAAGTAACGATGCAGCGGCAGCATACTTCTTTTGCTGGAGCGAAATCTGACTGAGACTGAGCAGGGCATAGGCTTTCCCTTGCGACCCCTCCGGGTTGTGTTTGGAAACCGCGTCGAGACCTTCCGAGAAGAGCGTATCTGCTTTTTCAATTTCACCCAGAGCCAGGTGCAGGAGCGCCACACTGGTCACACTGGTGACGGTAGTCAAGTGGCCAGGGCCGAAGCGGGCTTTCCGCGCCGTCAAGACCTCCTCCTGCAAGGTCAGTGCCTCTCGGACCTGGCCCATTTTCCGGTACTCGTCGGCTAACCCAAGCATCGTGGTTTGCAGGTAGTTGTTTTTGGTCGTGAGTTTCGTCTTCCACGTTGCAAGAATCTCCTCATAGGCGGCCACCGCAAGTTTGGGTTTGCCAGCAGCCACATACACGGACGCCATTTCGTTCACCCACGAGACGATCGACGGGTCGTCTGGTCTTAATCTGGCCTTCTGTCCCTTCACCACTTGCTCGTAGAAAACAACCGCGAGATGGTACTTCCCGGCGGACCGGTATGCCTTGGCCAGCGAGTAGGCACTGTCAATCGTACATGGGTGGTCGAAGGGAAATTGGGCCCTTATCTCCTTCGCTGTTTCCTCCAGCAATCGCAATGCCTGGTCAGGTTTCCCGTCGGCGCGATACGCGCGGACCAGGCTCAGCATACTTTCGCGCGTGTTCTCGTGATCCAGACCGAGTGTGGCCTTCCGTTTCGTATAGACCTCCTTGTGCAAACGTAAGGCGACCTCGTGTTTCCCGGCCCTCTCATACCACGAGGCGACCTCGTGCGTGAGCTGGAGTGTACTGGGGTCGTCGGGGCCGAGCCGCGCCTTTGTCTCCTCGACCAGCTGCTCAAACAGGGTAACGGCCCTCTCGGGTTTCCCAACCCGAGTATAGAGGACGCTCAGCCACCTGCGATGTATGGCCGTTTCAGGGTGGCTGTAGCCGAGCCGGCGGATGTAACACATAACAACCCGTTCATACAGGAGCATGGCTACGTTCAGTTCGTTAGATTGTGCATATGCCTCGGCCAGATGACTCATCACCTTCAGCGTGTGCGGATGCTCCGGCCCGAACCTGGTCTCGAACCCATTCCACGCTTGCCGGAGGAGGGACACGGCCTGATCGTAGTGTCCCGCTTCTACGTAGAACACGGCCAAAGTGCTCATGCTTTCGAGGATCTGGGTGTTGTCCAGGCCGAGCTTTCGCTTCTGCATCTCCACGACTTGTTCGAGCAGAGCCTGGCCTTGACGCGGCTTGTGGTTCAGGCGGTACCCATTGGCCAGGAAATGCATCCTGCGGAGGGTATCGGGGTGGTCGGCTCCAAGTCTCCTGGTGCTCGCAGCGACAAGTTCTTCGCACAGAGACAAGGCCTCTTCGATGTTCCCGCATTGCTCGTACGTTGAGGCGAGGAGTTCGAGGCTGGTGAGGCGGGAAGGGTGATCCAGGGGCAGCGTGGCCCTCTCCCTCTCAACGGTTTCGCGAATGAGTGCCAATGCCCGGTTGCGCTCACCTGCTTCCAGGCACGCATGGGCCAGGTTGTGCATGCTCACCAGCGTGTCAAAATGGTCTGGCCCGAGTTCGGCGAGCCGCTTCTTGAGGGAACGCTCCAACTGTACTACGGCCTTGCGGTATTCACCAACGCCCAGGTACGCGTCGCCAAGTGCAACCTGAAGTCGCGCTTGCATGAGCGGGTTCTTCGTCGCTTCTTCCACCCGTACCGCCACGTTGTCCAGTTCGGCGACCAGGCGGTTTTTGAGTTCTGGTCCCTCAATGGAGCCCCTTTCCGGGTTTAGATTCTTGAAGATGGATGCCAGTAACTCTGTCGCGGTTTCCGCATGCTGACGGCGATCATCCGCCTCCTTCTGAGCCTCGCTCGCCTTGTGGGCCTGGTCGTTTGCCTGGAGTAAACCGATCGTGGTGCCGACGATTCCCGCCACGAGTACCAGCAACACCACCACGCCCGCCGCCACGGGCCCCGTGTGTCGACGAATGAACTTCTGGAACCGATATCCCACGGAGGGCGGATATGCCATCACCGGTTCGTCGTTCAGGTAGCGCTGGACATCCGCGGCCAGCGTTCCCACCGTCTCGTAGCGCCGGTTGCGGTCCTTCTCCAGGCACTTCATAACGATCCAATCGAGTTCACCCCGGATCGTATGAACCAATCGGAGCGGGGCCTCGCCACGTTGGCCAGCAACCGTGGACATCGCCTCTGCCCTCAGCGTGCTCAAGCGGGCGCTGAGGCGGGCGGGGTCATCCTCCCGGATGATGCGCCGCAGTTCGTCGTGGCTGACATTGCGGATCGTCTCGCGCTCGATCGGCGTCGTCCCGGTCAGTAGCTCGTACAGGAGGACGCCGAGAGAGTACACGTCCGTGCGCGTGTCGATGTCCAGGCTGCTCTGCCCGGCCTGTTCCGGACTCATGTACAGCGGCGTGCCCACGAGCTGGGAAAGCTCCGTGTAGATCGTCTTGTCGGTGAGCGGTTGCCCCACCGCCTTGGCGATGCCGAAGTCGATCACCTTCACGACCGGGATCACGTCGTGAACGGCGACCAGCACGTTGGAGGGCTTGAGATCGCGGTGGATGATCCCCTTCTGGTGCGCGTGCTGCACCGCCGAGCACACCTGGTGGAACAACCCCAGGCGCTCGCGAACCGACGTGCGCCTGGCGTCGCAATACTCCGTGATGGGCACGCCCTTGACCAGTTCCATGACGAAGTACGGCCTGCCCTCGGGGGAGGCGCCGGCGTCGAGGACCCGGGCGATGTTGGGGTGGTCCATCAGGGCCAGCGCCTGCCGCTCCGCCTCGAAGCGGGCGACGACATGCCGAGTGTCCATCCCCGGCTTGATCAGTTTGAGCGCCACCCTCCGATGAACGGGCTGCTGTTGCTCGGCGACGAACACCAGCCCCATGCCCCCCTCGCCGATTTGCTCCAGCAGGCGATACCGGTCGATGGATTTGCCGACGGACACCGAGTCCGGCTCGTAGGGGACGGTCAGGCACTGGTGGGAGGAGAGGACGATCCCCGGATCCTCCAGGTACGACCCGACCTGGTACGCGGCGAGAAGAGACTCGACGCTCTCGCGGAGGGCCGGATCATCCGCACAGGCGCGGTCGAGGAACGCCGCCCGCTCGGTCGGATCGGCCATCGCGAATGCCGCGGCGAAGATCGATTCCTCGTTCCTGTCCATCGGTACTCCCCAGTCAGAATCCTGCCATGCGCGCACGACGAGCCCGTACCTTCAGTGCGTCATCCGCGCCCCGCTCCCATCATTCCTTCGCGGAATTCTCTCCCGAGGAGTCCCCTGAGCCGAGTCGGCGCGCCAGCCAGGCCCTGGCGAAACGCCAGTGACGATCGGCGGTGGCGGTTGAAATGCCGAGCATTTCGGCCGCCTGGGTCATGGTCAACCCGGCGAAGAAACGGAGTTTGACCAGGTCGAGCTTCTCAGGATGCTCGGCGGCGAACAGGTCGAGGGCCTCGTTGAGGGCCAGCAGGTCGAGACCTGCGCTCTCGTCGGCCTCCTCGCCCGCGACCAGTTCCAGAGCTACTTTTTGATGGCCGCCACCCCGCTTGAGTCGCCCCTTGCTGCGGGCCTGCTCAACGAGGATGCGGCGCATGGCCTCCGCCACGGCGGCGAAGAAGTGACCGCGGCTGTTCCAGTGTTGTACCTTCTGGGTGTCCACGAGCCGGAGGTACGCCTCGTGGACCAACGCGGTCGCTTGCAACGTCTGCCCCGGCTTCTCGTCAGCGAGTCTCTGCGCGGCGAGTTTGCGCAGCTCGTCGTAGACCAGAGGGAGTAGTTGCCCTGCTGCCTGCGGATCCTTTTGCTCGATGGCAAGAAGCACCTGAGTAACCTGGCTCATGGGGGTACCTTGTTCGCTCTCTGGCCAGCGCTGGTCACCGCTGAGGACACATCCGCTCTCCCTCTCTCCTCACACAGACCGCAAGGGCCAGATCATCCTGCGCGGAATAACCACCTCTACCGGGGCGGACCATGGTCCGCCGGAAGTCGTTTCTCGCCGAGGTCTGTACTCTCTCGCGGTAGGTTGATTATCGCGTGTCGCCCCGCAGGGGACAACCACAAAGAACACACAAATTTCCCATCAACTTGTCGTGCGTCCGATGGCTTTAACGCCTCGATACTTTTGGTTTTCCGCAAGTACGGAAGCAAGCGCTTTCGTTCGAGGTTCGCACATTCACAGTCGGTCGAGTCACCGGTCGGTCTTTTCTTCTCGGTCAGCGACCGTTGGAGAGACGTCTTGCCCCAGCAGTTCCACGGATGGCTTTCGCGGGCGGTCGCCTCTCGGAACTGGAAATATGCGAGAGCCTGGCTTCGGGAGGCCATGGAAACACAGGTTGGAATCCGTGAGACACTTTTCCCCTGGATGGGGCAATGAGAGTAGATCCCATTCTGGAGGTAAACCATGGCCGTTGATCACGCACGAGCGAAGTCCCTGATCCTGGCCTCGTCCGACCTGACCGACCCGGCGGCCCGGGCTGGCTACCTCGACCGCGAGTGCGGTGGGGATGCCGACCTGCGGGCGCGGGTCGAGGCGCTGCTGCAGGCGGACGAGGCCGGAGCAGGCAGTCGAAGGCGCCACCGGGACGTTCGCGTCCGAGAGCCCGGATGCGCCGCCGGCTGACTTCCCCGGTCGAGGCGAGAAGGCCGGCACCCTCATCGACGGGAAGTACACGCTGGTGGAAGTGATCGGCGAAGGTGGCATGGGTGTCGTCTGGCGAGCCAGGCAAACCGAGACCGTGAAGCGGTTCGTCGTCAAGCAGATCAAGGCGGGAATGGATTCAAAGTCGGTCCAGGCCCGCTCGACGGGAAGGCACCACATCTCAAGGCGGGTTCCTGGGGCGACGGCTGGAACGACTGGTTGACCTGCCAGATCCTCCTCCGCAAGGCCCGGTTGCAGATTGAGCGTAAATCGCCTGCGGCCCAGAAATGAGCCAGAGCGGCAACCCCAGGTCCTGACGGCATGGGGCTGCGCCATCGGCGGACCTGCCTGCCGACACCGCGCGCCGAGGCCTTCGCCCCGATCAACCGGGCGGGGAGCCTCGCTCGTGGTTCATTGCAGCTCAATTGTTGGGTAAAGTCTTTTGAGCTTTACCCGCGCATCGGTGGTGGTGAACTGCCAATCGACCTTCACCACGGCTGCGTTCCTTGTCCGGACCCAAGCAGCCACCTCGCGCCACAAGGCCTCCAGGTCCGGGATGCGCCGGTCCAGGCACTGCCGCGCCAGCACACTCAACTCCCTCTCCGCCACGTTCAACCCGCTGCCATGCCTGGGCGTGTCGTGCCACTCCAACTTCTCCACCAAGCGTCGTGCCTCGGCGGGTTCCAACGCCTCGTACAACGCTGCTGGGCTGTGCGTCGAGAGGTTGTCCATCACCAGGACGATTTTCTCCGCCTCCGCATGCCACTCGTACGAATCCATAAATCAGCTGCAATGAACCACGAGGCGAAGTACGAGTTGTCCTTGGCGATCATCCAGTCGATGAGCTTCTCCCGCCGCGAAAAGGCCGGCCTCGGCGGCACCTGCATCAACTTCGTGTTGACGGACTTGACTGCGCGCGGGTTGTCGTCCGCGCAAGCCGGCTCCCGGCAACGCAACTAAACAGACTGAGACAGGAGCGAACGGAAACACGGAGTCATTCGAGGATCCTCGTGAGGGAACCCGGAATGCAGACAGCGATCTCCCAGCGTGAGCGTCATCCCAGCCGTTTGTGGAGGACCGTCCTGAGCGATGCTGTCTACCGGTCCTTCGTCTCGGGCAACCTGGCGTCGAGGAAGAACTGCACGATCCGAGGCTCCTGGAAGAACTCCGCGATCTCCGCGTGCCCTTTTCCGGGGACGACAATCAGCCGGACCGGGCCTCCAAGGGCGGCATAGCGCTGAGCCAGTGCCTTGCTGTTCGCCTCGAGCGGCACGACCTTGTCGGAGTCGCCGTGGATGTGCAGGACGGGCACCTTCGCCCTGGCGAGGGCCTCAAGGCGGTCGATCGGGTTGTGTCTGGCGAGCTGCTTCTCCAGTTCGGCGGCCGTCAGGCCGTAGGCCCCGGCGGCGGTCTGAATGCCGGGGTAGCTCCGCAAGTCGCACACCGGGTAGATGCCCACGATCACCCGCACCTTCTCGGGGTTTTCGACGGCCCAGTTGTAGAGCATTAGCCCGCCGCGACTCTGCGCGAGCAGGTTGGCCCTGGCGTCGAGCTTGTGCTCCTTCACGACGTGGTCGTAGAACTCCGAGAAGATCTTCCGCCCCGCGGGACTGCCGTAGGATTCGCCCACATTGACACCGGCGACAGTGAAGCCTTTATCAAGGAGACGTTTGAGCACCCACTCGTTGCTGGCGTTGGGGTGGCTACCGATCGTGGGGGCGTACCAGACCCAGGGGCGCGAGCCGCCGTCGGGCAGCTTCGGCGGGTGGATGAGGAACGCCTTCGCACGGCCGACCTCGAAGTTGGTCCGCTTGCAGCCGTATTGTTCGCCCTGCGCCATGGCGGCGGTGGCAATCGTCACCGCGAACAGGCCAGAAATCAGTGAGTGGCACGTGAACGATTGTGTCATCGTGGAACCTCGGGGTCGGACGAGCGCGGAGGAGACAGAACACCAACGATCATCTTCCGCAACTCCGGCATCGCGTCAACCCTGTGGGCGCTTCACCGGCTCGTGAGGTACGCCAGCAGGTCGAGCACCTCCTCCTGAGTGAGCGTGTTCTGCAAGCCCTCGGACATCGACGAGACGCGCGATGGGGCGACGCTCTCGACGTCCTTCTTGTTGATGCGCACATGGTCGGCGAGCAAGTTCGTGGGATTGGTCGCGATGATGATCGCGTCGCCGGTGGTTTCGACCCCGCGGCCCGTGATCTGCTTGCCGTTCTTGAGTTCGTAGATGACCCGACCGTATGGCTCGTGGATGTTCTTGCTAGCGAACTTCCACGAGGTGCCAGCCCGGCCAGTGCCAGGATCATGCTCTTTTTCCCCGGCGTCATGTCGAGCACCACCCGGGAGGTATCAACACCGTTCCAGAACTCCTGCAAGGAAGCAGTGAATTGCTGCTGCATGCTCCGGAGACTGCCTTCGTCAAAGGGAGGCGCGAAGTGCAGGGCGATGCCCAACTCCTGGAGACCTTGCTCCACCACGATGCGCATCTCAGAGGTTGACTCTGGTTGTTTCTCGGTGGAACACAGCGCCAGCACCTGGCGCACTCGCAGAACCTCGGCGTTGAGACGGATCAACGCGGGACTTCCACTGAGAATGGTGACCAGGTGGGTTGGTTGCCAGTTGGGCCAGCGTTGGAGCCGCTTCTTGCAAGCGTCTCACGATCTCCGAGAGGAGATACTCCGGGTATTACCGAGCGGCCGGTTGTCCTCGGTCCAGCAAGAGGTGGTAACCTTGACGGACTGTGCAGGATGCCTCGTTCGCTAGGGTAAGCCCATTTGCCGGAGATAAGTGCGCAGCACCGTCCTGGGTGATGGTTCGTCGTTGGGGATCAGCCCGCCCAGCGACGGTGCTGCGACTCTTCTCCTGAGGTTGGGAGAACGGGTTCTGCGAGGAAGCCTGATTGTGGGGGATCGACCACTTCAAGGACGATCCCACGTTCGCACAGGGATACGCACGCTACATGGAGGGCTTCCCACAGGAAGGCCGGGCGGCCCATACTCACAGCGATCTGGTCAGCAACCAGGAGTAGGAGGCCTCGGCGGAATTCGATCGTAGCCGCCAGGTTGGCACGAACCACTCGCTCTGAGGCGTTCGAAGGTTGCCACGTTGAGGGATAGTTTTCGCGCCCTGATTCTGTGGCGGGCGGGACCTCAGCGGACGGGACCGTGTCCTGCTGCGCGAGGTGCCGGCGGCCCTCGTGCCGTTGATCGACGGCACGCTTGTCTCTCGTCAATCCTCGATTGACGAGAGACGAATAATGCCCTTACCGCTCCTTTGCAAAACGAAACTGCCTGGTTATCTGATACGCCAAATCTGCACCTGTCCGCTCTCCCCGATCCTTGATCCGCCAACAAGGAGCCTCTCTCCCCGTGGACCGAAAGTCAGAAAGGGGTTCTGAGCACCAGAGGTACCCACTTTGAGGGGGAGTTGAAAGAGTTCCTCCCACGTGGCGAAATGCCACAATTGAAGGATCTGTTCATCCTTTGCCACCGTTGCAACTGTTTTGCCATCCGGAGATATCGCCAGGGAAACGATTTCGTGCTGATGTCCCTTGAACTGCCTGATGACCTTTTTCTTGTTCCAGTCCAGGTTGGTAACATGCCCATCGGAAGCACCCGCAATCAGGGTTTTCCCATCCGGGGTGAAGGTAAAGCAGCTCATGTAAGACCCACAATCGCACTTCCAGATACTCGATACCACGCCCGATGTCACATCAAGAGATTTCAACTCCCCCACCGGGGCCTTTCGGCTCAGCCGTGTCGCCCAGAGGAGGGTTCGGTCAGTTGGAGCGAATGAGAGGGCGGTTATCTCCGCTGCCTCTGCGGGAAGGATTTTTCGCAGTTGGAAGGAATCCATGTCCCAGAGCCGGATCGTGTCGTTACTCCCCTCCTGTCGGAGTGTCTCCGAATTGGCACTGGCGAGCGTTCTTCTTTCTACAGTGGCCAGGAATTTGCCATCGGGGGACCAGGCCAACAAGGCCACTTCCATCTCATGAGCGAGCGAACGAACGATCTTCCCGGTAGTGAGATCCCAGACCTTCACCGTGTGATCTTCGCTCCCTGTGGCGAGGAGTTTTCCATCGGGCGAGCCCCCCAGACAGAGGATGGCTCCCGAATGCCCGTTGGTCGTCTGAGGTGGTGGCTCCAGAGTTCTGGACGGTTGACCTGTGCTGCAATTACACAGTCGCACATCTCCCCGTTTCATCCCGACACTGAACTGCTTCCCATCCGGAGAAAAGCTCAGGGTGTACACCTGGTCGGTGTGGGTAGTAAATGCATTGCGTTTCTGTCCGCTGACCACATCCCAGAGAATCCAGCCACTGCCTTCCAGTCCGATACCACCTGCGAGGAACGATTTGCCATCCGGAGAGAAAGCGAGTGAACCAACATGAAAACGATGGCCAGTGAACTCGCGTTCTCGCTTTCGGGTCGCCACATCCCAGAGATCGACTCGACCACCATGGGACGCCACTCCCAACTTCTTCCCATCCGGAGAAAAGCTGAGGGCATAGACTTCTCCAGGAACCTTCCCATCCAACTCGTACAAGTGTC
The DNA here is from genome assembly GCA_029777335.1 of Planctomycetota bacterium. Classification (GTDB taxonomy): domain Bacteria; phylum Planctomycetota; class Planctomycetia; order Gemmatales; family Gemmataceae; genus JAKOSN01. Next base: position 37,775 of record JAKOSN010000244.1, read on the forward strand.
CTGCATCTAGATGAAGCAGATCGATTTGAGACGGGGAGGTGATGTCGTTACCTCGTCGGAACGCCATCGCCAAGGAACCTCCATCGGGCGATATCACGATTGCCGAAGGAGAATCCTTTAGTGGTTGAATCAGCTGTACTTCTTTCCCAGAAGAGACATCCCAGATCTTGATCACTGTTTGACGCGAGGCAATTCCTCCCACGCAGACTCCAACCAGGCGAGCGTCTCCCGCGAGAAACGACAAACACTCAACACTCCGTGTGGCAGACCTGAAAACAGCGGTCCTCTTCCCTGAGGGAATATCAAAGAGGGATACCTGGCCTTCCAATTCAAAGTGAAACTGATTACCACTCCCGACGGCGAGTTTCTTGCCATCCCTCGAAAAGACGAGACACGAGACTGGTCCTGGGAATTCGTCGAGAGTGCTGCACAGTTGTCCGGTGGCAACCTGATAGAGGTGGACCACGCCGGAGCGGTTGAGCAATCGATTCCCCCGGGCAACCGCCAGAATGGTCCCATCAGGAGAATATGCAACGGTTGTTACCGCACCAGGTTCACGCTGGAGGAATTGATTCTGCCCCTGACCAAGATCATGAATTATCAAGTCTCCCGTCGTCGGAGAGAGGTGGTTCAGCAGCGCATGATCGCCTCCTCCAAGCACAAGCCGCTTGCCGTCGGAGAGCATTGCCATGCCGAGGAGGTTCGAGGTTACTCCAGCAACGATTTGCGTCTCTGGATCCGTGGAGCGATCCCAGATAATCAGCCGTTGATCGAACCCACCCGTTACCAATTTCCTGTTATCGGGAGAAAACACCAGGCATTGACTGCCTTCTGGAGCGCCGTGGAATTGGGCCAGCAATTGTTTTCCTTGTGCATCGGAGAGAACAACCGTGGGACCGTAGGTATAGGCAAGAGATTGCCCATCCGGAGCGAAGGCGACACTCCAGATCATCGTGTCTGCAGAAACGACCGTATGCACTGTGTAGTCGCTGGGATTAACCAGAGCGACTCCCCCCCTTCCCGACACCGCTACCTGGCTTCCGTCGGGAGAATAGCTCATGGAGAGGATGTGAGAGATCGGGCAGTGAACGGTCGCGAGTTCCTTGCGGGAACTCAACTCGATGAAACGGAGCGCTGTCGATCCAGACTGAGCCACCAGCACCTTGCCGTTAGGCGAATAGGCGAGATGGTTGGCATAGATCTGTTCTCCGCGCTGGTTTTCGAACTTGGTTGGTTCGCCGGTCGGCCACCCGTGGCTGATGTCCCACAAAGCGACGGCCAGATTCCAGCCGGCTGTGACCAACGTCTTGCCATCAGGAGAGAAGCTCAGGCGTGGATGACAGGGGTCTCCAGGGTGGAGGATGACATCGCCACGCCCGTTGCCGATGACTTGACCAGTTTCAGGATCCCACACGAAAAACATGCCATCTGCGAAGCCCGCTCCGAGCCATTTGCCATCAGATCGAAAAGCGAGACTGGTAACCTGCGCACGAGGGGACATCTTGATTCGCTTGAGGGTGCAGGTGGTAGCAGTCTGCGCGTCTGCCTTCTGAACCAAAATGGTTACCTGGGTCCCTTCCTCTCCGCGCAACAATTGGAACAGAGTCTTTCCCGTTGCAGCGTCTCCCTGGATCATCGTTCCGTGTGCATCCGTTACACCAACGATCCGATCACCTGCTCGGAGGGAGCCGTTCTGGGCCGCTGAACCTCCGGCGTAAATGTAAGTGATGAGGAGGGAGTGTGCCTGTGACACGATGCCGACACCAATTCCTACCGTGAGGGGCAAGGTGAGGGTACGGAGTTCTTTGCGCGTTGCAGCATCCCAGATCTTGACCTGCCCGAGCCCGTCGCCACTGGCCAGGATCCTGCCGTCGGGCCTGTAGGCCAGGGTGGTGATGTGTGCCTGGTGTCGACCAAAAACGTCGAGATGTTCCCCCCGAGCGAGACGATCCAGATAATACCACTCAAACCCGCGAAGGTCTGACTTCCCTGGTGGCGGAATGAGTTGACGAAGCAGATCCGAGACAGATCGGATTTGTCCTTGATCCCAGCGGGTTACTGCCAGCCGCATCTGAGCGATGTACAGGGCGTGACTTGTCGTTGCCTCAGCGGCCTCCGCGCGCTGGCGTTCGTGACTCTCGCTGTCCGCATGTTCCTTCTCGCGCTGGAGGGCCTGGGATTCTGCCAGTTTGGCGATTTCGGCATCGATACGTGCGCTGTTGGCCCACAATCCCAACCCTGTTGCGGTGAGAAATCCAAGCAGGAGCGCGGCCGCGAGTCCAAGCCAGACACGGCGACGTTTCCTTTCTTCCTGTTCACGAACCACCGCCTCAGCGTTTGCCAGTTCGGCCTGGCGTGCACGCTCCTCGGTGCTCATGCGCAGCTCTGCAATCTCCTTGGCCACCGCATGGGCATCGCTGGGTCGCTCGTCGGGGTTGCTGGCGAGACACCTCTGGCACAATGCGATCAGTTCTGCTTCCGCACCACAACTGTGCAGGCGCGCGATCGCTTCTTCCATTTGACCGCGAACTGCCTGGAGTCGGACAGCATTAGCATCCTTGCCGGAATACGGGGGTTTTCCTGTGAGAATCACACACAAGATCGCTCCCAGGCCAAAGACATCACTTCGTTTATCAAGTTTTTGGATTTCGCCGCCTGCCTGTTCGGGCGGCATGTAGGCAGGGGTTCCAAGGATCATCCCTGTCTGGGTGGCTTCCAATTCTGTCGAGATGATCTGACTCGTTTCGGCCACCACGGTACCCGCTTCCTCGACTGGTTCATCTGGGTTGGGTGCACGGCGCTGCTGGGGAAGCAGTTTCGCCAAGCCCCAATCCATCACCTGGACCTCGCCAAAGGCACCCACCATCACATTCGCGGGTTTCAGATCTCGGTGAATCACCCCGTGGGCATGCGCGTAACCGACTGCCTGACAGATCTGCTCGAAGATGGCGACGAATCGGCTCCGCTCCTCGGCCGGATTGCTCCGTCGCCGCAAGAGCGCATCCAGGTTCTCCCCTTTGATTAATTTCATCGCCAGAAAGGGACGCCCGTTTGGCATTGTCCCCAGTTCATGAATGGGAGGAATGCCTGGATGCTGCAATTGCCCAGTGATCGAGGCCTCGGCGAGAAAGCGTGCTGCGGTCGCGGAATGCGTCGGGATATGATCTTGCAACAGTTTGACCGCCACTTCGCGATTGAGACGTAAATCGCGCGCACGGTAAACGATGCCCATTCCACCACGACCAAGAGGCACGAGCAATTCGAACTGCGGTGGCGCAGCAAGGCGAACTTCTCCTGACATCGGCGCTGCTGGGTATTCGGGGCGGGGCGTCAGTTCTGGTCCTTCCTTCACACGCAGTAACCCGCTTATCAAGGTGTCGCCCGCGTTCACAAAGTGCTCAAGGAAAGTTTGACAACTCAGACAGTCCAGGATGTGAGACGCGATCTCTTCAAAACGATCTTGTGCAAGATCACCACGTGTGAAGGCCGTGAGCGTTGTCCGATCCGGACAGCCGAGGGTGGGCATCTCTCTCCTCCTAGTGGAGCAACTCGCCGAACTCTTGCCGGAGGCGCTGCAACACGCGTGATTTGGCGACATACACAGCGCCTGGAGTCATTGCCAGCAGGGTGGCAACTTCTTTCACGGATTCACCTTCGATGGCGACACGCCAGAAGGCCTGCCAGGTGCGCGGTTCGAAATCGGTCTGGATTAGTTCCAGCGCGCGGCGAAACAACATCCCCGTTTCCTCAGCCGTCGCCGGGGCAAGGCTGTCGGATTGCTCTGCGGGAAGCGCCTGCAAGTGCTGCTGGAAACTGGTCCCTCCAGGAGCATGCGGTATCTGTTGATTCCGCCGCCAGAAATCACACAACTTGTTGTGTGTGATCGTCCAGAGCCAGCCACGAAAGGATGCATTGGGATTCTCTCGACGGAAGAGGGAGATCTTTCGGGCCACACTCTGAAAAACCTCTTGCCGCACATCGGCGGCATCTTCCGATTGTAACCCTGCGCTCCGACACCAACTCAAAATGATTGAACCATAAAGAGCATTGAACCGTTGCCAGGAGTCGTGCTCATGCATCATCAGGCGTTGGAGCATGCTGGTTTGCATGGAAGTCGACGTGGAGGCCGATGGGGCATTTTTCCCCATTTCTGCTGACAGGTCCGATGTCATTTGGTTTCCTCCAGGTTTGCTCTGGCCCAGATCCCTGATCGTAGGATCCATGAATACCCGAAGCAATCAAAAAATCCTGTAAGCCTCCTGCGTTGTTCCTGGTGAAGGAAAGATCGAACGGTTCACTCTCTCCAGATTGGCGGGCGCGGGGAGAGTCAGCCATGGGATCACCACAATCACGGTGGCAATAGGCAGCGAGAGACGGGGTAAACCAAATGAGAGTGGATACGAAGGCTCAAGGAATAGACGTTGCCCTCACCCAAATTATCCGTGGATTGTCCAGCAAGGGATACCGCTTCGTCACCTGCGACACGTCTGTGCAGGAAATGCAACACGGTTTGGTCCAATTTGACGAAGGGAGGTTGTGGCTTGGAGGGAAATTGTTCAGTTTCGTGCTGGGCGGATCCGACCTTCCGGCATTTGCCCAATCCATCACCGAGCACGTGGTAGGGCTTGGAACTGAAGAGGTCGAGGACGCGGAATTAGAGAAGTTGCAACAACTGATGCGCGACAGTTTCCCCCTTTGCGCATTTGCGTTCAGCAAGATTTGGGGCCCTCGGTTCACTGCCGTTGCCAACGGCGACGAGGTGTCCCCAGAGGAGTTGTTCACCGCCCTGGATCGCTTCGAAGTGATCAGCCACTGCATGATGGAACTTGGTGGTCGACTGACCCTGAAGCTGTTCGGGAAGTCGGTTCTGGGCCTCAATGGCAGTGCCGCTACGGGGAGTTTACTCCTGGTGGCCTCGACAACGGAACGAGCAGTTGCGTTGCGACAGTGGGTTGCCAGCAAACCACTCCGGAGTGACACGATCGTCAATCAACTCAAGGAACGGTTCTCGCGGTGGCAATTCTGGGCCAAGGCTGCCATCGGGATGATTGAATACAAACCGCATCAACTGCGGCAAGAAGTTATCGTCGTGGATGCACAGAGCAGTCAGGCCACCAGCACTGCTTCACCCCGTTTCGGCTTTGAGTTTGGGTTCTCCCTCTCCGACATCGTCACGGGATCGGAGACGAATTTGGTTCCCCCACCTGGTGCGGGGCAACCTACTCAACCGTGCCCCTTACCGAGTGTTTCCGTCGACAAATCATTGGTTGTGAGCCAAGGCGCGCAGCCTGAACAGAGGGGAACAGACCTGTCTCTGTCTCTGGCAACTGAATCTCATGTAGTGAAATTTGGCTGTACGGGAAAACCTGAAGCGAATCGTACGCCGGAACGCGTTCCCACATCCACTTCTCCACCCTCGGTCATACCTGGGTGCGTGGGGGGGAAAAGCAGTGACGTCTCACATTCACCAGCGAAGGAGACCCCAAATCCTCCCTCTGATTCGGGAAGTGGAAAGGGTTGTGGATGGCTCATCGCGCTCGTGGTCATCGGGTCCTTTATCTATCACTCCGCGGGATGCGATCAACCGGGGCAGAGCCCAACCAATGCGTCGACACCTTTGTCTGGCGCTGTGCTTCCGGGACGCCTGCCGGATGGGGCGCTGGTTTATCCCGCCCGGAACGCCCAGTGGAGTTGGGACACACAACTGGGAGTGTACGTTGTTGGGAACGACCACGGCGGCTTGAGTTACTACCAATCGGATGGCCGTCGTCTGCGACTGGTCCAATTTAGCGCACGTCACCTGCAGACTGGGCAACTTCACTACTTCGACGAGTTTGGAAACAGAATCCAGTAACCACAAGATCAACAAAGCGAGACCCCTGTGCGCTCGCTAATTTTCTCGATTTCTCTCTTTCGGAGGATGTATGATGAGATCACTTTTCTGGATGTGTACCATGTTTGGAATTGTCGGCCACTTCCCATCAACTGGTATGGGGATTCACGCGGCAGAGGTCGGCACTGTTCCTGAACCAGTCGCCGAATTGGAGCACCGTGATCAGGTCGGCCTGGTAGCGTTCGCCCCGACCAAACACGGGAAACCGCTCCTGGCTACCTCATCCAACGGGAGCCTCTATTTCTGGGACAATTCTACAGGGAAATGTCTCGCCGCGGAGAAAAATGGTGGGAATGCGCGTAAGCTTCTGTTCTCTTCCGACGGGACAAAGCTGGCTGCATGTACACTGAACAGGGTGCTCATCTGGGATGTTTCGGATCTTGGCAAGATCCGCGTGATCAACACCTTGCCTTGGCCCGATAACAAAAGTATCCCCCAACAGATACTTTTTTCCCCAGACGCGAAGCAGTTGCTTATCGGGGCTTACCCCTCTGGGCCAGTGATTGAATGGAATTGGAATCCAAAAACTGAAGACCATCGCGTCTTGTGCCAGATCCAGAAAGATCTCATGGGGATGGCTCAAGTGCCGGGAAAGAAAGGGAAAAGCAATCGACTCCTGTTATTCACAGCTGACGGGAAGCTGACCTCGTGCAGTTCCACTTCGGGTGAAGATGCTCACGAAATGCTCCTCATCGAGAGGTTCCTGTGCGTCCAGGATCAATCAGGGTTGCCACCAACTCCCTTCGGGCTGGCTGGAGGGAAAAAGAATGAGGGGACAAAGTTCTTCATCACTTGCTACGGGTCGGTCGCTGATAAGAATGGTGCCGGATTGTACATCTTCAAGTGTCGGGAAGGATTGATTGAGGAGAAACCGCAGTACTTCATTCCGCCAACGCGTACGGTTTGGGGATCCTTTGGTGCGATTTCACCCGACGGGAAGATCCTTGTAGGGGTGAATGTCGTCGACAATAAACATGAACTCGTGTTCTTCGATGTGTCCGGAAAAAAACCAATTGAGCTCAACCACTTCGCTCCCAATAATGGCAAACCGTTTTCGCAAGTTGTCTTCTCGCCAGATGGAAAGTGGCTGGCTACCAGTGCTTATCAGAGTCGGATCGTGCGCTTGTGGGATGTCGCGAAGGTCAAGCGTCTCTCGAAGAACTGATGATGTGTGGACCTCCCCACGAACGGTGGACACCCGGTTGAGGGTGTAAAATCACCCTGGGAGGTCCACCCTGGCCAGGCAACGACGCAGTTTCACCAGTGAGTTCAAAGCCGAGGCGGTCAAGCTCGTCACCGAGGCGGGCTACTCCATCGCCGAGGCCGCCCGCTCCCTCGACATTTCCGAAACCCTGCTCCGCTCCTGGAAGCAGGCCCTCGACAAGCAGTGCGACCAGGCCTTCCCTGGCAACGGCAAGCTCCCGCCCTTCGAGGACGAGCTGCGCCGCCTTCGCGCCGAGAACAAACGCCTCCTCATGGAGCGTGAAATCCTCAATAAAGCGGCGGCGTTCTTCGCCAGGGAGGCGACCTGACCTCCCGCTTCATCGAGAGCCACCAGGAGACCTGGCCGGTCCGCTTGATGAGCGAGACGCTCGAGGTCTCCCCTTCCTGGCACCCACGCCACGCTGGTCGCGAGCGGCGAACCCTGCAGCGTCAACACCGTCGCCAGGCTTATGCGCGACAACGACATTTGGGTGAAATCGGCTCGACAATTCCGCAACACAACAGACTCCAACCACTCCCTCCCGGTGGCGTCCAACGTCCTGGATCGGCAGTTCGAGCTGGAAGGGCCGAACGAATCCTGGATGGCGGACATCACCTCCATTCCGACCCGCGAGGGCTGGCTGTACCTGGCCGTCGTGGAGGATCTGTACTCGCGAAGGGTGGTGAGCTGGTCGATGGCAGACACCATGACAAGCCGGCTGGTGGTCGCTGCCCTGGAGATGGCGGTGCAACCAGTACGCCAGTGAGCACTACCAACTGCTCCTTGGTAAGCACGGGATCACCTGCAGCATGAGCGGGGTGGGCCAGTGCTGGGACAA